>NZ_JADEWT010000100.1 GCF_015207505.1 Tychonema sp. LEGE 06208
AATATTGTCAGGAAATAGTTGTTGAATTAATGAAAATAAGACCTAATAAATTGCCATTTTTTCAGAAGGGTATGAGAGCTATGTCCTTGATTGAGTCTATGTTTTAACGGGGTTGTCACCCCGTCAGGCCAAAAAGTTTCAATCCCTAGTAGGGAGTGGAGTTTATTGCGACTAATTTTGCAATAATAGGCAAGATTAAAAGGATCAAGTTTCAATCCCTAGTAGGGAGTGGAGTTTATTGCGACATGGATACCTCACAGGTAAATGTGGGACTTGCCGTAATTGCTGTTTCAATCCCTAGTAGGGAGTGGAGTTTATTGCGACTTGTTCAACTTGGATATGAAGGAGGAGGCAGCAGCGTTTCAATCCCTAGTAGGGAGTGGAGTTTATTGCGACGTTTGGGAGCGATCGGCACTCCGGGCGATGACTGGTTTCAATCCCTAGTAGGGAGTGGAGTTTATTGCGACCAAATCAGAAGCTGAAAAGCTTGTTCAACGATTTGTTTCAATCCCTAGTAGGGAGTGGAGTTTATTGCGACTAGGAGGCATCACATGGGACGGAATGCACAGAAAAAGCAAGGTTTCAATCCCTAGTAGGGAGTGGAGTTTATTGCGACTTTGTGGGCGCGTCAGAGAAGAGCTGCCAAGCAAGAAAGTTTCAATCCCTAGTAGGGAGTGGAGTTTATTGCGACCAAAAGCGATGGTGACGACTTATTCCCATGCTGCCTGTTTCAATCCCTAGTAGGGAGTGGAGTTTATTGCGACGCAAAATCCCAGCCAGCCATCTCGATTGACCAAGTTTCAATCCCTAGTAGGGAGTGGAGTTTATTGCGACTGCCAGTGCAGCAGCCACGGCCAGCAACGAAGAAGTTTCAATCCCTAGTAGGGAGTGGAGTTTATTGCGACCTGAATTAGTGGAGATTCACAACCTCGACATTCCAGTCAACGTTTCAATCCCTAGTAGGGAGTGGAGTTTATTGCGACATATCTCAGAAGCTTTTGCTGAAATGACTGGGCTACTGAGTTTCAATCCCTAGTAGGGAGTGGAGTTTATTGCGACATTATTTCAAATGAAAATTAGATTTCCTGTACAAGGGTTTCAATCCCTAGTAGGGAGTGGAGTTTATTGCGACTTTCGATCCAATTTCCCGTCCCTTTTTTGAGCAAGTTTCAATCCCTAGTAGGGAGTGGAGTTTATTGCGACCTTGGAACTATTCCCGGTGTAAAAGCCGGGATTTTCGTTTCAATCCCTAGTAGGGAGTGGAGTTTATTGCGACTTTATAATCCATTCCGTCGCCCACAATTTCGCAACCTTCCGTTTCAATCCCTAGTAGGGAGTGGAGTTTATTGCGACATAGTATTGGCATTAGAGAAATACGGCATCAGATCGTTTCAATCCCTAGTAGGGAGTGGAGTTTATTGCGACGTTACACTGATAACCCCTATTCCAGCGCAAGTCCGTTTCAATCCCTAGTAGGGAGTGGAGTTTATTGCGACAAAGTAATTTCATCAGAAATGCGTAGCTTTAAATCAGAAGGTTTCAATCCCTAGTAGGGAGTGGAGTTTATTGCGACTCGTGACGCAGGCGACTGATACTATTCCTCTCTTGTTTCAATCCCTAGTAGGGAGTGGAGTTTATTGCGACACAGTCTGCGAATTAGCAAGCGAGATTTTATTGTTTCAATCCCTAGTAGGGAGTGGAGTTTATTGCGACAGCGGCGCTTGGATTGAAGAAATTGCCACGGCAAATCGTTTCAATCCCTAGTAGGGAGTGGAGTTTATTGCGACTGAAAATTTAACCAGCCACTCACTCGAATCTCCCAGGTTTCAATCCCTAGTAGGGAGTGGAGTTTATTGCGACGGAAAGGGTGTCCGCATAGAAACCAGTAAATCTATCCGTTTCAATCCCTAGTAGGGAGTGGAGTTTATTGCGACACTACAAATTTTGGCAGAAGCTCTAGAGGTTGAGCTGTTTCAATCCCTAGTAGGGAGTGGAGTTTATTGCGACTGGCGTCCAGATAGTGATATTGCCAGTGGTGGGAGTGAAGGTTTCAATCCCTAGTAGGGAGTGGAGTTTATTGCGACGCAAAGAATCCAAAGTTGTAATCTTGAGATTAGGTTTCAATCCCTAGTAGGGAGTGGAGTTTATTGCGACATTATTCGGAGAATTCTTAGATGATTGATATTGTTTCAATCCCTAGTAGGGAGTGGAGTTTATTGCGACTGTTTGCATCAGCAAGTAAATGTTGTAAATTAATCATGTTTCAATCCCTAGTAGGGAGTGGAGTTTATTGCGACTTATCTTGCGCTTCTCCTGGCTCCGAGTATTGGTTCGCGTAGTTTCAATCCCTAGTAGGGAGTGGAGTTTATTGCGACATACAAAGCCGTGCCTGGTATCTCCGGCCGCTTCGGAAGTTTCAATCCCTAGTAGGGAGTGGAGTTTATTGCGACCTGTGATTTCTTCAACTTTTTTGTCAACAGCTTGCGCGATCGTTTCAATCCCTAGTAGGGAGTGGAGTTTATTGCGACTTTGATTTACACCCCTCATTTACAGGGGTGTATTGTTTCAATCCCTAGTAGGGAGTGGAGTTTATTGCGACGCGCCAGACTTCCTTTGTCACCATAGATCACCACATGTTTCAATCCCTAGTAGGGAGTGGAGTTTATTGCGACTTCGACTCCAGCAGTTAAGTTATGCCTTCAATTTCGTTTCAATCCCTAGTAGGGAGTGGAGTTTATTGCGACTTGAGTTTTTCTTGAGAGCTGGCAAGGGCGGCGTTGATGTTTCAATCCCTAGTAGGGAGTGGAGTTTATTGCGACTACTATCTGTTTCGGTAAAGCAATGGGAGCATCGTTTCAATCCCTAGTAGGGAGTGGAGTTTATTGCGACTCTTCAAGCTCGCGCCCGTACTTTGTCCGCTAATTAATGTCTGTTTCAATCCCTAGTAGGGAGTGGAGTTTATTGCGACCGGAAATTAATGGAAATATAGCGATTAGTTATCAAGTTTCAATCCCTAGTAGGGAGTGGAGTTTATTGCGACCTTGTTCGGCTTCTGATTCTGCTTATGTTGTGCCTGCGTTTCAATCCCTAGTAGGGAGTGGAGTTTATTGCGACGAGGAAGTGGAGGCTTCCCCCCATTCCTGCCCCTAGTTTCAATCCCTAGTAGGGAGTGGAGTTTATTGCGACTTTGTTTCAGAGCTTTCCCCCCTTTATATTCCAGTTTCAATCCCTAGTAGGGAGTGGAGTTTATTGCGACGCAATTGTTGAGAAGATTGCGGGCTTAAAAGTTGTAAGTTTCAATCCCTAGTAGGGAGTGGAGTTTATTGCGACCCTCGTTCAAAGTATTTGCAGCACTATTTTCTAGCTGTTTCAATCCCTAGTAGGGAGTGGAGTTTATTGCGACAATTGTTGAGAAGATTGCGGGCTTAAAAGTTGTAAGTTTCAATCCCTAGTAGGGAGTGGAGTTTATTGCGACCAGAGTGTATTCAATGGTTGGTAGAGAATTACGCGGCATGTTTCAATCCCTAGTAGGGAGTGGAGTTTATTGCGACAAGTACGATTAGCTATGATGCGCGAGACATCAAGTTTCAATCCCTAGTAGGGAGTGGAGTTTATTGCGACCAGACCCGGTTACAGTTTTTGGGTATCTCGCGGTTTCGTTTCAATCCCTAGTAGGGAGTGGAGTTTATTGCGACGGTTGGTGGAACTGCAAATACCTTGGTTAGCAGCGCGTTTCAATCCCTAGTAGGGAGTGGAGTTTATTGCGACCGCGGAGGTTTGATCGATACGGTGATAGGCGGTCAGTTTCAATCCCTAGTAGGGAGTGGAGTTTATTGCGACTGTTGCCTGTAGATAAAGGCGATCGCACTTTTGGTTTCAATCCCTAGTAGGGAGTGGAGTTTATTGCGACATCGGCGAGGGTGTGATTAGTGTCGGCGACTCTTATATGTTTCAATCCCTAGTAGGGAGTGGAGTTTATTGCGACTCGATCGCCAGCGGTCAAGGAGTAGCGCCCGGAACTTTGCGTTTCAATCCCTAGTAGGGAGTGGAGTTTATTGCGACAAACCTCCGCGCAATTGATGGAAATTAAGCCACGGGTTTCAATCCCTAGTAGGGAGTGGAGTTTATTGCGACTCGCGATCGCATTTCCCCTTCGGCACCGCTTGCTAATTCGTAGGAATTGTTTCAATCCCTAGTAGGGAGTGGAGTTTATTGCGACGATGATCATGCTTTCACCTTTGAAAGTTTTTGCTTTGCTGTTTCAATCCCTAGTAGGGAGTGGAGTTTATTGCGACTAATCTATTATTAGATTGTACTATAGAGGAATCAGTTTCAATCCCTAGTAGGGAGTGGAGTTTATTGCGACTGGAATTTCAATTTTCAGATAACAGATAAAGAAATTCGGTTTCAATCCCTAGTAGGGAGTGGAGTTTATTGCGACTCAATTTCTTCTGTGATGAAGCCGCTCTTATCTTCTCCGGTTTCAATCCCTAGTAGGGAGTGGAGTTTATTGCGACACAGTATTACCTGGCGATTCACGATGAAGCGCCCGTTTCAATCCCTAGTAGGGAGTGGAGTTTATTGCGACCACAAAATAGCTACCAAATGGCGGTTTTGCTGGCAGGTTTCAATCCCTAGTAGGGAGTGGAGTTTATTGCGACGTATCGGAGTCGGCCCAATCGGTGCGTCAATTGATGCCGGTGTTGATCAAGTTTCAATCCCTAGTAGGGAGTGGAGTTTATTGCGACGACCCGCCCTACCGCTCAAGTTGCAAAAAGTTGGTTTGTTTCAATCCCTAGTAGGGAGTGGAGTTTATTGCGACTTCCCGCAGCGTCGATTTTTCCCACCGTCGCCGCATAGTTTCAATCCCTAGTAGGGAGTGGAGTTTATTGCGACGAGTAGGAGTTGTATTCCCACCATAGATAAAAGTCAAGTTTCAATCCCTAGTAGGGAGTGGAGTTTATTGCGACTCCCTGCCGACCCACTTGGCTCAGGCTCAGAACCCGGTTTCAATCCCTAGTAGGGAGTGGAGTTTATTGCGACAATGTGAACGGTCTAGCCCCTACCTTATCCTGAATGTTTCAATCCCTAGTAGGGAGTGGAGTTTATTGCGACTTCTCCTATTCGGTTGTCAAGGTTCTGTATTCAGGTTTCAATCCCTAGTAGGGAGTGGAGTTTATTGCGACAAGGGCCATAAAGCATTTCTCTCAATGGGTAGCTAAGTTTCAATCCCTAGTAGGGAGTGGAGTTTATTGCGACTGCCCGATTTCTTGTCCGTCACGTGGGTTTCATACACAAGTTTCAATCCCTAGTAGGGAGTGGAGTTTATTGCGACCCAAAGGAATTATCAAAACCCGTGATTAGTTCCGGGTTTCAATCCCTAGTAGGGAGTGGAGTTTATTGCGACTTGCTAAAGGGTTGGCAGGGAGGGGAAAAGCAGCAGTTTCAATCCCTAGTAGGGAGTGGAGTTTATTGCGACTTCCCGCGATCGCACGTCAAACTCTAGCACTGAAGTTTCAATCCCTAGTAGGGAGTGGAGTTTATTGCGACTTGGCTACCTTTTGCAGAAATAGGTGCGATCTTTCTGTTTCAATCCCTAGTAGGGAGTGGAGTTTATTGCGACGGCAACGACTTACACAACATCAAACAATGCAGCGTTTCAATCCCTAGTAGGGAGTGGAGTTTATTGCGACAGATGCGATCGCACAAATGCAAACAGCTAGCCGAGTTTCAATCCCTAGTAGGGAGTGGAGTTTATTGCGACTCGCCTTATCATGTACCTTGTCATCTTCTAAGTTTCAATCCCTAGTAGGGAGTGGAGTTTATTGCGACGTTACGTCTTTCGGTCAAATTGGCAAGTCTTTTAGTTTCAATCCCTAGTAGGGAGTGGAGTTTATTGCGACCAATGGCTGCTTTTACCTGGAATTCGTCTATAAGTTTCAATCCCTAGTAGGGAGTGGAGTTTATTGCGACCTTTCTGAAGCGGTGGCAGAGTTACAGATATTTGTTTCAATCCCTAGTAGGGAGTGGAGTTTATTGCGACTTGTTAAAGGCCGTCGCCCGCGCTTCTGGAAAAGTTTCAATCCCTAGTAGGGAGTGGAGTTTAT
The DNA here is from genome assembly GCF_015207505.1 of Tychonema sp. LEGE 06208. Lineage (GTDB taxonomy): Bacteria > Cyanobacteriota > Cyanobacteriia > Cyanobacteriales > Microcoleaceae > Microcoleus. Next base: position 6,108 of record NZ_JADEWT010000100.1, read on the forward strand.
TGCGACCATCCCCGCTGTAAGTTTGGCTCGAATAGCATCGAGTTTCAATCCCTAGTAGGGAGTGGAGTTTATTGCGACACCTGCGGATTGAGCCAAAGTCGCCGGGGTTTGTTGGTTTCAATCCCTAGTAGGGAGTGGAGTTTATTGCGACGCTTATTCTGTCCCGATGATTCAAATCTAAATGATGTGTTTCAATCCCTAGTAGGGAGTGGAGTTTATTGCGACCTGAAAGCGTCCCGCCTTTCCTTTCTGCTAATAAATGTGTTTCAATCCCTAGTAGGGAGTGGAGTTTATTGCGACGCTTGCCCCGCCAGTAACCTTTGAGCTTGCAGATGTTTCAATCCCTAGTAGGGAGTGGAGTTTATTGCGACCAGTTTCGCCGTCCGATCGCAGAAATTCTATCTGTTTCAATCCCTAGTAGGGAGTGGAGTTTATTGCGACTCGTGCTGTGGTTGGTTCCACTAGCAGCACTAGATAAGTTTCAATCCCTAGTAGGGAGTGGAGTTTATTGCGACCAAAGCGGCTAACACATCGGGCTGGATGGTTCCAAAGTTTCAATCCCTAGTAGGGAGTGGAGTTTATTGCGACCCGGCAGTGTCAAGCCGGAATTGTAAAGTTTTCAGTTTCAATCCCTAGTAGGGAGTGGAGTTTATTGCGACTATGAATTTTTGTTGCCGTTCGTCAAGGGTGATGGTGATGTTTCAATCCCTAGTAGGGAGTGGAGTTTATTGCGACGCGACTCCCGATCAGCGGTTTCTTTTCGGAGTTGCGATCGGTTTCAATCCCTAGTAGGGAGTGGAGTTTATTGCGACCCAGCGCGATACCTTGAATTAAGCCGTGCATTGGGTTTCAATCCCTAGTAGGGAGTGGAGTTTATTGCGACTCGAGTCCAAATTCGGCCGCATCGTTTACCCGAGTTTCAATCCCTAGTAGGGAGTGGAGTTTATTGCGACTACAGCTTGTCTAGCAATTGTCTATAGCTTGTCGTTTCAATCCCTAGTAGGGAGTGGAGTTTATTGCGACTAATCTGTAAAAATTGTGCAAAATTCTTGTTAGCCGAGTTTCAATCCCTAGTAGGGAGTGGAGTTTATTGCGACAGCGGGCAATATTGCGGCCGGGAGGGGAGGCCATAGTTTCAATCCCTAGTAGGGAGTGGAGTTTATTGCGACGCTGCGAGAAAAACCTCCGATTGCCACCAAAGAGTTTCAATCCCTAGTAGGGAGTGGAGTTTATTGCGACCGGATATCACGCACGTTAAGTGTTGCGATCGTCCGGAAGGTTTCAATCCCTAGTAGGGAGTGGAGTTTATTGCGACTAAGATTTCAGCAATTGCTGAAAATTCTGGGCAACAGCATAGTTTCAATCCCTAGTAGGGAGTGGAGTTTATTGCGACTCGGTAGAGAGCGGCAAAACTTTCGGGGGTGTAGTTTCAATCCCTAGTAGGGAGTGGAGTTTATTGCGACCAGGATAAATTGTCACAAACGCCGTGAATCCTTGTAGTTTCAATCCCTAGTAGGGAGTGGAGTTTATTGCGACGTAAGGGATCCCCATTTTTTTAAGTGCTGGCTTCCAATGTTTCAATCCCTAGTAGGGAGTGGAGTTTATTGCGACTCCCCTGGCTGGTAAGCCTCGAATAACGCCAAGTTTCAATCCCTAGTAGGGAGTGGAGTTTATTGCGACGTAAAACCCCCCGAAGGTAGCGGGGGAAACTTCCGTTTCAATCCCTAGTAGGGAGTGGAGTTTATTGCGACTCTACTTTTGAATGTCCGCACTGTAAGTCTCGGGTTTCAATCCCTAGTAGGGAGTGGAGTTTATTGCGACTTACTCTCCTGAAAGTCAAACAGCCCCAACTCCTGAGTTTCAATCCCTAGTAGGGAGTGGAGTTTATTGCGACAGTTAAAAATGTGGGTGCTCAGCGGTGCTGCACTGTTTCAATCCCTAGTAGGGAGTGGAGTTTATTGCGACCCATCATTAGTCCAGTCCAACGTGTTTACACTGTCGTTTCAATCCCTAGTAGGGAGTGGAGTTTATTGCGACTTATTTTCCTGCTCTCGTTCTTCTGCCGTCTGGTTTTTGTGAGTGGTTTCAATCCCTAGTAGGGAGTGGAGTTTATTGCGACTAAAATTGATCGTGTTGCGTCACTTTATTATCAATAAGTTTCAATCCCTAGTAGGGAGTGGAGTTTATTGCGACAAAATTCTCCACTACCGGCTGGAGGGGCCGGCACTAGTTTCAATCCCTAGTAGGGAGTGGAGTTTATTGCGACGTGAAAAATTTGCTGTCGGAATTGCTGGCAGACGTTTCAATCCCTAGTAGGGAGTGGAGTTTATTGCGACAGGGGGCGAACAATGCAACCGCAGCAGCTCCAGTGTTTCAATCCCTAGTAGGGAGTGGAGTTTATTGCGACGGGAATTAATTTCAGCCTATGCAGCTTTTGCTAATCGCGTTTCAATCCCTAGTAGGGAGTGGAGTTTATTGCGACACAGAGTCCTGCGCTCCTCTGTACCACAAGTGCGTTTCAATCCCTAGTAGGGAGTGGAGTTTATTGCGACCACTTCTTGCAGTTTAACGCTGAAACTCTTACTGGTTTCAATCCCTAGTAGGGAGTGGAGTTTATTGCGACAGTTTGGTCTGTCATTATTCCTCCTCAACGCTAGGAAGTTTCAATCCCTAGTAGGGAGTGGAGTTTATTGCGACCAATTTCTGTTTCATAAGCTAAATCTGTTACTAGTTTCAATCCCTAGTAGGGAGTGGAGTTTATTGCGACGAAGGCAACCGATTTGTTAGAGCAGGCAGAACTTGTTTCAATCCCTAGTAGGGAGTGGAGTTTATTGCGACCCTGCTTCCTCAACTCTTCCAATAGTTCAGTGCTGTTTCAATCCCTAGTAGGGAGTGGAGTTTATTGCGACTTTTGTGGGAGCCTAAATTACAAAAGATTCCCCGTTTCAATCCCTAGTAGGGAGTGGAGTTTATTGCGACTTGGAGAGCGGCCAAAGGAGAGGATAAAGGTGTTGCCCCAAGTTTCAATCCCTAGTAGGGAGTGGAGTTTATTGCGACCTTTAAAGTTGGGAGCGAAATCAAACTCCGCAATGTTTCAATCCCTAGTAGGGAGTGGAGTTTATTGCGACTTAGCAGGAGAAGCTAAAAGCTGCTGAGGAGAAGAAATATTACGTTTCAATCCCTAGTAGGGAGTGGAGTTTATTGCGACGTGACTTTCCCGCTCCAAAGGAATCTGCGAAATATTTAGGTTTCAATCCCTAGTAGGGAGTGGAGTTTATTGCGACCTGGCGGCCGAAGTAGGGGAACAGTCGCACGGGAGTTTCAATCCCTAGTAGGGAGTGGAGTTTATTGCGACCGAGCCTCCACTTTTACATGAAAGCCCGCACAGTTTCAATCCCTAGTAGGGAGTGGAGTTTATTGCGACTCAACATCTGCCTTGATTGCTCTAATTTTTAAAGTTTCAATCCCTAGTAGGGAGTGGAGTTTATTGCGACGCCGGTGTGTGAAACCATTGTTCTATTTGGTTTTCAAGGTTCAGTTTCGCCAACCTCCTCAGAGAATACCATTTCAGCTTTCGCTCTGTCAATACCATAGATCGCACCTCAACTTAAAATCCTTATCCAGCAACAGTCCTAGCGATTTCGCCAACCTCTTTTTCGGAGAGGGAGCATCAAACCCTTAATCTATATAGATTATAGCCTAAAAATTTGACCCCCCAAATTTTACACCTACAGGTTGGCGAATTTTTATGCAAAGAAAATAGTTCGATCGATCGGAACTACCCCACCAATGCGCTCAATTTTACCCTGACAGCAAGCGCACAACGGAAAAAATAGGATACTGTCCTCTGGGGGCTTGATGAATTTAGCCAAGCGCGATCGCAACTTAGCATACTGCGTTTCGCTCAAATCCGCACACTCAAACACACTGTACTGCATCCACTGCCCGTAGGATTTGAGAATTTTGTGAACTTTAGTCCGCCGCTTGTCTTCCGGGATATCGTAAGAAATCAGAATGTGCATAATTATTTCAAAACTAAAGGTGGATATTGGTCGATTTCGCCCATCAGATATTTCGCCAACAGTCGCGCTTGAATTTCAAAAGCTTCGCGATAAGTGCACTTGCGCCCCACAACAGGATGCTTGAACTCTGACTGTTTTTTCTTTTCGTACAGCTTCAGAAATTCCTTGCGCCCACCTTCTGAGAGTCGCACCACATTGCTCAGAGGTTCTACAGTAAAATCATTCGGAGTCAATATCCGATTGTTGATAGCATTTAAAATCACGCTATCGACAACTAAAGCCCGAAATTCCTCCATCAAATCAAAAGCCAGTCCAACGCGGCCGTAGCGCTGAACGTGGAGGTATCCTAAATAAGGATCGAAACCAACAATATTGATCGCACTTTGCACATCGCGACGCAAGAGAGTATAACCGAAATTCATCAAAGAATTTACTGAATCTATCGCGGGTCTGTGTCGGGGTTTAAAAACAAATCCCTCAGCGCGAATTAGTTGATTGAAAACTCCAAAATAAGCCGCACTTCCCGCACCTTCCAGCCCGCGCAGAGAATTTATATTATCAACTTTGTTCAGCTTGTTAATAACATTCTGAATTATAGTCATGGCTGGTTGCAAATTTAGTTCCGAATAATGACCTTGAGTTTTGTACAAACTGTAGCGGTAATTTTTCAACTTACCTCGAATAAATCCGCGAACAGCGTGAATAGCTTGAGGAGTTTCTCCAGCAGCCTTCCATTGAGCATCGCGGACGAAAATATTTTTGGTTAATTCCGGTTCTAGCGTGCCGAGATATTCCCCTATCTCCGAGATAAAAGTCAGGGAAATTTTGTGCTTAAGAAGTTCTGCAATCGCCGCTGGGGAAACAGTAGCCCGTCCCAAAATAACAATTGCGTCTAAATGAATTAAAGGCACTTCCTGCAATATTTTATTATTGCACTTTACCACAATGCGTTCGTCAATCTTGCCGATAAAAGCGTCATCTTGATTGATGTAAAGTGTTCCCATTTTTAAGTCCTCAAATTATATATTAGTTGTCTTTTGATTTGTGAGCTTGTCCGCCAGGGGATGCTTGGCTAGTCCGCCAGTCCGCCTGGGGTTTCATATCGTTTCCGTTTGGATTGGAATGATTTAACCGCAGAGTACACAGAGTACACAGAGGGAGAGAATATATATCTGAGTCATTCCGATGCTACCGGATTTGATATCAACCCCAGTTTCATAGCTCGAGTCGGTTCTAACCCTCGCCAACAATTGAAATAAACCCGCCCTTCCCCACGAGAAATACCCAATTAAAAACGATCCAATTTTTCAGTTAAAACAAACTGAAATTTATCAACTTAGCTGGCTTCTTGATAGCGAAGAATCTTGTTACTCACCTGGGGCAAACATTGAGTGTACAAACTGCATCCCTGACAGCGTTTACTGTAATTTGCAGGCGGCATTTTTCCAGTTCCCAACAAAACTTGAATAGCCGAAATAGTCACGACAGCCTCCTGTCTCAAATCCTCAGAAATCTCGACTTTTTGCCGCTGGTGCGACTGCGCGTAATAGACGTATCCGGTTTGAATTGTTTTCCCCGTCATCTCTTCCAAACACAAAGCTTGCGCGCACACTTGCAACTCGTCGTTATCCCATTCCCCCTTCTTACCGCGCTTGTATTCAACCGGATAAATCTCGCCATTCTCCGATTCAATCAAATCCGACTTACCAATCAGCCTGTAGCGTTCCGACTTCAGCCAAATCGCCCGAACTTGCCAAGTTTCATCGCGATTAAGTTCTCCCATAGTGTGAACCCGCTCGTGCAAACTCGTCCCTTCTATGGTATACTGATTTTCCGCAAATTCCCCCGCGCAAAACATCCGCCAGCAGCGGTGGGCGCAGTAGGAGTATTGGTTCAAAGATGCGATCGAAATGTAATCATCAGTATCATTCATAATCTCAATAATTTGTGCTTAAAATTCTTATTTGTCATTGCGATCGTCCTCGCGAAGCAATGACAAACCTAACTAAAACGTTGATTTCACCCTATTGGTTTATGCTTCAATCTTGAGAATTTTTAACAAAAATCCGGCGCGTCATACCCATTCCCATCGGTGTTTTTCTCCCCAACCCGCAGTACAAGGAAAAATCAGCCAAAGCATTAATTTGTTTAATAGCCAACGGCTCCACATCTCCCAAGATTCGATAAGTAACTTCCCCAACAACTCCGATAAAATTGCTGTGATAATTACTCGTAACTTCTGTTTTGATATTGACAAAACTCGGAAAAAGTGCATCGAGGGACAGCGGAGAAATCTCAATACCGCTGTACTTGTTCCAGCGAGTGAGAAGCCTGTTAAAAACGCATTCTCTCGTGGGCAAAACTGAATCAAATTTCCCTTGACGAAAAGATGTCGGAGTAGCGAGGCTGAAGGCGATCGCTCGATTAGTGTCAGAAGCTCGATCGTACAATTGAGAGTAATCGCAAGCATTAGCCCAAGGCATATCTACTTGTGGCGTTCCCAAAATCTTAGTAATCAACAAATCAGTAGGGCCCAGATGCCACGGTTTTGAGGGATTAAGATTCAGCCAAAGCTGAGTTAATTTACCAAATAGAGAGTCATCAAGAAGAGTAATTCGCCACCAACAAAGGGTATGTTCGGGAATGGGTTGCGAGTGCTCCCATTGCAAGGAATGGTGTTTTTTGAAAGGGCATTTTTTAGTTTGTAAAGGGCTGAGGGTGAAAGCTTTATCTGCTGCAGCTTCGTGGAGGTAGTTGCCAAGTTCTTTGTCAACGGAGCTCACAAGGGTGAGAAAGAGGGCGTGCAGGTGTCTTCCCGTTAGGTATCCAGGGGATATTGGGGAGAGTGGGAGGAGGTTGAGGATCAGGCTGTGCGGCATAGTTTGTTAGCTCATTTGTTGGTATGGAAAAAAGAAAATTTACAGGATTTGTGCAAGGCCAAAGAAACCGGGTTTTTTACCTAATCTGCAGGTAACAACGAAGGATTTTCATAAAAACCCGGTTTCTGCCCCGTGCGTAAGTCCTAACTCAGTAAGTTTATAGTGAAAATTTTAGTTCTCACTGCGAACCTTTTTGAAATTTAACTCGCCCGAAAGCGATATTCCATACAAGCTGGAATTCTGAGGTTTTCAAACTGGTAATGTTGACCGCGAATTTTGATATTTTGAATCAAACTTACGGGCGGCATATTAACCACGTCGTAGCTGAGGACTTGATGGGAAAACATCACATCTAAGGGATTGAGCAAATAAGGAAAAATAAAATCGCCATTTTTGCGATTATCGCCATTGCCCATTTCTTCAGTCGTTAACTCAGCTTTGCTCATCCACTTTCCCAGACGAATCCATTTCGCCAGTTTCAGAGACTTTTCTGAGATTATGAAAAACTCAAATTTGCTTTCCGGTGCAATTTCTTTAGTTCTGCCAAAACTGGGGATATTTTTCTGGGTTTTCTCCATCTCAACGTGATAGTTGTTGTTGGCGTATTTCCATGTATTGAGAGTGGATGCGTGAGAGATCGATCGCGCCGGAGTTACATAAATCCCCTGTTGGTTGAGCGCCGTTAAATGCTGCTCGTATTTAGGAATTTGTTCGGGACAAAAATAGCGATAGGAATCTTCTTCAGCCACGGTGGTAGAATAGATGGCGCTATCCACCAAACCGAGGGCGTAACAAAGTGCGTAATTGTGAATTACTGGCTCTGTTTCGTAAAGTCTCCCGATCTCGCGAGTTGCAAAATAAAGGCTATCGTGCAACTCGATTTGACAGCGATATATAATAGCCATTGTTTTTATTCCGCTGCTGCTATAGATCCTGCCTTACCCTTGATATGCTTCTTCGCGTAAGCTTTAGCTTCATCATCAGCTTTTTTCAACATCTTTTTGAGTTCATCTTCATGGCCAATAATAGCTTTAACTTCTGTAATTAATGGCGTAAACTTATCCCCAATAAAGTCTTGATGCACGATAAATTCCTCAGACATTAATGTTTCGATAGCAGCGCTAGCAGCGGCAATTACATCATCTTCATTGAGAGGGTTGTTGGAATTAAGTTTATCTTCAACCTGCAATTTGTCGTAAATTGCTTGCGTCCAGCGGAGGTTACTGGTAATTTCGCCGTCGGCAAATACAACACCAATTAACTGATTTCTGACTCTACCTGTGCGGGTGGTTTGAGCGCCATAGTGCCTTGTTCTGAGAATGTTGTTAAAAACATACAAAAAACTAGCTTCTGTAGGGTCTTTTAGGGTGACAATGCTAGGAAAGAAAATCTGCGGTTTGATGTGGTCTTGCTGATTGATCCGACTGGTTACTTCTCCGACTTTTGAACCAGATTCACCTTTGGATGCCATTGTGCCATTCTCAAAGGGAGCGTTGAGGGTAAAAGTCTCGTGAGATTCGTCAAAAGCGGTAATTGAAAATGCTGTGTCAACTACGACTTTTGATTTTTCTGAACCAGAGTCACCGATCGCAAATCCGTAGATAATGCAATCAGGATTATTCATGGCAAACTTGACATTGTATTCGCAGTCTTCAGCGGTCATAAAACCGTAGTTACGCAGCAACTCGCGACCGACTAAACGTTCTGGTGTAGATTGCTTGCGCTTAAACATGGTCAAGCGGCTAATCGGTTTTTGGTCTTGAATTCCTGACCTCACCCGCGCTTTATTCAGTTCTCCATCTGTCTGAAATAGGGGATAAGATTCTGTGACTCGCACAGTCAGGAAATGTACATATTTACCCATTGGTTTGTAGGGGATATTAGCGTGGAAGAATTTAGAGTCAACTGTTTTCAAGAAAGCCATGATTTGTCTCCTAAGTGAAATTTGTAGTTAAAATGTTACTGGTGCAAATTGCGTGTAGCTTGTCAAACAAGAGCGTAAGCTTTAATTCTCAGCTTCTTCTTGTAAATCGTCAGGAGATTTGTCATCTCTATCGCGATTGTCTTTGTCATTTTCTAAACGGTAAAGGAATTCGCAGGTATCTCGGATTAAGTTGATTTGTCGGCCAGCTAAACGAGCGCGATCGCCTGCAAATGATTTCTCAAATACCTCCTCAACAAAGTAGCGAGCAAACTCTAAAATCGCCTCTCGTTCTAGATCACGTTGTTGAGCATTAAATACCCAGCGTCCATTAGCAGTTTTAGCATGAACTCGATCCATCAGCTTGCATATTTCCCCAGTAACAGTAGCAATTAATGCTTTACTTTGAAAACTTGGATTTTCCTCAATAACAGTAGGTAATATGACATCACCTTCAAAACTTGGATCGGCATCAAGGACAACTTTAGCTGCAATATCAATCGGTTTTAACACAGAATTTGCTTTGGGATTATACCACTTGTCAGCCTTATAGAACTTGCGATATAATCCTGTCAAATTGACAGGGTGATTTAGGCTTGATTGTTCTCTCACGATCCATTCCTCTGATATAAAATTATAGTGGGCATAAGCATCAAAACAAGGGTAAAAATGATAAGCATAAAGCTTGATTTTTTGAATTGATGCTGTTTCATTTTTTTGTTTCCGCACCCACTTGTTTAGGTAGCTAAACACATAAAGCGGGCTGGTTTCAAAATCAGTGGCGAGTTCAGTTAACTTTCCCCAGTTGGAGTCATAACCGGACTTCCCTTGTTTTGCATTAACATCAAGATGAATGGCATAAGCAGCAGTTAAGACATTTAAAGGTGCAGGATAAGATTTGCCGTTTTCCTCCCATCCTTCTAGGATGTAGTCGAGGCGGAAGCGATCGCGCTTCGTCAACACCCTAAAAGCTTGGGGTACACTGTCCAGAAATACGCTTTCTTCAAATTCCGCACCGTCGTTAAAAGGCGGAATTGGCGACTCTGAAACTACGGTTTTAACATCTAGAATCATGGGAAAAGCAAAAGCTAGCCAAGTTGGCATTACCCAAGATTCGGTATCAGTTGCATCTCGGCCGGGCGGAAGCGCCATGAAGTAAAATGTTAGGGGTTGGTCTTCGGGATAGGAAAGTTTGAAGGTGCGGTCTTTTCCTGGTTCGATGTTTTCATCGATTAGGAAACTATCGATGCTTTGGTAGCGTTCGCGCCCAAAATCGGCTTGCAAATCCTTGCTGATAAAATGATTGCGAATGCTGGTATCAAAGCGGGTTTGGGCAATGCTAGTGTAGGCTTTTTGCAGAAACTTATTTGTCTCTGGGGTGAAGTAATATGTGGGATAAAAATAGAGATAGCGATATTTGCCATCTTCAAATTTTTTGCCCACAGCTTGAGTTTGATTCATTAAAATTTGCCTCATCATCATTTCCAAACCTGCAATACTAGAAATATTGCGTTTAGCGTTAGAACCTCCCAACATTTGTTTGTTAGTGTAAACTTGAGGCGTGAACAAAACGGCTGATTCCATTTGTTCTGTCACCGTGTAAGCTGAATGGGAAATTGAACAGATTAACTGTCTTCCTCTACCCTGTTTCTTAGCGAGTTGGTAGCGTTCCAACTCATCTAAAAATACGTCACTGGATGCTGTGTCCAATGGTGTATTTCCGGGTAACATGACAACCCGCGTTACCCACAGTCGCAAATCGTCCCAACCGTCGGGCAATTTGTACTGTGAAAGAATGGGCTTCATCATTTTGGAAACGTGGGCGATCGCCTGTTCGCAAACCTGCCGCACATCCTCAATTCCTGGGTAATGTTCTAGGTACTTTGCTGCTAAATAGTACCATTCGTAAGGAACGCCTCCTGTATTGCCTTTTAGCTTAAGTTCTTTCAGGCGTTCATTAATTCGTTGAATTTCTCTCAGGGCTGGCAGATAGTCGGACAGGTTCCAAAACTTAGCAATTTCATCGACAATATCTAGATGAGGTAATGCGGGTAGTTTTTTGTCTTTCTTGCGTGCAGCTTCGATAGTATTAACCTGTTCTCCCCAAATCTTACGGCTCACTAAGTCGCCAAGTTCAGCAATTTGGTCAATCCTCAGATCGTCGTCAAAATTGAAGTTGTAATCGGCCGACAAAACATCCTGTTTTTGAAATTTTATCAGATTATCGCTGCGACTTTTTGCAACAGAGTTTTTCCCTATTTTGAGAATGCGTAACGTAGCAGCGATGGCAACTAGCATCAAATCTGACGCATCAAAAAACAGGTTATAATACTCGGCATATTTCATGCCTTTACCATCTCTGCCAAAGCCAGTTTGTCGCCGTTGTAGTTGTCCGGCGCAGAGTTGTTTAATCTTGCTAACTACTCGTTCGGGTAAGTCGGCAATTGAAATAGCAGGAGCATCCCGCCGTGCTAGGTAAATTACACCAGTTGGTAGGTAAAGCAGTGGTTCATAGTAGGTGCAAGCGTCGGTATTCAGCGCCGTATGCACTTCCATTAAAGCGTTATTGACTACGTTGGTAAGTACGCCTCTGTTTTCAGCGATGCTGTGATAAGTGAATTTTAATTGCCCGTCGCTGAGGCTGTGGATTAACTCATTGAGCCTGGTATTTTCTGCATCTTGGGGATGTTTGATAATAGATGCTAGGGAATCTGCTAAACAGGTTAAGTCTGAGAGGCTGCGGAGTGTGCGATCCCGCAACACTGGATTTAACCCAAATTCGGAAAAATTCCAGTTAGTATCCCAACGCCGCTGAGCGTTATAAGCAAGGCAGAGCAAATCGTCAATATATTCTCCATAAGCCTCTGGATCGTCGGGATTGATGAAGCTATCTATTCCTAACTGTCGAACTTTTTCATCAATAATTTGACGGTGCTGTTCTAGCGGTAACTTGCGACAATCGTTGGGGACATCGGGGAATTTTTCAAAGTCGTGGAGAATAAATCCAGCAATTACTAACCGCCGTTCTTTTTCTCCTACGGAGCGCCGCACGGTGGTATCGAGTTTTTCTAACCGCTGTTCTATTAAATTAGCGGGAAATAATCCATTTAGCAGGTGAGTATTTAGGGACTGATCGCCTGCATTATGCCGTCTAACATTCTCTTTTCCTTGCTTTTTATCGAGTTCGTCAAAAAATTTGCCGCCTTTGGCTGTAACGCCAATGGCAACTCGCAGCAGATTTGGCAAGACATATTCTGCGAAGTCTGCCATGACGCGATCGCCTGGATTTTGACTCTGAATGGCTTCTCGCAAGAGCTTGAGAGTTAGTAAGTCGCGAGTTTGAGGTTCGATTGTGCGATCGGATGTTTCAAAGCTCGAAGCTAATTTTTCATCTTGCAACCAGTCATCATCTGCATCATCCGATTGTTCTGAGTTCAAATTAACTGGAATATCAAATAATGAGAGTTGTTGATACTCTTCATCGGGTTTTTGACGTTTTTTAGCCATTTTATGCCTCTAGGGAGTCTATGTAAGCTGTGACTTGCTAGATGTAGATCGGAGATTAGGAGAGGGAAGCCTTGGTAGAACTAGCTGCTTTAGCATGGTTTTTGTTAAGTGACTTAACCAGCGATCTGCAAAAAAGTTTTGCTTTCTAACAGAGCGGAGTTGAGATTACCTACGCCTGACCTTAATGCCGCAAGCTAATGATGAGCTTCCCTCCCTTACGGGAGATTCTCTGGTTGAGTCAGAGAAATCCCCCAAGAGCGACGAGATAGTTTAGGCTTGCAACATCCGATATTCAAATTGGTTGTGAGCAACCTTTAACTTTTCAATCGAGTAGCCTTTCTTGCGAGCTTCGTGGACTGTGTGTCCAAATCGCCAGCTAACCTTGGTGGCTAGCTCGTCGCCAGAATGCCACTTACCGTCTTTTAGGACTCCGATCAAACGATCGAGATTAGTTAATTTGACACGCATGGTTATTTTCACCTTCTAGTTTGTTTCAAGCGACTGTATAAGCCCAAATTATTGCTAGTTATGGGCTTCAGCAATTTGCTTATTCCCAACCTAGTAGTTGCGATAGCTGCTGTCAAGCAGTTGATAAGCTGAGAATTATTCAACTATTTACTAGCGCTGACATATTCAACCCCTTGTGTTATGCTTGCATTGAAAAGAAGTATTGCGGTGTACAGGATGTAACGAGCTTAAATTCCCTATCAGGGATTGAAAAGAATAGGTCTGTGCTTAATGCCGTAAGCTTCTTCATTTGCTCAACCAAAACCCCTATCAGGGCTTTATCTTCTACGCAATCCATATTTCGTCCCCCTTGCTCTTGAGCCAGTGGGCCAGCGTATCTACCAACAGGGCCGATTGCCCAAAGGCGATCGAATAAGGTGCAGTCGCATCGTGGAAACTGTACCGATCGCAAATCGGATAAATCTGAAAGTGTACCGGCAATTGCAGGCGCGATCGCACTTCAGCCACCGGATAGCGCAGCACATAACAAACCAATGCTTGCTTCTTCAAACGCTTATTGATTTCCCCGATCCAATAATTCTCAGGTTGCAAAACCTCAATCCCCGTTAAAACCTGAACCTTCCAAGCAGCAGCATTTTCCTCTAAATTTCCCGAATAAGTAAATTTCCAATTCAGTCTTTCCTCCCGATAACTATGCAACTTCAAAAAAGCAAGACAATGTTTAAATCGACCTTTGGCAATTGGTTGCCCAAGGCGTTCCGATGTCTCGTTCAACATTCGCATAAATGCAGATTCCGTCATCGGTTCGATTTCTAAGTTGCTCAAAATTCCTGGTAAATCGTAAGTTTTGAATTTGTCTGCCTCGTGGGAATCGGTTAAATCGCAGATGCCGCATTGTAGGGGACTAGAACCTCGAAAGCTGCTAGCATCTTCAACGATCGGATTTCCTGTCTTATTTCCCGATCGCTCTTGCCACTCTTTGCCCCACTGTTTAATATTACCTGCCACTTTCCCCAAGCTAGTTTTAAATACTTTTTGAGCAGCTTCCTGAAAAGCTTTCTGACTTGATGCGTACTGCTGTTTAATTGTCCTGTGCCCTAATTCCCAACAAATTTGAACAGACTGCACCGCACCCCACCGCGAATAATATCCCTCAAAATTGTTGATTTGGCGGTAGTTTTCGCGAATTTGTTGATAGAAAAAAGGACGATCGTAAATTCCGCTAGACTCTAAAGTGGCAGTATCACCGACAAACAAGCGTTCAGCTAAGAAATTAGGGATGAGTGCTATGGCTGTGAAATTTTGAAATTGAATAAATTCTCCATTGCGATCGCAGCCATCGTGTCGCCCCAACCTTCCCAATCTTTGGATGAAGTTGCCCGCATCGGCGGATTCAAAAATCAGCAAATTGATTTTGAAGTCTACCCCGACATCAATTGTGCTAGTACCGAGAACTAAGTCTGAGGAGAGCGATCGCTCTTTTTCCGTCTTTCCCGACAACCCGGTGTTTTCGCCAACAACTAAACCGTAAGGCTGGAACAATTCCCGAAAAAATGGTGTCAGCCGCTTGACGGCAGCAATCGAATTCAGGATAATAGCTCCTTTACTTCCCGGATTGTGTTTAAAGTGAGTCAGGATGAGATTTGCGCTGTCCTTCAGCCAAGTTTCAGAAGCTTTTGAAGTTGGTTCTAGGGAAATAAAAGTCAGCCTACTTTCCCTCAATATCTGCCGCCAGGAGTCTGCTTTCAACTGTTCGATTTCAGCAGGGCGATCGGGAAACTGATATTTGCCTGCTTTTAAAGAGTCGATAGTTTGACAGCGAAAACCTGCTATTTCTAGTCTGCCAATTAATTGGTCGTCAGGAGTTGCTGACAGAAATACAAACTTTTTGCGGCGATTTGTATTGCGAATTAACAACATAGTATTGATGACGCCGGCAATCTGGGGAGCCGCAAAAACATGAAATTCATCAAAAATAAACAGCTCAAAATCTTTGTCAATTCGACCCCACAGTTTATCGGGGCTATCTTCAGAGCTTAAATACGCTCCTCGGTGCAGATAGTGCAAGATATCAGGGTTAGTTAATAAAATCTCTGATTGACCTGTGCGAGATGCGATCGCGGCTGCTTTTCTCAGTTTTTCATTTTCTGCATAGATTTCTAATTCCGAGCCGCTGAGTCGGACAACGCGGGGTTGATGATCGGGTTGGAATTGTTCGATATAGCGCTGAATTTGAGTCTCCTGATCTCGCGCCAGTTCATTCGTCGGATATAGCGCCACTGCACAACAAAATGTCTGCAATGTTTCTAAAAAAGCCGCTAAACTTTTGCCATCACCAGTCATCGCCGTATTGATAATGACATCAATATTCGGATCGCGAATTGCCTTTAAAGTTTCGAGTTGATGCCAAGAAAGCGCCCAGCCTTCCGGTAATTTGACTCCCTGGGAAATCTCCGCAGCGGGACAGGAATAAACGGATTTGAGGGTAATTTGGTAGTCGGACATATGCTGAAACTGTGTCCGTAGAAAGTGGATATTCCCCATATTGACACCGACAATAGAGATAATCAACCCTGTACCAAGATAAAGTGTCCGTACATTTATGAGTCGCAAAGGTCAATCGATCACCCTATCGGTTTCTGAACGAGATAAAACTGAGTTGGAAGCCTTGGCCCAAGAATTCGGGAAGACGTGGGGCGATCGCCCGAACATATCGAAACTGATAGAAGCGATCGCCCGCCGCCAACTGACGATCGCCCCGAACCACGACTGGCCGCAAACCCGCATCAAAGCCCTAGACATCGCCCGACAGCAATTGCTTGACTTGGGCAAAATTGATGAAGCGCTGGCAATTGCCGAATTGTTGAGTTCTCGCAGCGAACTCACTCTCCCTTTCCGGGCTGAAATCGATCGATTTTTGAGCAACCCCTTACCTGTTTGGCGACAAAAAATCGACCATTTTATTCACAGACAGCAACCTTTTCGCCTGTCTTACCGGGATGCAAGCGATCGCCTTTGGCATTACACGATCTTGCACGCTCGGATTGTCCCCATTGAAAAGCGACAATATTTAATGTGTCGCTGCGAAGAATCTGAGGGAAATCAAGACGTACCCGGACTCAAACACAACTGGACGCTGCTGCTCGATCGCATTGAAGATGCTGCGGTGATTTCGGTCGATCGACCTTGGCTGCCAGATTTAGCCAGGATTCCCGTAGAATTTCATCTATCCGGCAGACTAGCCTTTAATTACAGACGCAAGCAGGAAGATGAGGAAGTCGGCGAAGCAGAAGGCGATCCGCCTATCAGGCGAGTGATTCGGAATATCTCAAATACTTTCTGGTTTTTTCGCGAAATCTCTCCTTATTGGGAAGATTGCGTCATTGTCTCTCCCGACAGTGTGCGCGATCGCTTCCAACAAAAACTGATCGCCCTCTGCCGCCAGTACGACATCAAAATCGGCGATTAGAGGACTTGGAAGTACCGAAAAACGCACAGGGACTTAAGAAACCGGGTTTTTTACGAAAAACCCGGTTTCTGACAACCCGCCCACCAGTCCAAAAAAAAGCAGCCCGTTATAGGCTGCACATCGAAAAAACCGTTGTTTTGTTAGAGGAGAAAACTTTAAATCGAATTCAAGTCGCCGTTATATCAAGTCTCAGGGACTCCGGCGGGCGATCGGCTGCCAACCAATTTCGCCATCTTTATCTACCGCTGACTCACCCTACATTGCTGCTGAAAGTTCATTCACCATTCTTACCCTGCCTCTGAGCACTGCCCGCAGCAGGCGGTTGACACAGCCTCTATCTTCGTCATTGAGGGACTCGTCCAAGGTAGCGGCCATCAAACCGTAGCGATCGGCTAAAGTTAAAACGCCTGTGTCGCTGACAGAAGCGATGATTTCAGAGATAGCGCCGGGGAGGAGTTGTAAGCAGTTCATGGCAGTGCGGTTGAATTCGATATATTAATCATGCTCTGGTTTCCTCAAAAGATCAGTGATATTAATTAGGTTCCGAAGGTGATTATTTGGGGTGTACGTAAGTGATCCCAGTGGAATGAATTTGTGATGCGAATCACAGCGCCAAAGGTGGCGCGGGCAGTTCCATAGCAGGCTAACCTTTGGTAGGACGCGGGATCGATGGCGTTTCGCTAAAATGATTTAATCTGTCAATCAGTTTAATTTTTACCCCAGTACCGAAAATGCTTGATTTTCTCAATCCCATTTTGGGCCGATCGCCCGATCGCATCAAAGCCAATGTAGAAATTTACACTTGGCAAACCTGTCCCTACTGCATCCGGGCCAAAACCTTGCTGTGGTGGAAAGGCGTAAATTACACCGAATACAAAATAGACGGCGATGAAGCAGCCAGAAATGCAATGGCCCTACGCGCCAACGGAAAGCGCAGCGTGCCCCAAATCTTTATTAACAACCAACACCTCGGCGGCTGCGATGACATTCACAAACTTGATAGAGATGGAGAATTAGATGCCCTACTAGCTCAACCAGCAGTTTAAATAGTGTTCATAATAGGTTCGTAGTGAGAACTTTAGTCCTTAAATGCTTAAATAAAGGACTAAAGTCCTCACTACGAACCTTTAGCAAATTTACCGAGATTGTCTTGCCGCCATTTAGCATCTGTACGCCTGTTTGTGAGCAATTCTAAGACCCGAATCCCGTTATTTGGCAGCGCCAACAATTTTTGTTTTAACTGCTCCCAATCGTCGATTATCTCGTGTTCCACGCCGTAAGTTGCACACAACTGAGCAAAGTTGATATCCTGCGGCGTGGCAAAAAACTCTTCAAAGGGCGGGTCAAATTTGGCAACTGGCAACATTTCAAAAATTCCGCCACCGTTGTTATTAATTAAAACAATTGTCAGATGACCGACAAATTTGTTTTGAATTAAAAAACCGTTTGTATCGTGCAAAAAAGCTAAATCGCCTGTTAGCAATATGCTGCTTTGATTGCGGTGGGCTACTCCCAAAGCTGTTGATAGTGTGCCGTCGATGCCGTTAGCGCCGCGATTGACAAATGGTTTTATTTCTAAGTTGTTCGGCTTCCAGAAAAATTCGACATCTCGCACCGGCATACTGTTAGCAATAAATATCGGTGTTCCAAGCGGCAAAATTTGGGAAAGCAGCCAGGAAACTTTGGGTTCGATTATGTTGTTAATTTCTGATATTTTTTGGTCTATTGTTTGTCTGACTTGGATTTCGGCGTGGCGCCAAAGTTGGAGGTATTCGTTTGATGGCGAGGTTTGAACCCCCTCTAGCCCCCCCTTGGTAAGGGGGGGGACTGGAGAGGTTGGAACTCCCCCTAACCCCAGGGC
>NZ_JADEWT010000101.1 GCF_015207505.1 Tychonema sp. LEGE 06208
GAATTGCCCAATTACCACATATCAATTATCAATTACCAATTCCTTCAACATCCATCCATGACATCCGGTGACGAACTTCCTTCACCCTAGGGAAAATAATATGTTCTTTGACTCCAAAATACCATCTATAATTAAATCATTGCGATTGCTTGAATCGCTTCAGATATTGATGGGAAAAAGTTCTATGATTCGGCTAAACTATCCGTCCTTTCGTTTGTTGCTTTATTTGGAGTGGCTGCTGCTAGCGACGGCCGCAGTGATAGAAATGCTGCATCAGTTTCAGTCGCTGCAGTCGCTAATATGGCGCGTGGGGGCGATCGCACTTTTCGGCATCATCGGGCTGCGTTTACCAACAGTTAACTTACGCAAAAAAGTTTTATTCACCGCCCTCGAATTTGGATTAATTTTCCTACCAATAGTCCAACAAGGATTATCCAGCAGATCGAGCTTTTTGCTGTTTCTCGTTTTGCTGATGCGGAGTTGCCTAATTTTCCGGCAGCCCGGACAGATAGCAGTCTTAAGTTTAGCAATGGTGTCCTATACTTCGCTGCTGTTGTTCAAACCAATTTTACCAGAAAAAGTCATTTCCACAGTTTGGGAATGGCGGTTGAGCAACGTGTTATTATTTGGGTTGACCTTAGTATTTGCCTTGCTATTAATCAATGCCTTAATTGCCGAACGTCAAAGCCGAGAGGAATTAGAAATTGCCCACGACAAACTAGCGGTGACTCACCAACAACTGCGCCACTACGCACTGCGAATAGAAGATCAAGCAACATTGCAGGAACGCAACCGCATTGCTCGCGACATCCACGACGGATTGGGACACACCCTTGCAGCTCAAACAATTCAGCTCAATAACGCCCTATTGTTCTGGAATTCCGAGGATGAAAAAGCCCTGGGATTTCTGAAACAAGCCAAACAACTCGGTTCAGAAGCATTGTTAGAAATTCGCAAATCTGTTTCTGTATTGCGATCGAATCCTTTGCAGGGATTATCGCTGGAAAGTGCGATTAACAAACTGCTCCAAGACTTTAAGTGCATGACGGGTAGCGAAATTTCTGACTCAATTAACTTACCTGTTAGTTTATCTCAAGAAATGAATATCACGCTTTACCGTATTGTGCAAGAATCGCTGACCAATATTCACAAACACGCCCAAGCAACGCTCGTCATAGTTAAATTGCAGCAACAGGCAGGACTGATTCATTTGTCGATTTCTGACAACGGCAAAGGCTTCGATCCGGCCCAGAATACTACAGGATTTGGAATGCAAGGAATGCGAGAACGAGTGGCGGCGCTGAGCGGTCAATTTTCCATTTACAGCGAGTCAGAAAACGGTTGCCGAATTTCAGTTTCTTTGCCTTCTCAAAATATTTAGGGTTGATAATATGATTAGAATATTGCTAGTAGACGATCAGCATATTATTCGTCAAGGACTCAAAAGTATGTTAGAGTCCAATTCAGATATGCAAGTAATCGGTGAAGCAGAAAACGGACAGCGGGCGATCGCCCAAATCCCAATTTTAGCGCCCGACATCGTACTGATGGACATTCGGATGCCCGTGATGGACGGCGTAGCAGCAACCGAGGCGATCGCCAAATCCTATCCCGACACAAAAGTCCTGGTGTTAACCACCTTTGACGACGATGAATATGTCAGCAAAGCAATGCGAATGGGTGCCAAAGGCTACCTGCTAAAAGACACCGAACCCGACGAATTAGCCCTAGCAATTCGCGCTGTTTATAAAGGACACACCCAACTAGGCCCCGGATTGTTTGAAAAAGCCCTGATGACACCTGCGGTAACTAATTCCCCGGCGGTTTTGCCGCCAGAATTAGAGCAACTCACTCCCCGAGAATTAGAAGTATTGCGTTTAATAGCTTCAGGTGCAAATAACCGAGAAATTGCTCAAACCTTATTTTTGTCAGAAAATACAGTCAAAAACTATGTAACAAATATTTTGAGTAGATTGAATTTACGCGATCGAACTCAA
Source organism: Tychonema sp. LEGE 06208 (assembly GCF_015207505.1). Lineage (GTDB taxonomy): Bacteria > Cyanobacteriota > Cyanobacteriia > Cyanobacteriales > Microcoleaceae > Microcoleus. The sequence goes on from NZ_JADEWT010000101.1 coordinate 1,998, forward strand.
GCGGCGCTATTAGCTCATTCACTATTTAATCCCAAAATCTCATGAGACCTGATAGTAATGTATGATGGTTTCTATAATTAAAATATTGAAATGCGATGCTTTCAAAACTATTAACTACTGCAATTGTTTTTCTGTCTGCCGGAACCCCTTGTTTGGCGATGACTCCCTCAGAATTAGCAACATTTGCAACCAACTATAAATACAATGAAAATGCTCCGGTAGCTTATTCTTATTATGACAAAAGTTGTCAAACTACTGTTTCTGTGCCGCTGGTAAAAACTCTGGATTTAGGTAGTGGAAGAATCGGAGGAATTACTAACAAATATCTGTGTTGGGGAGCTACCTATACTTATTTTGAAATGACTCGCGGCAACTTAGAATCTATTCGAGTCTTTGCGGAAGTAGGTGCAGGCCGATCGACTCGTTATACAAACTGGGGCCCCGTGGCAAATCCTGGGGATGATTTAACTCAGGATCAGCTTATATCTGTAGCAAAAGCGATCGCCAAACATACGCAATAAGCTAGCTTTTTGCACAAATATTCGATCGACCAGTTAACCGCAGATAATTGAAAAAAGAGCGATCGCCTGAATGCAATTGTGTTTAATGTGTGTTTAAGGACTGCATTTAATACTCTCTAATTTCAGGATGGATGAATTGATAACCAGCAGCCTTAATCTTTTGATTCGACACCTTCGCATTATAAGGCCGCACGCTAGGACTTCCATCCCAAGTAGCTTTTGGCAGATTGTGACGTTCAAAAATGCGATCGAGCAATTCGCGACTCGACAGCGACACATCCCCAACTAAATTGTAAATTCCCTGCAATCGATTGTCCAAAGCAAAGGTTAATCCCCCAACAATATCATCCCGATGCACCCAATTTGTAGCATCTTCCCCCCTACCCGGACGAGTGGTTCCAGCCCAGCCTCCAAAGATTTTAACTAATTCTCGCCCAGGCCCGTAAATGCCACCCAAACGAAAAATGCAGGTGTGAAGATTTGGACTGGATGCTGCTAATAAAATTCGTTCTGTTTCGGCGAGAATTTCACCGTTGGGATTGGCTGGCTCCACGGGCGATTCTTCGTTTACCAGTTTACCTTGTCGATCGCCATACACAGAATAAGTACCCGTATAAATCACCTGTTTAACCGTCGGTATCTGCTGCAAAACTGATACCAAAGTTGTCGCCGTCTCTAAGTAACTTTCTCGATAAGCACTAGAATTTCGAGCGCCGACGCACAGCATAACAGCATCTTGGTCTTGCAGTAAACTGGCGATCGCACTTGCATCATTTCCCTTAACTACAGCTACCCGCTGGGCGACAGCCTCCAATTCACTGACTCGGCTCGCCGTCGTAGTTGTCGCCGTCACGGTACAATCGGGTTTAGCGCGTAAATGTTTGGCTGTCGCAGTACCCACATAGCCGCAGCCGACGATCGCCACTTTCATAAAAAATTCTCCCTTGTATCATTCCATCTCAAATTATTACCGATTTTGGCGATCGATTAGTCAGTCAGAACGATCGCACCTGAAGCCATCATTACAAACTGGATTAGTTGGGATTTTTCAGTTTTTAAGCGGCTTACCTTCTCGATTCACAATACGGCTTTCACCATCCTTAGCCGTGACATTTTCATAAACTCCTTCATCCCGCTTCACGTACTTGCTGAAACCAGAATTTTTATAATCGGTGTCGGATGTCGGCTTCATCAACCTTGGAGCGCTCAGCAAACGGCGCACCGGAGCATCTGCGGGAGTATCTCCGGGTTCGCACTTAGCCAACTCGCACAGTTGGCCCCAAGTCGAAACTTCCAGATTCATGCTGTGCGAAACTTCTAACTGCTGGTTGTTTTTTGAACAAAAATAATCGTAGACAGGCATACTAAAAATCTCGTTGGCTACTACTAAAATTATTAATTGCACGGTAACAATGAGTATTATAGCTCAACATTACTAAATGTTCAAGCCCAAAAAATAAAATTTACTATTTTTAAGGGTTGTTGAAACACGAAATCAGCTATATTATTAACCCTGTGCTGTTGCTCCCGGATACGATCGAGACCGAGCCCAAAAGTACCCTACCGTGAAATCGTCTCGCGCGATCGCTCGATCGACGGTTAGCAAATGCCTGCAAGACTTCCCTAAATGCAGTCAAAAGAGCGATCGTCAATTTCAGACTGCACCCAAATAACACATTTTAGATTTCAACTATAACAGCAGGATTCTCCCACCATACCGCCTCGGTTGGTGGCGGGTCGGACAAGCGCGTGAGGCTTGTGATTGCACCGCATATTGAATCGATCAGCGCAGCGTTCGACTCTCGATGCGGTGCATGAGTGAACGAACAAGATTTGTTACGAAGTGGTTGCTTTCTCAAACTTCACGAGTTATATTTATCTTAGAGTTTAGTGAACCCATGAGCCAAGTTATCACCGCAAAGCTAAGGTTGAATCTTACCGCCGAACAGAAGTTGGCGGTGCGTGATACTGCGCTGGCTTACCGTGATGCTTTGAACTATACTGCCATGATTGCTTTCGGCAATAGTAAGTCTAATAATGGCACTAAATTACAAAAACTCGTCTATACCCACCTGCGCTCCGAGTTCAAACTAGGTGCACAGATGGCGTGCAACGTACCTAGACAGGTGGCGGCAACCTTTAAATCCTTGTCAACCAAGCTTAAACAGAACAACGAAGCTATTAAAAAGGGATACACCAAGAAGCGCTTCAAGGGGCTTGATAAAGCTCCTAAATACGCATCTCGGACTGTGACCTTGAATTATCAGCGAGATTACACGTTTAAGTCCGATCAACAGGTCAGTATCGGAACGTTAAACGGTCGAATTGTTGTGCCTTACGAGGGTTGGAATAAGCATTTAGATTTGATCAAAGTCTGTCCCAATATTGGTGCAGCAAAGATAGTCTACCAGCGTTCTTCCAAGATTTACTATTTAATGGTAAGTCTTGAAATAGAACTACCGGACATCGACCCAACAAGTATTACCCGAATTTCTGGTGTTGATGTTGGGATGAGATATTTGGCAGTAGAAACAGATTTAAACAATAGGTCTGCATTCTACTCTGGCGCTTCATCTCGACACAAAGCCAATCAATATCAGAAGGCTCGAAGAAGTCTACAGCGTAAAGACACCCGTTCGGCGAAGCGACGACTAATCGCTTTGTCAGGACGGGAGAGACGGTTTATCGCTGATGTGAACCACCAAATCAGTAAAGAAGTTGCCAAGCCTAACAGCTTGATTGGACTAGAAAACTTGACTGGAATCCGTGATAGAACAAAATCCAAGTCTGGCAATTCGGCAAGCAAGAAACAGCGTAGGGCTAATCGAAACAAAGCTAAATGGTCATTTGCCGAATTGCATGGCTATATCGACTACAAAGCTAATTTGATTGGCAGCCTAGCAACTAAAGTTCCAGCACATTATACTTCTCAGAGTTGTCCTAAGTGTGGGCATACCTCGAAGGCTAATCGATCGAACAAGGGGCTAATGTTTCGTTGTGAATGTTGTGGGCATGAATTACACGCTGATTTGGTGGGAAGCAGAAATATTGCATTAAGAACGTTGCTCGTTCGGCAAGACTGGACGAGTACGGGGAGCTTGTCAGTATCCCCCGATGTGTCGCGCGATGAAACTAAAGCTGATCTCCTGCAAAGGTTTTCAGAATTGCGGTGGAGCGTAGATACAAGCCCTCATCATATCGGTATCCCGATTGATGACGGGTAATTGACGTTTATTCATCTACTCACCAGCGAGGGTTTACCGATGAGCGATTTCAAAGTTACACCAGAAGTAGAGCTCAACATAGCTCAAATGTTGGAGAGATACCAACTGCAAGACGAGACAATTCTGCGGCGTTGGGCAAAACTGCACGGTATCAACAGCACTCGCGGTTTCTTCTATCCCGGCGAAGTAGATTTGATGGATCACGCTCACCACCACATTTATAATTTGGGAATGAGCATTGGTGAATATCAAAGTCTTTTAGACCGCCGTCGCAGCAATTCCGACACATCGGGCGATCGCAATAAAACAGTAGCAACTCAAGTTGCTGACGAAGCATACGATGCCATAGAAATGCTGAAAGAACAGTATTCTGAAGCAGTTGATTTAATGGGAGAACGTATAGCAGACCATTTCATCGACGAACTAGATTTATCAGTGATGCGACACCTTTCTCAAAAAGTAAAAGACCGCCGCGCTCTCAACGGTCAAGCTAAAAAACCCAACCGTTTTCTGCAAGTGATTAAAGCCGTATTGCAACCGAGCAGCGAAAATACGCTTCTAGTCCCCAGAAAAGATGATGACTCTAGTTTAGAACTAGAACAGCATCACCGGCTAGGCTAGCCTGGAAAAGTTGCCAGGTGAAACGCTACTTATAGCGGTAGGGTGCGGTGTGCTTCGCCCTACATAATTAAGTTGTGCGCCAGCAGCAGGAAAGTAATAAATTTGCTGTTTTTGACAATTCTAATTCACCTTTAAATTATTGTAAATTTAAGACTGGAGAGAGATGTATTTTGTGCCACATCTACATAAAATCAGAGTTGAATCTCAACCGTCAATCTAACCAAAGGTAGACAAATGATTAAATCTTGGATGGTAATTGGAGGTGTCGCCTTTGCGGTAGCACTGTTGGCTAACTTGCTCTCGCCCAGCGACATTAAGTGGTTCAACCGCTTGCAGCGTCCGAAATGGCTAGTATTTGAAAAAGCAATTCCCATCATTTGGACAGTAATTTTTATTTGTGCAGCTTGGTCAGCAGTGATTGTTTGGGAAAAAGAACCGGGAACTCAGGAGACTTGGCTGAGAATGGGTTTGTACCTGCTTTTAGAAATAGTAACCATATCTTATACATCTGTGATGTGCAAACTTAAGAGCCTAAAAGTCGGCACAATCATCGGCGGAACGGGCGCTATTTTAAGCGTAATACTAGCTTTAAGCGTGTTGCAAGTTTCCCAGCCTGCGGCCCTGTTATTGCTACCTTACATACTCTGGAGTCCGATCGGCACTTACACGACTTGGGCGATGATGCACCTGAATCCGGCGGATGTTTAGCCTTTCATGGAATTAGTCATTTTAATGGGATTGCAAGCATCAGGAAAAAGCACCTTTTGCCGCGACTATTTAGCTGCAACGCACGTTTTGGTCAGCAAAGATTTAATGCGAAACAATAGAAATAAATCGCGCCGACAAATTCAATTAATTGAAAATGCACTCCAAGCAGGTCATTCAGTCGCGATTGATAACACCAATCCCGCAGTTCTCGATCGCAGACCGCTGATTGATATCGGTCGCACCTATCATGCCCAAATCATCGGTTACTACTTTGAATCAATAGTCAGCGACTGTTTAGCTAGAAATCAAAAGCGATCGGGCAAATCTCAAGTTCCAGACATAGCAATTTATGCTACTATAAAAAAAATGGTAGTGCCCAGTTACGACGAAGGGTTCGATCGGCTGTTTTCCGTCCGCATAGCAGACAACTTTAACTTAGACATAAAAACCTGGCCAGCAGAGGAAGTTATTCATGGACAATCAGATATTTGAAAAAAAAATGCGGGAGCTAGAATACTTTCATAGCTTGCGTTTATTGCCGGAAACTCACACAGTAATTCGCGCCGACGGCCGCAGTTTTTCAAAATTTACTTCCTCAAGTTTTGATAAGCCTTTCGACTTAAAATTCCACGAACTAATGGTGGAAACCGCCAAAGCGCTCCTGTCAGAACTAGGCGGCATTTACGCTTATACCGAAAGTGACGAAATCTCAGTTTTGTTTCCTCCAGATTGGGATTTATTTGACCGCAGCTTAGAAAAAATTGTCTCTATTTCTGCCAGTATTGCCAGTGCAACTTTCACTTGTGCCGCCCAAACAACAGTCAATTTTGACACCCGCATTTGTTCCGCAGCGAACAAATCGCAAGTAGTAGATTATTTTCTATGGCGCCAAGCAGATGCAGCGCGCTGCGCTTTGAATGGCTGGAGTTATTGGATGCTGCGAAAAAATGGCGAAACAGGTGAAAATGCAACAATTATATTAGACAAACAATCGGTGGCTTTCAAAAACGAATTGCTGTTTCAAAACGGAATTAATTTTAACGAACTGCCGGCTTGGCAGCGCCGGGGAACGGGATTGTATTGGGAAAAATACGATCAACCAGGTTATAACCCGATCGAAGGCAAAGAAGTTGTGGCAGTGCGGCGACGACTCAAAGTCGATGAAGAGCTGCCCATGAAAGAGGAATACAAAGAATTTATTTACCAATTTTTAAATGTTGACCATTAACTCGCCAAGGATATCTTGTTAAATCTAGTGGCAATTGATGAATGCTCGGTCGGTTTTAACCGAATGCAAGCTTTGAGATGGGGGTTTAAACCCCCTGCCCAAAGTCTGGCAAGAAGTTAACCTAGGGACTCGGAGACGGGCTCGGAGGCTCGGTTTCCGGTGGATCGGGAGCCACCGCCGGAGATTCGGCAGGCGGAGGATTCAGGGACTCTTCCCAAACTTTGATTTGCGATCGCGCTTGCTCAAAAGCCCGAGCTCCCGAGGGAATTTTCTTCAAAGTGGCGATCGCCCCAGCCAGATCCGACGACGACTGTTCCACAGCAAGCGCCAAAATCCGCTGGCTCCACTCATCAATCGCCTCACTCGCCTGCCAGCGGAGCGAACTCGACTCTGGTACCTGAAGAGCAAGGGAAATTGCCGTTTCCAAAGCGTCAGCAGTCCCCGGTATGGCGGCCTGACGGGCGCTCTGCAAACCTTGTTCGCCCAAAAATTGAGCCTGCCAAGTCCGAATGTTCGATCGAGCTTCCTCATAAAGCACCCTTCCCGATCGAATCCGGCGGGCCATCTCAATTGCCCCCGCCAAATTGCCGCTTGCTGCTAGCTGCTGAGCTCTATCCAAAAACGGCTGGTCTTGAAGGCGCTGTCTTCTCTCGATCCAAGCTTGAATTTTGGTTTGAGCTTCCCGGTAAAGCGTCCTACCTTGACCGATCCGAGAAGCTTGAGCCACGGCGGCCTCCAGAGAATTCGGATCGCCCGCGCTCGCCAAATCGTTAGCTCTTTGCAGGTACGGACTGTCTTCGAGCAGCTCGATTTGACGGCTCAAGTTAATAATTTGAGTGCGAGCTTCCCCGGAACGGGGATTTGATTGGGGGACTGTTTGCAATTGCGCGATCGCAGCCCTCAAATCCTTCACTCCTCCCGGCGCCGCCAGCCTGCTTGCCACATCCAAAGTTTTCACATCAGCAATTTCTTGCTGCCAGCGGCCGATTAAATCAGCAGCTTGTTTGTACAAAGGGCGACCGTCCTTCAACTTTTGAGCAATCTCGATCGCCTTAGACAAACCCTCAACCGAGCCAGTCAAAGCCTGAGCCGTAGCACTCGCCAACTGGTTAAAATCCTCAACTTGTGCTTTTAAATTTGCCGCATCTGGAATCTTGTTAGCGATCGCGACCGCCTCCTGCCAATCGCCGGCCTGCAAGCGTTTTTGGGCGATATCCAGAATTTTTTTGCTAAATTCCGCGATCAGCTTATTGGCAGCCTGATACAAATAACTGTTTTGATCGATTCCCTGAGCCAGCTTAATACCCGTCACCAGATTGTCCAGCCCTCCCTCCGAGGCTGTATTTCGGGCTTTAATCAACTTATTGCCTTCAGCCTTTGTCGTGTCAATTGCCTGAGTCAGTTCTTCGTACTTAGTCGATTCCCAGAAAGTATTTCCCGTATCCAACAGCAGATTAGCTTGGCGGAAAGCTTGGCCCCACTCTTCCTGACGCAAGTAGGCGACTGCGGCAGCATAAATTTTCTCTGCATCGTTCCATATCGACTGCCACTGTTGAATCTGCTTTTCCACCGCCGGGTAAGCGGGAACGTTTTGAGGAACCTTGCGGGCGATCGCGACCGCCTCCTCCAGCTTCCCTTCTTGGAATCTAGCATTTCCCAACTTGAGAATATCCTGCGACCACCGATCGATTTGACCGTTAATTCTCGGTCGCAGGGGGTGATCTGACGGCAAAGCATTCACTAATTCGATCGCCCGCAGCAAATCATCCACCGTCCGCTTGCTAGCTGCTTCTTGAGCGCAAAAAAAGCGATCGTTAGCAGAAGCCGTCGGCCAAAAAACCTTCGAGCAATTCGACTCCGCAGTCAAGTTGAGCAAAGACGCAATTGCCACAAACCCCATACCCACCGACAGTATCAAACTCACCGCCAGCCAAAACTGCCAGTTCTTCGACCACCTCCGCCACAAAGGATTATGTTCCTCCGGCTGCCAGTTTTCCCCAGACTCTTTGGGCCGCTGTTCCAGATACCCTCCCGGCTGTTTTCCCGAAGTCACCAACTCACGGATTTCTTTAAGTCGCTCAGCGCGGTTTTTCCTGGCGGGAATTGGCACTAGCGAGGAAGTATCCTTTTTTGACTCGAAGGATTCTGATGCAGACCAATGGTCTGGTGTTTTGCGATCTTGACTCATAAATCTCCGCTCACCACAAACAGCAACCAGCCTGTCTTAATTATTTCAAAACTGCGATCGCTGCTATCTACTGCTCTATAGAATGTATTCATTACTTTTACATACTCCCGTCGGCCCAAGACTGCTTTGGGCCGATCCCCAAACTGCCAAAATTTTAATTTTGCGATTAGGTAATTGATAATGCGTAATTGGCAATTGGTCAAGGCCGTCATCCCTAACTCGCACTCAATAGAGCCAATTACACATTATCGTCTCAAGAACCGGAGTCAGAGCGCAAATCGCCAATCAGTTCAGCCAATTCGTCGCTGTTAGCTTTGTAAACCTCGTTGCAGAAATGGCAAGTAGCCTCAGCCCCGCCATCTTTTTCGATCATGTCTTGGAGTTCCGCTTCGCCCAACATTTTGAGAGCTCCCAAAACTCGCTCGAACGAACAGCCGCAGTGAAAGCGCACCATCTGAGTTTCCGGGAAAATTTCTAGCCCCATATCACCCAGTAACTCTTCGAGAATCTGGTGCAGCGTTTTGCCCGATCGTAACAGCGGCGTAAAGCCCGACAGTGCAGCCACCCTAGATTCTAGAGTTCGCACCAGTTCTTCGTCCGCTGCAGCCTTCGGCAACACCTGCAACAGCACGCCCCCAGACGCTTGCACACCGCCCGCCCCGACAAAAACCCCCAAAACCATAGCCGAAGGAGTCTGCTCCGAGGTTGCCAAATAGTGAGTCAGATCGTCGCCAATTTCGCCGGAAACCAATTCTACCGTACTTGAGTAAGGGAACCCGTATCCAACATCCCGCACCACGTACAAATAGCCCTCACCGATGGCCCCGCCGACATCGAGTTTACCTTTGGCATTGGGCGGCAATTCCACTGTGGGATTGCTCACATAACCTCGAACCGTGCCATCAAGTCCCGCATCAACCAGAAGTCCGCCCAGCGGCCCATCTCCTTTGATGCGAATGTTGACCCTCGATTCGGGGCGCTTCATGCTGGATACGAGTAACAGCCCCGCCGACATCGTGCGTCCGAGGGCGGCTGTAGCCACGTAGGAGAGGTTGTGTCGCCCTCTTGCTTCTTCAGTCAGACGGGTGGTAATGACGCCTACAGCCCGAATTCCGCCATCTGCTGCTTTCGCGCGAATTAATTGATCGGCCATGAAAAACCTTACTTTTCTCTTTTGATACTTCCTTCAACTATTTTAGAAGCTCTTGAAGGTTGTCGCAGCAGGGAGCAGCAGACTCGACCGGTATTGAAGGGCGATCGAACTTCACAACTCCCGTATTTTTAAAGGTAAAACCTTCATCTACTATTTTTTAACAAATAGTCTGATTAATTATTAAAAATACATTCATTGCCACATAATATCAATTCCGGTTGCACTCATACATGATGTTAATAGTTAACAGTTAACAGTGAATTTACTATTCCGATCATAACGAATTTGATATAATCTCTATACCTAGGGGGAACCATACCGCGAGCCATATAAATAAGCATATAAAACCACTTATTAGTTGTTTTGAAATAAATATTTATTGAAAAATCCAGCACAACAAGTGCATTTTTTTTCGCTCCCGCCCGCAGTCATTCAAGTGACAATTACTAACAACCAACAACGAACAACTAACAATTGAGAGAGCGGGCACGCACCATCCACCGCCCCTAGCAAATAACAACTAACAGCTAACAACCAACAACTAACAACTAACAACCAACAACTAACAACCAACAACCAACAACTAACAACTAACAACCAACAACTAACAACCAACAACTAACAACCAACAACTAACAACTAACAACCAACAACCAACAACCAACAACTAACAGCTAACAACTAAAGCTTATCTTACCGCTAACCTGGCGATCGCCAAACCTTTACCTTGGCAAGCTAGAGTCAGATGCGTAGGTCTGACACTAATGTTTTTTAGCTGGAAATAACGGATATGCCACCAACATATAAAGCACTTTTAGCGGAAGTCCAGCATAACACAGGAGCGACTCGAAACTTGCATTTTTATGCCAAGGGCGAAACCATTCCTTTGATGTCTCAAGGACTTTGGCGCGTCTGTCAAGGCTTAGCACAACTGAGTACGCTTTATCCAACCGGGGAAGAAGGACTTTTGGGTTGGGTTGGGCCTTCGATGTGCTTCGGTTTGTGGTTGACAAATTTGCAGACTTACCGAGCTACGGCGACATCTGATGTTTATTTGATTTGGTATTCTATGGTGGAAATCGAAGCTTCTCCTCAATTGGCTCAGGAGTTGCTGCCTCAAATGGTTCGGCGGCTGCGGCAAATGGAATCAATTTTGGCGATCGCCGGAGTGCGGCGAGTAGATCACCGTTTGTATCAGCTCCTGCTATTATTGCAACAGGACTTCGGTCAGCCTGTGGTTGAGGGAACTCGTTTGAGCATCCGCTTGACTCATCAAGATATTGCTAATGCTATTTGTACGACGCGGGTAACAGTAACGCGAATGCTGGGAAAATTGCAGCAGCAGGGGTTAATTAGTCGAGATGGCGATCGGCATTTAATACTTAACAAAGATGTTTTTGCCTCTACCTCGGATTTGTTTGGCTGCCATCCTCAAGGAGTGTAGCAAGGGACAGGAATTTGCATCTACCTGAGAATTATTTGTATTGCTCTTGCTCCCGCTATCTAGACCCATAGATTTGTAGCCGGAAAAGATATAATTAAGCGGTGCATCTATTTAGGAAGAAATTCAATGGCTAACTCTACTCAAGAAACACCAAAACCAGACAAAAAAGAATTAATTGACATCACAGCTAAACCTCAAGAACAAGAAGAACCGCCAAATAAGGGTGACGGGCGGAAATAAATATAGTCTTGGAGGCAAAAACCGGGTTTTTTACCAAGATTGCGGTTTTAAGCAAATATTTGGGTTAAAAAACCCGGTTTCTAGCTACCTGCGCTTCCAGCAAATGATTTGACAAATTACTCGGTTTGTGCATTGCCATTGGTCGATCGCAACTTAGGCTTTCCAGGCATCTTTCTGCGTCCCTCCAAAGAAACAACATCAGCCTCAGAAGTCTCCCTAGCCACCCGAATCAGCAACCCCGACAACAAAAAACTCGCTACCATGGATGAGCCCCCGTAACTAAAAAACGGCAGCGGTAAACCCGTAGTCGGCAAAACCCCCGTCGCCACCCCAATATTCAGCAGCGACTGTCCCACCATCACCACCATCGCCCCAATCGCCACCAACTGACTCTCAATATTCCGGGCCCTCGTCGCCACCCTCAAAGCCACAGTAGCGTAAGCCGCCAACATCAGCAACAGCGAGAAACCTCCCACCAAACCAAACTCCTCAGCAAACACAGCAAAAATAAAATCGCTGTACTGAATCGGCAAATAAAATAACTTTTGCTGCGACATCCCCAAACCAACACCCCAAATCCCCCCAGAACCCACAGCTAGCAGGCTTTGAATCAACTGATAGCCATCCTGCATCGGATCGGCCCAAGGATTGAGAAAAGACATAATCCGGCGGCGCTGATATTCCCGAAAACTAATACTTAAAACCGCCAACATCATACCCCCCACAGCCGTTGCGCCCAACTGCAAGTAAGGCAAGCCCGCCGCCAAAGCCACCAACCACAAAGTCATCCCGCACAAAGCCGTGGTGCTCAAATTTGGCTGCAACAAAATTCCCAACAGCATTGCGCCGAAAATTAACAGCCAACTAAGGCGAACTTTATTTGTCAACCGGGGCCAGTTGCCGAAAATGCGGGCGCTTTGGAGTACAAAAAACGGCTTGATCAATTCCGAAGGTTGAATAATCGGCACCGGGCCCAGAGATATCCAGCGAGTCGCCCCGTTGACGGTGGTTCCCACTCCCGGAATTAAGGTCAACCAGAGCAATCCCAGCAGCAACAAAATGCCCAACTGAGCTGATTTGAGCAGGTAACGCAGGGGGGAGTATACCATTAAGTTAAAACCTGCCAGCCCGATCGCCACTGCGATGAGCTGTCGTTTAAAATAGTAAAGGCCGTCTCCAAATTCAGAATTTGCAATGGGATAGGAAGCCGAAAACAATGCTGTCAGCCCTACAAACAGCCACAAAAAAGTCAGCCACCTGAGCCACCGGGCCTCAGCGCCCCATTGCGACGCCCTGGGGTCAAAAAACGGAATGAAGCGTCGAATGTCATTAGCCATAGGATTTTAGAACGATCTCAATAAATTTTAACAAAGATGGCTAAAGTACCAGATTGGTTAATTTACGCATTAATACGCATTAATCTGTTCGCTATTATATGATTGGTGGGGATTTTTCGGCAATGCAAGCGACTAAATATATTGACTGCCAGACTGCTTTTGTTTGTGAAGCAATTGGCGCTATTGTTTAGATCGTCACACATTGTTTTCAGACAAGTTAAACTGTAAATTAGCGTTTGCGTACAAGTGCCATATGTCAGACATTCACCTTTTGTCAGCAGCAGAAAACTTCAATAGTAGAGAGATTGGGCTTCTTGATTTACTGCGTCAGTATCCACTGCGAGTCAATGAGGGAGTATGGGTATTGTCCGAGCCTCCTAAAAATTTAGTGGAGCATGCCACAAATAATGTCTACTTAAGAAATTTAAGAGCTCTTAACGCTCTTGAGGAAAAAGGTTTAACACAAAAGCAAAACAATGAAATACACCTGAGTCACCTAGGAAAAAAAGTAGCGGAACACCTACAAAAAGTAGCGGAAGAGATACAAGAGAAGCACCAGCAATCAATAGATCGGACTCAAACGCAAGCAAAGCTCGCCAAGAGTAAGGCAATGCTCGAACTGTACAAGCAAGGCTTAACCTATCTAGAGATTGGAGTTCAGTATAAAATAACTACGGAGAGAGTGCGTCAAATTCTAAAATTTAATCCTGCCTTTCATGAGTATTTGACAGAAAGAAAACAAGCTCAAAAACAAGCTCAAAAAGAAAAAGCAGAAAAAAAGAGGCAAGAACGGTTAGCCAAAAGCATAATTACACTCTATCCCGAACGTGTTGCACAATTGTGGGACAATGATAAAAACGGCTCTCTCAAACCTGAAGATGTGAACGCAAAGTCGTCAATTGTATTAGTTTGGTTTAAATGCCCAATTGATGGAAACTCGTGGCAGAAAAAGACAAAAGATATTACTACAAGTTGGAATAGAGGATCTAGTGGATGTCCTAAGTGTGCTGGAAGAAAGAACAAGCCAGAGAGACATCCCGCTCTAACTGAAGTATATTCTGAACTAATCTCCCAATATTGGGACTATGAGAAAAATAATGAGCTAGGTATTAAACCATCAGAAATAACTCTTAGAAGCAATAAGATAGCATGGTTTAGGTGTCCGCATGATGGCAGTGTATGGCAGTCAAGCATTGTTTTGACAGTAAATCGGTGGTCAAAGGGAAATACAGGTTGCAGGGTTTGTAATGGAACAGATAAGCGTCAACGCGGTAAAGAGAATCCTAGAAAGAAGTAAAGTTTCGCGAGCAATAATTGAGTAGAGATGGAGGAATACTAATTCCACAATATTTCTTCCTTTTTGCTTAAACTTTATTTTCTGCTTTTATTCTCATGAATAATGCAGGCTAGTCTGAATTATTCACTCCCGGTGCAGCCGGACATTTTCAATTGCTGAAACCATTAATTTTATTGAATTTCCATTCTCTCCTAGATAAGATCGGTCTTCTTCCTTCAACATCTGCTATAACAAACAAAAAAAGAGGCCGCGATCGACCTCTTGCCCTCTACAAATCCATTCTCGGATCTTAAAGTAGACCAGTATTAGCTCCGGGCTTACCAGTAGCCAATTGCACTTTAATAATTCTGCCGCCCATTTTCATAATTCTTTGCTGTTCCCGGAACCAGTTGTCATAGGGAACCAGCTTAGTAAAATAGGTATTTTGCAATTCGCGCTGAGTGCGGATGCGAGTTTGGCTGGGGACGCAAGCAGTCACTTTAAACATTCTCATGGGAAACTAACTCCTGAGTAGGTTTACAGATTTTTAGATGGATTTTAAAAAGATTGAAGTCAGGGAGTTAGGAGTCAAAACTAGCTCGTTAAAACTTGTCGGGCTTTCTCGACTGGCCTTTGACGGTCTAGCAATCACTCGTAACTTCCCTGACCTCTTTGAAAGCTAAAGGTAACAAGTCCAAAGTTAAAAGTTTAAGGTTAAAAGTTTAAAGTTAAAAGTTTAAAGAGGCAAAAAATAATTTTTTTCCTTCTTCCTTCTTCTTCCTTCTTCCTTCTTCCTTCTTCCTTCTTCCTTCTTCCTTCTTCCTTTTTCCTTCGATTTAGCTCAAGCCAGAGCAGATGTAGTCGAAATAGACGCCCATTTCTTTACCAGCGTCAGAACCAACCAAACCGGCGGTGACTTCTTTCATTGCTTGGATTGCTTGTACGGTAGAACCGATGGGCACGCCCAAGGAATTGTAGGTTTCTTTCAAACCGTTGAGCACGCGCTCATCGAGGATGGAAGGGTCGCCAGCTAGCATGGCGTAGGTGGCGTAGCGGAGGTAGTAGTCCAAGTCGCGGATGCAAGCTGCATAACGACGTGTGGTGTACATATTGCCGCCGGGACGAGTTACGTCTGAGTACAACAGAGACTTAGCAACTGCTTCTTTGACGATTGTGGCTGCATTGGCGCTGATAGCGGTAGCGGCGCGGACGCGCAGTTCGCCAGAAGCGAAGTAGTTCTTGAGCTTGTCTAATGCGCTGATGTCAAGGTACTTACCTTGAACGTCAGAGGAATTGATTACGGCGGTAATTGCGTCTTGCATGGTTGTCTTGTTTCCTAGAAAGTGGCTGAGTCAGTCCAATTTTGGAGCTAGAATTTGGGATTTGGGATTGGGGATTTCAGATTTTTAAGTGGTTGGTTATCTGCAAAAGCTTTTAGCTTGCTGTCAGCAACCCCCGATTCTTCAATCAAAAATCAAAAATCAAAAATCAAAATTCCTTACTGCATCGCACCGATAACGTAGTCGAAGTAAGAGGAAGCTTCGGAAGCATCTTCTCCAGACAGCAGCGAGGAAGCTGCACTCTTCATAGCGCGGACGCCTTCGGCTACGGCTGCAATCGGGGTTCCGAGAGAGTTGTACATTTCGCGGACGCCGACAATACCGATTTCTTCGATCGGAGTAATGTCGCCAGCTACTACTCCGTAGGTGATCAAACGCAGGTAGTAATCCAAGTCGCGCAAGCAAGTTGCGGTCATTTCTTCGCCGTAAGCGTTGCCGCCGGGAGAAACAACATCAGGGCGCTTTTGGAAAAGTTGGTCGCCGGCTTGCTTGACGATGCGTTCGCGGGATTCGCTCAAAATTTGGGCGATGCGGACGCGGCGTTCACCAGATGTGACGAAGCTCTTGATCCGATCTAATTCACCTGGGCTCAAGTAGCGAGCTTCGGCATCTGCGTTGACGATTGATTTGGTGACGATACTCATCTTGTGTGTACCCGCTGGATATTTTGCAATTGCGAACTGCTCTGCGTTGAGCTAGCGGCGGCGGGCGCTTTCATCCCGTACCTTTCGCTTCGCTGGTGGCAGGAGCTTTGACGGGGAAGGGCGGACTTTCCAGAGCTAGCAAGTGTTGAATTTGCTGGCTGGTGACTGCCTTCGGTGTTTGACGGCGCTGGTTCTTCACGCCGGTGCGCTTGGCTGGTGCCCGCACAGTGCCTGTCGCTTAGAATACCACAAATGACTGATGCGATCTTTAAATCTACGATCGAGATTGCAGCAGATCGCTAAGTGGCGATCGAGTAACTGTCGGGCAGTTAGTCAGAATATTGCTTGTCTGACGCAACTACCTCTCGCAAGTATTTTGAGGCATTATGTTCACATTCTGAGTGTTACTGTAATAGTTTGTAACATTCCTTTTCATATTGGGGCCCCGGTTGGGCTCTGACTGGTGCAAATTTGACAGTCAAAAAAATCGCTAAAATTATTTGGTAGCAAAGGTTGCAGGCGATCGCTCTAGGGACTGGTTTGTCCCCAAGGCGGCGTCGCGAGGATCGGAGACTTCTGTCTCAAAAAAAGGTGCGGGAGACGGGGAGGAGACAGGGTGGCGACTGGTGCGGATCGGAAATGGTGACTTTCTGGCTTGTAGCTAAATTTGACCCTGCCAAAAACGGAGACAAGCCCCCGACACTCGTCGCGATCGACCTAAAATTTTAGATCGAAGTCAGAATCCCACATTGACGGAGCTGCAAGTAATGCCATCTCCGGTCAATTGACAACGATAAAATTGGATCGAGCCTGCGGACTGTTTTTGTGACGAGCGTAGACCGGACATGATATTACGGAGCATCTCGCTTTTACCATAACTATTTTTGGAAGGCTGGCGATCGCCACAGCTCGCTAAAAATACAAAACTACAGATGCTCCCCCAACCAAATCTAAAATCTAAAACTCGTACTGAGCGACTTGTGAGCCAGCGTAGCCGAAGCAAGCCGAAGTATCTAAAATCTAAAATCGATTGACTCTCACTTTATAATTCAGGTGCGCCGTGAAAAGAAATCTATCAGCCATTAAAAAAGCTTTGCAGTTTGGGATTAGCGGTGCTGTCGGCGGTTTTGCCGGCAATCTCATCACCGAACCTTTCATGCAGCGGCTCAATAATTCAACATCTGTTTTTGACAGTGTATTGTCCACAACTCGCTGGTTTGGATTGGTAGGTGGCGGAATTGCTACTGCGATTATGCTCGGCTATTATTACTATATTAAAGGCAAGCCCCAAATTAAACAAGCTTTAAAAAATGGCGGATTATTTGGTTTAATAACAGGGGCAATTTCTGGAGCGATCGCCGAGGGAATTTTTAGCGGAATTGGCGACGGCGAAAACGAAATATTGCGAGTAATTTGCTGGGGAATAGCCGGCAGTTTGTTGGGACTTGGACTTTCTAAACGAATTCCTAATTTGGGATTGCTGCGCGGCGCGGGAGGTGGCGGTGTTGGCGGGCTTTTGGGCGGTTGTTTGTTTATTCTGTTTGCTTACAATTTATCCGGTGTGGCGGGCCGTTTAGCTGGCTGTGCTGCGATCGGCTTTTGGATTGGAATTATGTTGGTTGTAGCCGAAACTTTGTTTAACAAAGCTTGGCTGGTAATTAGTTACGATAATGGAGCGAATCGCACTCTGACTGTTGGTGCCGAACCGGTGACTTTTGGGAGCGATGAAAATTTGTCTATTATTTATATTCCTGGTGTTTCGCCCTTAGCGATGCGGTTTCAATTGGAAGCAGGTCAAATTGCTTGCGAGAATGTCGATAGCGGGGCGGTGAGTTATTTGCGATCGGGCGACCAAAAGAGAATCGGAAACTGTACAATTACCGTCGGAAACTCTGACTTGCCCGCTGCAAGTTCGCCTCCTGTCAGCCAGACTATTATATCACACAAATCCCCAGCCGATTCTTCTAACAACGGTCAATTTTTTCTGAAATTGGGAAGTCGAGTGATGCCTCTGACTGCGGGAACTCAGCTATTAACATCGGACATCCCTAGTTTAACAGCTACTGCGTCTAATGGTGTTGTAGCGCTGGTTAATTCTCGTTCAAAAGACCAGCTTTCGTTGGGATTGACTAATTTGGGCGATCGCACTTGGTGGGCCACAGACATTCAAGGCGACATAAAAATGATTGAACCTGAAAGCACCCTAACTTTAGCCTTGGGAACTAAAATCGAATTCGGTGAAATTGAGGGCGAAATTGTCAGAAGCTAAATCATTATTTGGTTCGATCGTTCGGAATGCGAGTCCGCATCCAAATTAGCGGACTCGCATTCCTCACTACCAACCTTTTTGACTTCAGATCAATCAAATAGCCCATAATAAATTCAAGCAGAACTACCGCTAACACCAGTAATAACCGCCGCACCAATCAAATGAGCCAAACGCAAAGCTTCAGGAACCTTACCAGTATCAGTCAAACGCTGGAGTACCAGCGCGATTACTTCCGGTTGTTCGCCGCATACCTGAAAAAAGAAAGGTTCAAAAGCATAAATTTTTCCCGCCCGACGCAACAATTCTAAACGGTATTCCAAGTCGGGTAAATAGCCGAGGGCTTTTTCAATAGCAGCTAAATCTGGTTGGCGGCGCATCACAGCAACGCAAGGAATTTGCAGCCGCGATGCTAACTCCCGAAGGTCAATAATATTGAAGCCGCCGAAAGCGATTCCGTCTAGCAAAACGAGATGCAATTGCGGCAGAAATTTGCCTCCTAGCAGTAGCTGACAAATAGCATCAGTGGCATCTAATCCGTCTGGGAAGACTTGTCCCCACACCATTCCTTCAAATCTGGTGCCTCCGCAGACTACTCCGGCGACGGACACCAGACCGCCGCTGGTACGAGAAAATGGAGCGTCGTCAAAGCCAATAACCTTAATTGTGCGATCGAGTCTGAGCAATTCTGCTAGTTTCAAAGTAGGGACTTCCCTAAACTAAAAATTTTTAGATTAATTTGACTTTTACATATTATCATAGACGTTAAAGACTCGAACGCTAAGTAAATTGACTTAACCAAACCTAAAATACATATCGCTCAAAAGCTTGCTGTTTATGTCTTCTTTTTTCTTATGTCTTCTTTTTACCCGCTGGCGAAGCCGAAGGGCTTCCTTCTTGTGACTGATGAATAATGAATCCTTCCTTCTTCTTGTTCCTTCTTCCTTTGTATGACTAATGACTAATGACTGATGACTAACCTTCGACTTCGCCAGCGGGTAAAATGACTAATGACTAAAAACTAACAACTGAGGGCGGGCACGCACCATCCACCGCCCCTACCAACTAACAACTACCAACTAAGAACTCAGAGGGCGGGCACGCACCATCCACCGCCCCTACCAACCAACAAATAACCAATAACAACTAACCAATAACAAATAACCAATAACAACTAACAACTTCTACTTAAAAAGGTTTTAAATAATTGAGAAAAAAATACGTAGCAGCGATCGACCAAGGAACAACTAGCACCAGGTTTATTGTATTCGATCGCCTGGGACAGATAATTGGCAGCAACCAACAAGAACACCAGCAGATTTATCCGCAACCGGGATGGGTTGAACACAATCCCGATGAAATTTGGCGGCGCACCCAAAGCGTCATTAAAAATACCCTCGAACTAGGCAAAATCGACCCCAAAGATATTGCGGCCCTCGGCATTACCAACCAGCGCGAAACGACAATTGTTTGGAACCGAAAAACTGGTAAACCTTACGGAAATGCGATTGTTTGGCAAGATACCCGCACTCACCAAATTTGTACTAGCTTAGCAGAAGTTGAGGGCAAAGATCGATTTCGAGAGCGATGCGGTTTGCCGCTGGCTACTTATTTTAGCGGGCCGAAAATCAAGTGGATGTTGGATAATATCGCAGGCTTGCGGGAAGTGGCAAATCGAGGCGAGGCGATTTTTGGTACTGTCGATTCTTTTCTAATTTGGCACCTCACCGGCGGCGCGCACGTTACTGATGTTACCAATGCTAGCCGCACGATGTTGATGAATTTGCAAACCCTCGATTGGGATGCTGAAACTTTGGAAATAATGGGAATTCCCCGCTGTATGCTGCCAGAAATTTGCCCTTCTAGTCACATTTTTGGCACTGCAAAAGGATTGTTAGATGGTGTTCCAATTGCTGCTGCTTTGGGCGATCAGCAGGCTGCTCTGGTGGGGCAAACTTGTTTCAATGTTGGGGAGGCGAAAAATACTTACGGTACGGGCTGTTTTATGCTGCTGAATACTGGTGAGGCGATCGTCCCTTCAAAGCAAGGGTTGCTGACAACTGTTGCCTACAAGATGGGAGAATCGCCCGCTGTGTATGCTCTCGAAGGCAGTATTGCGATCGCCGGAGCATTAGTGCAGTGGCTGCGGGACAATTTGGGCATCATCAACACATCTGCAGAAGTAGAAACATTAGCAAATACTGTCGAAGACAGTGGCGGAGTTTACATTGTGCCGGCTTTTTCTGGACTCTACGCGCCCTATTGGCAAGACAGCGCGCGGGGAGTAATTGCAGGTTTAACTCGCTACGTGACTAAGGCACATATTGCCCGCGCAGTATTGGAAGCGACAGCATGGCAAACGCGGGAAATATTGGATGCTATGAATCAGGATTCTGCTGTGCAGCTTTTGTCTTTAAAAGTAGACGGTGGCATGGTGGGAAATAGTACGCTGATGCAGTTTCAGAGCGATGTTTTGGGAGTGCCTGTGGTGCGGCCTGTGGTAGCAGAAACTACTGCCTTGGGCGCAGCCTATGCGGCTGGTTTGGCGGTGGGTTTTTGGAGTAAATTAGCTCAATTGCGGGATAATTGGGCGGTGGATTGTATTTGGGAACCGCAAATGCCGATCGCCCTTCGGGAGCAAAAATATCGCTTTTGGAAAAAAGCAGTTACCCGCACCTTCGACTGGGAAGAATGAATCGGTGAGTCAACCCCAAAACCCGTATTTAGTGATATCATGAAATCCTGCACTATTTTTCAAATTGCCAATAGATGATTTCTCTAAATAATTTTAAAAAAAGCTTCACCGCCTTTGTATTAATACTGACACTGGCATTTGTAGGAATCGCTACTAATTCCCAAATCGCGATCGCAGATCCAGCTACAACTCCCGAAACTGCCACCGCCGCCGAAGTCTTCAGCGCCAACTGTGCCGGCTGTCACATCAACGGCGGCAACATTATCAGGCGCGGCAAAAACTTAAAACAAAAAGCCTTGAAAAAATATGACATGGATTCCCTCGATAATATTTCCAACTTAGTAACCAACGGCAAAGGTATTATGCCCGCTTACAAAAATCGTTTGTCGGAACAACAAATTATCGATGTTTCAGCCTACGTGCTATCCCAAGCTGAAACTGATTGGAAATAGAACCTCGGTTATTATTTATGGCTTAGACAATCTTGCCACAGACATCAGATATTTCTTGATCGCAGGTTGAAGCGCGAACAGGGTTTCAGTTTCTGCTGGGACTGTTTCAATTAGCGATCGCCTGAAAAGCGATTCCAACGTCTTAAAAAAATCTGAGTCCCGATCTTGCTGAATATTTGAACACAATTGTTCAATATCAACAGGCTTGACTTCTTTCGCCATGCAGTGCAATAGCTGGATTTCTAAGGATGATAAGCGATTAAACTGCCGAGATAACGTATCGCTATAATCTCCCAGAAATAGCCCATTTTTTAAAAAGTTAGCAATGCTTCCGCCAAACATATCCTTAATCGTTGTTGTGACTATTTTTAACGCTAAAGGATTGCCGCTGTATGCTTCTATCAGTTCTGAGTATTCACATTCTTCAGACAAACCCTTGTTTTTAAGGATTTCCACAGCCGCCTCTCCCAAACCACCCAATTTTAATGACCGTACAGATTGATTTTGACCTTCTAACGCTGCAATTTCTTTGGGTTTTTCGCAGCTAGTCAACAGCAAGCAACTTTGATGCTGCGATTTTGCTACTTGTTTCAGAAATTCCCCATATACTTGATATCCTTCTCGATAATTTCCTGTTAGAGAACGCCACAGAATGATTGATCCTATAATAGTCAAAATATAATTTCAGTGTGCAGCCTATCTTATGTCTCTAAAATCTATCATGAAACTGACCGAACACGCCAAATCTCTTTACATCGAAACAG
>NZ_JADEWT010000102.1 GCF_015207505.1 Tychonema sp. LEGE 06208
ATCCATAACCAGATACCCTGCCCCCGCAAGGCATTCGTGGAGAGATCGCAATTTTAGAATTTTGTTCGAGTTCTAGTGATTCACCTGCTGCAAGTAAATCTAAAATCTAAAATCTAAAATCTAAAATCGACTTACCCACTAATAAAGTTGCCCGCTATTCTAGCTTAAAGACTAACCCTTACACTTAAGCTTCTCTGTAAAGGTCTATGAATCCTTCTGCATC
Source organism: Tychonema sp. LEGE 06208 (assembly GCF_015207505.1). Lineage (GTDB taxonomy): Bacteria > Cyanobacteriota > Cyanobacteriia > Cyanobacteriales > Microcoleaceae > Microcoleus. The sequence goes on from NZ_JADEWT010000102.1 coordinate 224, forward strand.
TTCCACCAATTATTCTTCTGGCGACGTGATAGATGTCGCTGTTATCGGCGGTGACAATCACCATCAGGAATGCTATTCTCCCCCTCCCTCTTCTCCTCCCTCTTCTCCTCCCTCTTCTCCTCCCTCTTCCCCTCCCTCTTCCCCTCCTGCGGCATCTCCCTCTAGCAGTGCATTGATCGCGACCCAGGCAAATTTTTCCGACATTCTCGCCCTCCTAAACAAGCAAAGTTTCACAGTAGTAGTTAAGGAAGTAGAAGACAAACTTAAAATTGTCAATCAAACCTTGGGGATGCTCGACAATATCCTTGAGAGCGAGGGATTTGATGCCATACTCAACGAGATGTTGCAGTCGATTACCCGCAAAACAGGAGAATTGCTCAATGCCGATCGCAGCACGATATTTTTATTAGATGATGAAAAAAATGAACTCTGGGCGATCGTCGCTAAAGACGAAAATGGTAAAAACCTAGAAATCAGAGTTCCCGCCCACGTAGGTATTGCCGGAGAAGTAGCCACAGACAGAAAAGTGGTTAACATTCCTTACGATTTTTATAACGACGAACGATCGGCTAACGCCAAAAAAACTGATGAAAAAACGGGCTACCGCACTTATACAATGCTGGCAATGCCCCTCATCAATGAAGTAACAAATGAGTTAGTAGCAGTCGTTCAACTGATTAATAAACTCAAACCGAACCACGAAAATTACCATACTTTTGACGAACAAATCGACAGGACAGGATTTACAGAAGAAGACGAACAAGTTTTTAAAGAATTTGCTCCCTCAATTCGCCTAATCCTAGAATCTTCTAAATCTTTCTACGCAGCCACTCAGAGACAGCGGGCGGCCACGGCGCTGATGAAAGCCGTAAACGCTCTTTCTAAGAGCAGTCTAGACTTAGAAGATACCCTAAAAAGGGTGATGGATCAGGCTCAAGAACTCATGAATGCCGATCGCAGCACCCTCTGGCTGATCGACGAAGACAAAGACGAACTGTGGACAAAAATCCCGATCGCCGGCAACCTGAAAGAAATTCGCATACCCAGAACCGCCGGTTTTGCAGGCCAAGTCGCCCAATCCAGCCAACCCCTGCTGATTCCCTTTGACGTGTACGACGATCCCCGCGCCGCCACCTCCAAAGAAGTCGATCAAAAATCCGGCTACCGCACTTGCAGTATGCTGTGTATGCCAGTATTTAACTCCGACAAAAAATTGATTGGAGTTACGCAGTTAGTCAACAAAAAACGACAAGGAGAATTCCCTCCCTACAACCCGACAGATTGGCCGCACGCCCCCGAACAGTGGAAAGCGAGTTTCAATCGCAACGACATGGAATTTATGGAGGCGTTTAACATCCAAGCCGGAGTCGCCCTGCAAAACGCCAAACTGTTTGCCGAAGTCAAACAGCAAGAACAAAGACAAAAAGATATGCTAAACGCCCTGACTAACGGCGTGATATCTACAGATAAAAAAGGCAATATAGTAGCGACAAATCCTAGTGCCAAAAAATTACTCGGCGTCAGCGATGCCGCGTTAGCCGAAGGCAAATCTTTGCGCGAGTTAATTAAGTTAGAAAAAGGCGATTTTCCCAAGTGGTTCGATGCATCTTTGAAGCCAGAAGACGATAACGATCGCCAGCAGTATTACCCGGATCAAATTTTGCTCTCCTTTGAAGGAGAAGCGCAGAGTATCAATCTCTCGATTAATTCAATGACCGACGCTACCGACCCCAACAAGGTCAACGGCGCGTTAGTCGTCATGGAAGATATCAGCAGCGCCAAACAAGTCAAAAACTTGATGTACCGTTACATGACTCCAGAAGTAGCCGAAGCGCTGTTAGCTTCAGGGGATACAGGATTGGGCGGCAAGCGCAAAAAGGTTTCGGTGCTGTTCTCAGACATTCGCAGCTATACCACACTTACGGAAAAATTGCAAGCCGAAGAAGTGGTAGTCATGCTCAACAAATATTTTGAAGTGATGGTAGATGTCGTATTCGAGTACGGAGGCACTCTCGACAAATACATCGGCGACGCTCTGATGGCAGTTTTTGGCTCTCCAGCGCCCCTGGAGGATCATGCTTGGTGCGCGATGCAAACCGCCGTGAAAATGCGGGCAAAACTCGACGAGTTCAATGCCGATCGCACGGCACACGGTGAATTGCCCATCAGTATCGGTATGGGCGTGCATTCCGACGAAGTTGTCAGCGGCAACATTGGCAGTAGCAAACGCATGGAATTGACTTCGATCGGAGACGGCGTAAACCTCGCCTCTCGCTTAGAAGGTGCAAGCAAGCAGTACGGCACCGACTTGATTATCAGCGACAATACTTACAAAGATTATAAAGATCGGCTCTACGTGCGAGAACTCGACTTTATTACAGTCAAAGGTAAAAGCGAACCCGTCATCGTTTACGAACTTGTCGGCATCCGCGAAGGATGCTCCCCCGTTGGCAAACCCCTGACAGAAAAACAGGAAAAAATTGTAGAACACTACAACAATGCCCGCGAATATTACAAGATACCAGTCACTCAAATACTCTCCGAGAATGAAGTTAAAAACATCTTAGATAATGTGGGGGAAATGCCGGAAGCAGAGATTAAAAAACTGTCCTACAATGTCGAGCAACAGTTGGAACAGGAACTAAAACAACTGTTATATCAAGTCAAAAAACTGTCAGATTACAATCCCAAAAATCTGTCGCAAGCCGACAAACTTATCGTGCTGTTGCAGCCAGAAATTGAACTGCTGAAATTGGAGGGACTCAAAAATCTGTCGGAAGACGAAGCAAGAATGCTGATCCAAGCAAAAATCAAGCCGCTTTCAGTCGAGGAGATTCAATCCTTGCAAGAGGGTGAAGTCAAAAAAGTGTTGGAAGCAGACATCTTAGAACCGTCAAATCCCCAAATTAAGAGGCTCAAACCCGCACAAATCAGGCAACTATTGCAGGCGAAAATTAAAAGTCGAGCCTCTGCAACAGTTGCAGAAATGTTAGATGAGGAATTTCCAAATCTCGGACTCGATCAAGTGAAAAAAGTGTTGAGCGAGTTTAAGAAAGCCTTGGAACCAAAAGCCAAGCAAGCTTTTAGAGACGCGGAACGCGAATTTAACCTCGTTCTGGAAGTTGACCCCAAAAACAAGGCAGCTAAATTGCACGTCGATCGCTGTAAATTATTTCAGCACAGGTTTTCGGACGTACTAAACTGGGACGGGGTGTGGAATCTCACAGAAAAATAGCAGCGGCGCTTAGGCTCGGATAGGGGGCGATCGCGATCGGGAGTACGCCCGCCCTTCCATCCCACCAGTTAACCTGAATATCGTGTTAGAGCAATTTTAAATAAGCTCCAACGGGTATTATTGTTAAATAAGCCGACTTCAACTCGCTTGCCTCGATGCAGCCCGATGCCCGCGTTTGGCGCTACCTGCTGCAACAAACAAAGCTGTTCTACCGTAGGAAGAGCTTAAAAAATAGTTAGGACTTGCGCCAGCATTGCCCAGTTTCTGAGAAAAATTTGGGCCAAAGGCGACAAAATATCCGCTCAGCAACCGGGTTTTTGACTGGGTGCCCGAAAGTCTTAATAGCGTTGGCAGATCCTAAAATCAACTTGCTTTCATCAATAAATCAACGTTCTAGTCTTAGATATAGAAAACTACTAGCATTAGTTATGGATAATTGGAATTCGCAATCGGGAGATATTGAGTCGGTAGAGCAGATTTACCAACTATTGCTAGAGATTGCTCGCAGCTCACTGTCAGATATCCCCAGAATCCCCGAAAACATTACTCTAAAGTCTCTTCCCCTGCTCCAACAATTACAAAGCATTCAGCAAAGGCCCCAGGAACAAGCATTTAAATCTGATTATTTTTCAGTAAACGACCTCGAATGGGTGGCTCAAGTCCGCCAACTGCTCGAAGAACTGATCGGCGAGTCTTTGTCGGAACGACCCAAAATGCCGGAAAACATGGCGGGTAGAGCTTTGAGTCTGGCAGATAAGGCACAAAGTATCAAAGAAACAATTGAAGAAAAGGCAGCCTGCGGCCCCACAGAGGAAGATGAGAGTTCCTTGGAGCCTCCAGACGTGCTGCTGAATCTCTTGCACCAGAGTTTAAAAACTCAGCGCGCCAAAAGCTACAAACCCGATGCTCCCGAATGGCAGCAAGTCTTGAGCCTGCTAGATGTAGTGAAGTCAATTTACAAGCAAATTCAAAGTTAAATTCAAGCTTAACTCAGGCCGGTCTTTATGGTGCGCGATCGCTAGCTATTAAAGGCGGTTGCTCTTTGAGAGAATTTTTTTTGCTGTAGCCCGAACATTTCAGATTATTGCCTTTTTGTCAACTAAACTAGGTTTAATCGGTTCTAGGGCAAGCAGAGCATGAGCGGACAAAACATCGGGGATTTGTCAGGAGAAATATTAGCCGATCGCTATCAGTGCGATCGGCGACTCGGCAAGCAAGCAGGAAGGCAAACCTTACTCGCCCGCGACTTAAAAACCCAACAGCAAGTAGTAGTCAAACTGCTCTCATTCAGCAGCGATTTTAACTGGGAAGACTTAAAACTGTTCCAGCGAGAAGTCGAAACCTTAAAATCCCTATCCCATGTCGCAATTCCCCAATATCTAGACTCCTTTGAAATCGACACCCCCAACCGCAAAGGATTCGCCCTAGTTCAGACTTACATCGAAGCCAAATCCCTACAAGAATATCTTTCAGACGGGCGCACCTTCAGCGAAACTGAAGTCAAACAATTAGCTACAGCATTACTAGACATCCTCGCCTACCTGCACCAGCGACAGCCTCCGGTGATTCACCGGGACATTAAACCCAGCAATATTTTGCTCAAAAATCGATCGGGAAACAGCGTCGGCGAAGTTTACCTAGTCGATTTTGGTGCAGTTCAAACCCTAGCCACACAACAGGGAAAAACAGTCACCGTTGTCGGAACCTACGGCTATATGCCGCCAGAGCAATTTGGCGGGAGAGCAGTTCCCGCTTCCGACTTGTACAGCTTGGGAGCAACATTAATCGCCTTAATTACCAAGCAGCATCCAGCCGATTTGCCGCAAAAAGATTTGCAGCTCGAATTTGAGCAAATTACCCAACTGAGTCCCAGTTTTACCAATTGGCTGAAGTGGATGACAAATCCGAGTTTAGAGCGCCGTCCCGCCTCAGTTCAGATCGCAAAAGAAGTTCTAGAAAAACCACAGCAAATCAATAAATATTCCCTGCCATTGAGACAGGGAAAAACTGTGAGTACCGGCAAATTGTTCTGGAATGCGATTTGGCGCAGCACTTTGACAGGAACTCTAGCTGTAGGATCTTATCTAGCAGCTAGTGTGATATTTATGTCTATTTTTAGTTCGATTAATCAGAATTCATTCGATGAGATAATTATGTTTTTTCCAAGTCTGGTTTTTTTTATCGGCTTGCTTCCGGGATTAGGGAACGGCATCATTGTAGGAATCGTGACGCGCTTGTGGTTTTTCCCCCTAACTAATCCCAAACTTCACCGACAAGTTTTAAATGCAATTAGTATCGTCTGTATTTCGACATACTTCGTCTTGGCGCAGATGAGACGAACTTCGAGTTGGGGGGATACTATTTTATGGGCGCTTGTAACCTGTATAATGCCAATATTGTTAATGCAGGCAAGTAACAAGTATTTTTCCCAGTGGTATAAACAAGAAAGTCAACTGTAATTTAAAATTTATATAAAGTAGGTTGGGTAGACCTTCGACGGAGTTTATCCTGAGCGTAGCCGAAGAGTTCAGAAACCGGGATAGCGAACCCTACGCTTCGCTCCGCCCAACACTCTATTTTAAATAAAAAGTTGGTTTCGCAACCTCAACCCAACCTACATATTTTGGCTTTAACTAAAGTTAACATTAAGGTGAAAAATATGACGGCAAAAGTATTAGCAGAACGCTACGAAGTGCAGCGGCAACTTGGCAAACAAACAGGCCGCCAAACTTTGCTGGCTCGCGATCTTCAAACTCAAGAATTAGTTGTCATCAAACAGCTATTCCTCGGCAGCGATTTTGAATGGCAAGACCTCAAGCTATTTGAACGGGAAGCGGAAACTTTAAAAGCACTTTCTCACTCAGCAATTCCTCGCTACCTCGACTACCTGGAAATTGACGAACCAGACAACAAAGGATTTGCCCTGGTACAGACTTATGTAGAGGGGAAAAATTTGGAAGACCATTTGCGTTCCGGGCGTACTTTTAGCGAAAGCGAGGTGAAACAATTAGCTAAATCGCTGTTAGAAATTTTGATTTATTTGCACGAGCAAAATCTGCCTGTTATTCACCGCGATCTTAAACCCAGCAATATTTTACTGCACAGCAGATCCGGTCACTCGGTGGGACAAGTTTATTTAATTGATTTCGGTTCGGTGCAGAACCAAGCTGCAAAATTTGGCGGCACAATTACAGTCGTGGGAACTTACGGATATATGGCACCAGAACAATTTGGCGGGCGATCGGTTCCGGCTTCTGACCTCTACGGTTTAGGCGCAACTTTAATTTATTTGGTAACGGGTTTGCATCCTACGGAACTGCCGCAGCAGGATTTGAGAATTCAATTTGCCGATCGCGCAGCGCATCTCAACCCAGATGTAATAGATTGGCTGGAGTGGATGACAGAACCTAGTTTGGACAAACGGTTATCTTCGGCTGAGGAAGCATTGCGATCGCTCAAAAATCCCCGCCCGACCGACAAAATTATGGCATTGCAGCCGCAATGCAGCGATATTAAACTGACACAAACTTCGGAGTTGATAAAAATTATAATTCCACCGCAGGGAGTCGGTTTTGGTTTAATTGCCATCTTTGCGGGTTGGATTCCTGCGAATCTCAAATTATTGCTAGAGTTTGTTGATGGGCGGACATATCCGGTACTTAATCTAATATCAATAATTTGGTTGGTTACGGTACTAGCAATGTTTATATGTGCGCTATTTAGGGAATCGTGTCTGAGAATCGATCGCCAGAAAATCTCCTATACCAGCCATCTGCTAGGGTTGAAATGGAATAATTCCATGCCAATCCCCAGACAGGACATTTGTCAATTGGAAATTGAAGAAATTGGAGACAAAGCTTCTCAGATGATTGTTCGAGCCGGCAACCAAAAATATCGACTGGGAGTGAAGCAGGGACTAAGTAAATCAGAAATCGAGTGGTTAGCAACAGAAGTAAGCCAGTGGTTGGGATTGAAAATTATAAGAACTTTGACAGACGGTAAAAAAAAGATATCGATGTGAAAATATCTCCTTCGCCCAAACAAACCATTCCCCTCTTAAACTGTGGGATGAGCGTCCCGCCCGTCCACTCTATTTTTTGTGGAATGGGCGTCCCGCCCGTCCGCTGTATCTTCTCGCCCTCCGGCCACATTCTCTCAATCTGGTGCAGCATCGCTCCCGATCGCCCGTAAAATGCTATCAAAGGGATTTGGCAAATAGCCCTCATCCCCGATCGTCTGTTAACTTGGAGGATATTATTGTGGACTTATCGCTAATTCCGGCACAGCCAAAACCAGGACTGCTCAACGTCCTGATCGAAATCACAGCCGGTAGCAAAAACAAGTACGAATTTGATAAAGAGATGCAAGCCTTTGCTCTCGATCGAGTGCTCTCTTCCTCAGTCCAGTATCCCTGCGACTACGGCTTCATACCCAACACCTTAGCCGACGATGGCGACCCCCTCGACGGCATGGTAATGATGGACGAGCCTACATTTCCAGGCTGCATTATCGCAGCTCGTCCGATCGGAATGCTAGAAATGATCGACGGCGGCGACAGGGACGAAAAACTGCTTTGCGTTCCCGACAAAGACCCCCGCTACGCTCACTATAAGTCCCTCAAAGACGTAGCCCCCCACCGCTTGGACGAAATAGCCGAATTTTTTAAGACCTACAAAAATTTGGAGAAAAAAGTCACAGAAATTCTGGGTTGGCAAGATGTCGATCAAGTCATGCCCTTAGTCGAAAAGTGCATCGCAGCCGATCGTAAATAAGCAGCATCCGCAGCGCAAGTAAAAAGCATTTTTTTGTTTGAGTGCTCTCTCGGCTCGCCTATTCTACAAGCAAGCGACCGGGGAAAGCACGCATTAAAGCTTTCGCCTTCGGTACTCCGGGCAAATAAACCCCTAGCCCCCACTCCTCCACTGCAAGCAGACTCAAAATTCAGCAAGCCGAACTTAAGGCGACGGCTGCACGTCTAAAAATGTAGTAGAGGAATGGTTGGCTAGAATATCAAACAGTTGCGAATGCCGAGCAGGCAGGGGATTCCCCAAAAACCCCCGCCTGCTAAAATGTTGAAAAAAATACTACTCGTAGAGTAAGATCGATAGCAAATTCTAAGCAAACGGGCGAGCGCATTCTACGTTTGAGAAAATTTTACTCGGTTGGTTTCGGGATCGAGCGTTTTATATCTCAGCAGATAGGTAAAAACTAAACACTAAACACTAAAAATAAAAATCTCAATTGCCAAGTTCCTGCGCTCAAACCTAAAAAAAAATGTCAGATTCTTCCCCCTCTCAAGCAAATTCACAGCCTTCCGATAACAAAGCCACTAGCTCAAACAGTCCTTTGACTGAGTTTTTAGTTCAGTTTTGGGGCGTGCGGGGCAGCATCGCCACCCCCGGCACCAAAACAATTCGCTACGGAGGTAACACCTCTTGCGTAGAAATGCGCTTGGGTAAAAAACGCCTGATTTTTGACGGCGGCACGGGTCTGCGAGTTCTGGGGCTAAACCTGCTGCGACAAATGCCGGTGGAAGCTTATATGTTTTTCAGTCACACTCACTGGGATCACATTCAAGGCTTCCCGTTTTTTACTCCTGCTTTTATTCCGGGGAACTGCTTTCACATTTACGGAGCGATCGCCCCCAACGGCACTACAATCAAACAGCGTCTTGCCGATCAAATGCACCACCCCAATTTTCCAGTTCCCATTCAGGTGATGCAGTCAGAACTCAAATTTAACGATTTGACGCCAGGGGATATTCTCGAACTCGACGATGTGAAAATAGAAACAGCACTGCTCAATCACCCCAATACTGCGATCGGATATCGAGTTACTTGGCAAGGACACACGGCTGTCTACTGTACCGATACAGAGCATTTTCCCGATCGCCTCGACGAGAATGTCGTACACCTAGCCCGCGACGCCGACGTGCTAATTTATGATGCTAACTACACCAACGAAGAGTATTACGACTTCAAAAACCCGAAAGTCGGCTGGGGACACTCGACTTGGCAAGCAGGAGTAGAAATAGCAAAAGCTGCGGGAGTCAAAAAAATCGTGATGTTTCACCACGATCCTAGTCATGACGACAATTTTCTCGATCGTGTCGAAGCAGACGTGCAATCAGTTTTTGCCGATAGCTGCTTGGCCCGCGAAGGCATGACCATACCAGTGATTTAGGCAACAAATCGAGTCCGTGCGGGCTGCGAAAAAAACCGCCTCCAGACCGCAAAAAATAGCAGCCTGAAGGCATAAAACACCATGAACCACAAAATTCACCTCAAGCGTCGCTTTCGTGGCTGGCTGAGGCTTTACTCAACGTTGCTAGTGTTGATAATTGTCTGTTGTACCGGAGGTGGATGGATGGCAGCACAGACTGCCGGCTCCCACACTCCCGCGCTCCTGGCTCAAATTTCTACAGTGGAAGATATCGGCACTGTCGATCGCATTCCCGAAGCCTACCAACTCGGACAGCAACTGTACCTCGAAAACTGCGCCACCTGTCACATAGGTTTACCGCCCCAAGTATTGCCAACAGAAACCTGGCGCAGGTTGTTGCAAGACCCCGAACACTACGGACAAACCATCAAACTGCTAGTAGACCCGCCCCGCCTCCTAGTGTGGAACTACCTGCAAACTTTTTCGCGTCCCCAAGCCAAAGACGAAGAACTCGCCTACCGAGTCGCCAGTTCTCGCTATTTCAAAGCTTTGCACCCCAAAGTCAAAATGTCACAACCAGCAAATCTCAGCAGTTGCGTTACTTGTCACCCCGGTGCATCTCAATACAATTTCCGCAAGCTTACCCCGGAGTGGGAAAACTCCCCGTAGTAAAAATTAAGTTCGATCGTGGGAAAGAGGCGGACAGTCGTCCTCACATACAAACCTGTCAATATTAGTTTGTAGTGAGGACTTTATTCCTCTAAAAAGCCGGAATAAAGTCCGCACTACAAACCTGTCAATATTAGTTTGTAGTGAGGACTGTATTCCTCGGAAAAAGCCGGACTAAAGTCCGCACTACAAAACTATTTCCCTAGCCAGTATTCCGCATCCCCGCAGCAATACCATTAATCGTCAACAGCGCACCCCGCAACAATTCACCCTTGCTGTAACGCGAGTGAATCACCCCCGGAACTCCGCCATTACCGTGCTGCCGCAAGCGTTTCAGCAGCGAAACCTGCAACAAACCCAAAGGCACAATCGTGGCATTTCGCAACTGTACAGATCGCTGCAAAGACGGATCTCCGTCTAACAAATGCTCGTGTCCGGTAATAGTTAAAACTAAATCCCGAATCAAGTAAAATTCCGCCGCAATTTGCTCGTATAAAGCCTTGAAACGCTCCCTGTCCGCCGGCAAACCTAACTCTCGCACGTAGTGATCGGCAATCTGTAAATCCACCTTAGATAAAGTCATTTCGACCTTAGAAATTACCATTCTAAAAAATGGCCACTTCAAGTAGAAATATTGCAAAAGTTTTAAATGTTCTTCCGGTTCTTCCAGCAAAAACTCTTGCAAAGCTGTGCCGACACCGTACCAAGAAGGCACTAAAAATCGGCTTTGAGTCCAGCTAAACACCCACGGAATTGCTCGCAAACCGCTGATGTCTTTCTTTCCGCCGCGACGGGCCGGACGAGAACTAATTTGCAACTGACTGATTTCTTGTATCGGGGTAACGTGATGGAAGAAATCAACTAAATCCGGCTGTTCGTAAATTAAATGACGGTAGTGCGATCGCGATTTGACCGACAATTCCTCCATAATCTGATTCCAAGGGTCGATCCCGTCAAAACCAGCGTGCAGCAAGCTAGCTTGAATTACCGCCGCCGCCACAGTTTCCAAATTGTAAAGCGCCAACTCCGGTAAAGAATATTTAGAAGCCAAAACTTCCCCTTGTTCGGTAATCTTGATTCGCCCGCTAATACTCTTTCCTGGTTGAGCCAAAATCGCCTTGTAAGCAGGCCCGCCGCCACGCCCTACAGAGCCGCCCCGGCCGTGAAAAATCCGCAATTCCACACCGTGTTTTTCGGCCACCGCTTGCAAAGCTTTTTGAGCTTTCTGAATTTCCCAATTGCTGCTGAGGAAACCAGAATCTTTATTGCTGTCGGAATAGCCCAGCATCACCTCTTGCAATTTGATTGGGTGGATTTGGTTTGGTGGATTTTGTTCGCTCTTTTCCGCTACTTCCTGGGCGTATCCTCCCGCTAGCAAAGCCCGATAAAGCGGCAGATCGAATAGCTTCTGCATTACTTCTGGAGCTTTTTTCAAATCTTCGACGGTTTCAAACAGGGGCACTACTTGAATGGTGCTAATTCCTGTCGCGGGATCGTACATTCCCGATTCTTTTGCTAACAGCAAAACTGCCAGCAAATCGCTGACATCGTGGTTCATGCTGATGACGTAAGTTTGACAAATTTCTGGGCCAAACTCCTGCTGCATTTGTCGCAAAACTCGGAAGGTATTAATTGTCTCGCAAGTTTTGGCAGAAAATGGCAGTTCTGTGGGAATTAAAGGGCGACGAGTTTGCAGTTCGGTGGCGAGCCAAATAGTTCGCTCGCATTCCGACATTTGATTGTAAGATTTGGGCAAAATTTGCAAGTATTCCGCAATTTCGCTCAAAGTGTCGGAGTGTACTGTGGACTCTTGGCGGATGTCTAGGTAAGCCAAGTTAAATCCGTAAATTTCTACTTGACAAAGCAGATTTTCTAAGTCCCGACAGCTCAAACCTGTTTCGACTAAATTGCGTTCGATTAACTGCAACTCTGCTAAAAACTCAGCGCCCGATCGATAAATGCCGGTCAAGACTGGTTGTTCCGACAAAGCTTCGCGCTCGCGCTGCGACTCGTCTCCTTTGTACAGCCGCCAATTGCGATCGCGCGTATTTTCCAGTCGCTGCAGCACGTAGGCCAGCTTCAAGCGGTAAGGTTCTTGACGGTAGCGGATCGCCCACTGTTCGTAAACATCGGGAAATTCCGATTTGTCGCGATCGAGAGAGTCGAGCAATTCCGGCAATACGTCGCTCCAGTGCAGCGACAAACTCAATAATTCGTTGAGCCGCTTCACCGCATTGATATACTTGCACATCACTAAATGGCGCTGATAGCAAGCAGTTTGCCAAGTAACTTTCGGGGTAACAGAAGGATTACCATCTCTGTCGGAACCCACCCAAGAACCGAACTTGCAAAAATTGTAACTAGGCGGTTTCAGGTAAGGGTAAGAAGCGTGCAGCGCTTGCTTTAAGCGGTGGTAGAGTTCGGGAATAGCATCAAACAGCACTTCGTCGAAGTAGTGGAGAGTGTACTCCACCTCGTCAAGCACAGTTGGTTTGAATTGGTGCAGCTCGTCAGTACGCCACCAGAGGCGAATTTCTTCCATCAGTTGCTCTTGGAGATTCGCCGCTTCCCAGCAAGACACCGGATAGGGGCTTTCAGAGTTCGCGCCCATTCCCTGAAATTTCTCGTCAACTTGGTCTAGTTTTTGGAGAATCTTCGCCATTCGCCGCTGCTTGGTGCGGATCGTGTTGCGGACAATTTCCGTCGGGTGAGCGGTAAATACTAGGCGGATGTCCAACTGATCGATCAAGCGCTGGATTTGCTGGCTAGGTACGTTCAAGCGCAGCAGCATGGGGAACAATTCGTGAAATGTTCCGGCGTCTTTGGTAATCGCCTCGCTGCTGTCTGCACCGCGAGGAGCCGTTTGGGCTGGGCCTTCCCTGTGCCGCGGGCGATCGGGCGCATCTTTTGCTTGTCCCGGCAGCTTAGCAAACATTCGCCCGCCAGCGTCGTTGCTGCCAGTGTAAGCTAGCTGTTGGTCTCGCTGTTCGTAGTGCTGTTCGACAATGTTGATCAACTGAAAATACAGCGCAAAAGCCCGCGCGGCCCGGATGGCGGCGTTGAGATCGAGCTTTTCGATTAGCTGTACCACATTCGATTCGCGAAAGTTAGTGGCTTGTCCCTCGGAGGAATTGAACGATCGCATTTGTTGGAGCAAATCTACCAATTCCTGCCCGCACTCCTGTCGGATCACCGATTTCCACAAGTCCTCTACTACTTTGAGGCGATTGCGTAGAAACAAATCTGATTTTGAGTAAGCGGCAGAATGGGGAATAGATGTTGCATCAATAGCCTGTTCTGAAGATTGGAGGACTGAACTCATCGGGCTGTTCCTCAATTGCTGCGGGTTTCTAGAAAATTGTATGGTTTAGTTTCGCCTAAAATTCTTTTCTTTGCCGTCAAATTTGAGACAACTTATACAATTTACGATTTACGATTTGCGATTGCTGATAACTTTTGACTGTCAGGCTTTGGATCGGCGACAAGATGCCTTTCCTTCTGTTTTGAAACTAATCATCTGGTGCGAAGGTACGCTATGCAGAAGCCACCTATGTATAGAGCCTTTCTGTGCTCTCATAGGAGGTACCCGACGGGCATAGGGCATTGAGCATTGGGCATTGGGCATCTTGTCCGAAGAGCGAAGTCGAAGGGTGGGCAGTGGCCAAACAGGGCATACCTCACCACGCTGGAGAACCGCTATAAAATAGGAGCAAAGACCAATTTCAATATCACAAACTTTACCGATTGTCAAGCTTTCTGGTAAAAAAATTAACTGCGAGCTTCTGTCGGGCTGTCTACTGCTGCGATCGAGGAAATTGGAGCACCGGGAGGCGCGATCCCCGAAATACTTCTTCGCTTTCAATGCCGATGGACCGCACAAACTCAGCAGCAGCACTGGCCGCCAGCAAGCCGCCCAGCATCGGTAAGGCGAGCGAACTCAATAAAATATCTGAGGGAATTGGTAACTTTGGACTGTTGGGTGTTTGATTTTTGGGCAAGTCTTGGTTTTCCGACGGCATAAATTCTCCTGTATTATTTATTAATTATCCCCAGTTTACAGCAGAAGGAAGGAGGCTTGACTCGTCACCGGCCAGGTGAGCAAGAGCCGACTTTTTTCGCAGCCTGCAAGCCAACAAGAGTCTGCACCAAGTCCAGCCGACGAATTAATCTCGCGAAACGGTTTACACTCGGCAAAGAAAATACTTGTATGTAAAACTTGTAAACTGTGCTATCTGTAGAAAACAAAACCAGCCTTGACGAAATTTAAAGTCCCATGTTGAATGCGAACGGGAGTATATTGGCAGACAATCGATCGGCCGCGTCGCAGTGGGCGCAAGAAGCTTTAGGGCTTCCTGAAGTGCAGGTACAAGCTCGTTTGCGCGGAAATCATCTGCATATTCTGTGCGAAGCAGCGCAGTGTCCGTCTCAGGAATTGGTGACGGCGAGATTTACGCGCGCGATCGAACAAACTGATTTAACGCGACTGTTGCCAGAGCAAGCTAAAATTTACCAGTTGTTTCTGTGCGGACGCAAACTCGGTTCCAGACAAAATGATTGGACAGTCCGGCTTGATTGCAGCAGTATCAAAGAGCAACAGCGACAGCAGCAACAGCAACAGCAACAGCAACAGCAACAGCGACAGCAACCAAAAGTTTCCCCAGTGGCGCAAGCAAGTCCCCCCGACGGCGAACCGCCAACAAGTCCTAAAAAGGGCGGATTCTTTGGCAAATTCAAAAATGACAACGGCAAACTAAAACAGAAACCTGAACCGGTAGAAACCCCGGCCCAACCGCCACAGGTGCGGGAAGAACTCGATTTTGACGTAGAAAGTCTCCCCATCGCCTCCCGCATTGAATATCCAGAGGTTTTTGAAACTGCTCCGGTGACGATCGACACTTCGGCCGCAAAAGAAGCTTTCAGTACCCCAAAAGCCCCGCACAAGCCGGAAAAATCATCGACAGTGCAAGGAAACCGAGGCGCGGTGGCTTTAATTCAATCCCCCGAAACAGACTTTGGCGACAGCGATAGCGGTGGCACGTTGACGGTTTCGCCGGAAAGTTTGGCGCGCTTGGGCTATCCAGATGCGATCGCCAGCTATCTCAGCGAAATCCTCGGGCCGATGGGAGTTTCGGTGAAAGTCAGCATTCGCGAAAAAGAACTCAAAACCAGCCGGGAAACGCTGCAATCGAATCCAGAGGAAAATCTCAAGCCCAAGAAACGGCGGCTGCTGGTGCTGTGCGAGTCAGCCTACAGCCCAGACCCCTCCTTGCTAGCAGAACCGATCGCCGGCAGGCTGCGGAAACTCAAACTAGAAGGTTTCGTAGAAGCAGCCATCGGCAGCCAAGTTGCAGGCGAAGCAAAGCCGGACTGGGTGCTGCGGGTGGATTTGACCCCACCGGACACAATTCTCAAAGAATGGGCTCGCTGGGGAGACGTACAGTCGATCGCCAAACTGCTCAACCAACACTTGGCGACATCGAGAGTCGAAGTGCGCGCCACCCTCAAAGAAGCAACCCTGCATTTGTTTTGCAGCAAAACTGCCAAAAAAGGACAAAAACTTAAAAGGCAAGAGTACCCAGACAAGCAGCCAACCACCGAGGCGATCGCCCCAATGCTTGCCTCCTTCGCGCCCCAAGGCATCCGCGCCGCTGCGATTTACGGCGTCGAACCAGTAACCGACAGCAAGACGGAACCAGAGTCGCCGGTGTGGATCGAATGGGTGGACTTGCCTGCAGCCCACCACCCAGACTTAGCTGCCAGCCCCAGAGCATTGGCGGCCGAAGGCGACCAATTAGCCTTGACTTTTTTGCTCAACAGGTTTCTCAATCCCAATCTGAAGCGCAAGCTCGAAACTGGAGGGATTCGGGCTGTGGCCATGCACAAAGCCAACGTGCTGCACGTCATGACTGAAGCTCTGACTTGCCCTTCTCAATCGAAGGTAGGGCCGCCGGTGGTTAAATTTTTGCGGCAGCTACAAATTCCGGGAGTGGCTGCAGTACGAGTCTACGGACGCCGTGCCGGGCAGAAACTGCCTTTGTGGCGCTACGGAATCGACCTCCGGGCGGCAGTTGACGAGCCATCAATGCAGGCTCCGGCGATCGCACCGGCTCCCTCGCAACTGGCGGTTATGGAAAAGGAAGCGGTGCCGGAATTTGCGGTGGCGGAAGATGGCAGTTTTTCCGATTTGGCCGACAATTTGGTGTTTGATGCTCCGGCTGCTGACTCCTGGCGCAGCGGCTTCAAAATCGCGCTCCCAGGATACAAGCTGGGCGAGCATTTTGTTCAAGCTGCAGTGCAACCGCTTGTGGCTTCGGGTTTGTTTGTTCTGGGCGGCGGTTTGTCCACTGTGCCGGTGCGGGATGGTGCGAAAGCCGATCGCGCGGCTCGAAAGGCTTTGACTTGGGCGATCGCCGGTTGTCTGCTGACTTTCAGTACCGATTGGTTACTCGGTCAGTTCCTGCCATCTGCGACGGTTAGTCAAGCTCCTAGCGCCTCGGAAGTTTGCAGCGACCCGAATTGTCAAAATTCCTCTCCCAAGCCTTTTAGCGACGCTCAAACCTCGCTCTCTAGCGCCGAATCTCCTAGCTCAGATACCTCTGCTGGAGAGGTAAATTTGCCTCAAATCCCGTTGGAGCCATCGCCCTTACCGAATCAGGAAGAGGCTTTCAACGGTTCTGGGTTTACAAAACCGGGGAATAATAGCGTTCCTGTAGCGGATGTTTCTACACTTCCGGTGTTCCCGACTTTGAGAAGCGAGCAGCTAGACAAACAAATAGCGCGCTATCAAGAGTACATCCGCGAACACCAAAAACCGCCGGATATCTTGATTGTAGGCAGTTCGAGGGCTCTGCGGGGGATTGACCCGGCGGTTTTGGAAACTGCTTTGGCATCTGGGGGTTATCCGGGGCTGAAGGCTTACAATTTTGGGGTGAATGGGGCTACTCTGCAGGTTGTAGATTCGATCGTCCGTCGGATTTTGCCGCCGCAACAACTGCCGAAATTGATTGTGTTGGCGGATGGGGCGAGGGCTCTCAACAGCGGGCGGCCGGATTTGACTTTTAGTGCGATCGCTTCTTCGGAAGGTTACAGACAATTGTCTCGGGGCAGTTTTCTTGTCCGCACCACTCAATTAGAATCTCCAACATCAAAAGAAACCGCCAGCAATCCGGTGGCGACTGCGGGTGAATTGGTGCAGAATTTGGAACAAAGTCAAGTTAAGGTTCAGCAAATGTTGAGTCAAAAGTTGATCGAGAGTTCTGCAACTTACAAAAAGCGCGATCGGCTGAAGGAGTTTTTGCGATCGATCGCGAATCCCTCCGCCCCTATTGCGATCGCCACCCCCCAAACCGCTGGAGAGAAACAAACAACTGAAAAACCCCAGCCTGTTGTTGCGGGTAAAAAACCAAGCGATTTTCAACCAAACGGCTTTTTGCCGATCGACATACGCTTCAATCCCGATACTTACTTTCAAAAACATCCGAAAGTATCTGGCTATTACGACTCCGACTATCAGGATTTTCAATTGTCAGGGGAACAAACTGTAGCACTCAAAAATCTGATCGAATTTAGTAAAGTTCGCAACATCAATCTCGTGTTTGTGAATATGCCCCTAACTGTCGATTATTTAGACCCAGTGCGGGCTGCTTACGAACAAGAATTCCGGGAATATATGCAACAATTAGCAGCTCAAACCGGACTAATTTTTCGAGATGATAGTTTATTGTGGCCCCAGGCGCGGGAATCTTTTTCCGACCCCAGCCACCTCAACCGTTACGGTGCGGTTGCAGTTTCTAAGCGGTTAGCTCAAGATCCGATGATTCCCTGGCCGGCGAAGAGGTAATGAAAGAGTTTTGAGTTATTTTAGAAGTTAGCTCGTCTCCGCTGTCGCTACCGCACTAAACTTCGTTCGATCGACAGCAACGTGAGTTTTCCTCAAAACCAGAGGACTTGCACTCCTCTCGATGGAACCTCTGAATTGCGGGTAATTTAGGAGCGAAAACTTAATAACTTGGCGTTGCTGAATACAAATATGAATTCAAGATTTCCCAATTGCTATAAGCCAAGTATGGTGAGCTTTGTAACATCAAGCAAAAAGTTGATTCATACGCCAGAATCAGCAACGCCTTTTTTTTTTTACCGCAGAGGGCGCAGAGAGCGCAGAGAGAAGAGGGAAGAGAGGTATTATGGTAATGTCAAATCCAGTACAATCAGCACGATCGAATTTCTCTCCCCTTTCTCTGATTCCTCTGCGTTCTCTGCGGTTATATCTTTTAGATATTAAATCTGGCGTTGCTGAATACAAATATGAATTCAAGATTTCCCAATTGCTATAAGCCAAGTATGGTGAGCTTTGTAACTTCAAGCAAAAAGTTGATTCATACGCCAGAATCAACAATCAACAGTCAACAATCAACAATCAACAGCCAACAGCCAACAGTCAACACTCAACAGTCAACAATCAACAGTCAACAGTCAACAGTCAACAATCAACAGTCAACAGTCAACAATCAACAGTCAACAGTCAACAATCATGTCGATTGTACAACTGGAATCAATATAACTCCTGCGATGCGACAATCTCAAAACTATCATTTCCCGCAGCGGAATACTAAACATGAAAAGATTGACATTTCCTAAAATTAGCAAAAATATACAGATAAAAAGTCCCCGAAAAAATCTGCCTTTAATATTTTTTATATTATCTCTAGCATTTTTCCTGTTTAGTTTGTATAAAGGTTTATTTTTACATTGGGCTTTATCAGCGCCGCCCCCCGGCAAAGAACAAACTAGCCAACAGCAAGATCTACAACCTTTCGATCAAGTTGTCAAAGATGCCCAAAAGTTAGAGGGATTGTTTACCCTTTACCGCAATCAAGCAACTAATAAAGTTTATCTCGAAATTACACCGCAACAACTAGACAAAAAGTTCCTGTGTTTCGTGACATTGGCCTCTGGTTTGGGGGAAGGTGGCATTTTTAGCGGATTGCCGATCGGCGATTTCTTGTTTCAACTGCGGCGAGTCCAAAATAACGTGCAGTTTGTCATACCCAATATTAATTTTCGCACCAGTCCGGGCGATCCGCAAGCGGGTTCGGTGGAAAGGGCATTTAGCGAGTCTATCCTCTATTCTTTGCCGCTCAAAAGCATTCATCCCCAAAGGCAAACTCTGCTGATCGACTTAGGCGATTTGCTGATGAGCGACAAGCGCGATTTACCTGGGATAAAAGCAATTTTACCGATGATTTTGGGCGCTTCTTACTCGATCGATGAAGACAAATCTTATTTTAAAGATGTGAAAGCGTTTCCGCTGAATGTAGAAATTGCTTCTATGTACGGTTTTTCCAGCGATAATGACAGTGCGGTTAACTATTTACCTTCGATTCCCGACAGTCGGGCTTTTAACCTCCGCATTCACTACAGTTTCTCGGAAGTGCCGATTAATAATGGCTACCGCCCCAGACTTGCAGACGAGCGAGTTGGCTATTTTCTGACAACATATAAAAACTTTTCTGACAAGAGCGGCCGCGATCCTTTTGTGCGCTATATTAATCGCTGGCATTTGCAAAAGCAAATCCCATCCGCGCCGATGTCGCCTCCGGTGCAGCCAATCGTGTTTTGGATTGAAAATAATGTGCCTGTAGAGTACCGAAATGCTATTCGCGAGGGCATTTTGGAGTGGAACAAAGCTTTTGAAAAAGCTGGTTTTATTGAGGCAATTCAGGTCAAACAAATGCCGGACAATGCTAAATGGGACCCAACAGATGTCCGTTACAATACTATTAGGTGGTCTAGTTCTTTTGAGTCGGATT
Organism: Tychonema sp. LEGE 06208; assembly: GCF_015207505.1. GTDB lineage: Bacteria > Cyanobacteriota > Cyanobacteriia > Cyanobacteriales > Microcoleaceae > Microcoleus. Next base: position 20,099 of record NZ_JADEWT010000102.1, read on the forward strand.
TTGCAGGCATTGGGCCGTCTCGCACTAACCCGCTGACGGGGGAAATTTTGGATGCTGACATTCTGTTGGATGCTGATATTGTCCGGCAAATTAAACAGGGCTACGGCTTTTTGGTGGAACAAAATCGATCGCTAGCGAAGAGTTTTCAAGGGAAAAATGGCTCTAATACGAGTCCTTGTCAGTTCGGAATATATTCGCGTTATTTGAATGTTCTAGAAAATGGGGATTTGGGAAAAAGCAGTGGAGAAAATTCTCAAGGTGGAATTGCTGATGATTTGCCGACTTTGGTGGAAAGATATCAAGAGCAAAAACGAGATCCCTTGTCGCGCTTGATGTCGAGTTCGGATATGTGTTTTGGGTTGGAATCGAGCAGGCAATTTGCGATCGGGGCAATGTCGGTGAATCTGTTGGACAATGCACCACCTAGCAGTACGGCGACGGACAATTATGTGAATCAATATATCCGATTTTTGACATCCCACGAAGTCGGTCACACTCTCGGTTTGAGGCACAATTTTCACGGCAGTACGATGCTGCAACCGGATGAGTTGAACAATACTCAGATAACTCGCACTAAGGGTTTAACTGCGTCGGTGATGGATTATCTGCCGATTAATTTGGCACCTCCGGGAACTGTGCAGGGCGACTATTATCCAACGATTGTAGGGCCTTATGACGATTGGGCGATCGAGTACGGTTACAAAGTTCTTGGGGGCACAAACCCCAACAGCGATTTAAGGGCGCTGCAACAAATTGCCAGCCGCGCGGGGGAACCGCAATTAGCTTACGCGCCGGATGAGGATACTGTTGACAATCTCGATCCGGCTGCTAATACTTTCGATCTCAGCGGTAATATGCTGACGTATTCGCAATGGCAAATGGATAATGCTAGGGCGATGTGGAAGCGTTTAGAAAAGCGAATTCCGGTTGGGGAAGAGGGTTATAACGAACTGCGGGTGATGTTTGATTCGCTGTTTGGGTATTATGTCAATCAGGTGATGAATGCTACTTTGTATGTCGGCGGGCAGTCGTTTAATCGGATTCGTCCGGGAGATAGTAATGGGAAATTGCCGTTTGTGCCGATCGCACTTTCTCAGCAGCGAGAAGCTTTGGCTACATTGGACAAGTACGTATTTGCCCAGGATGCTTTTAGTTTTGCGCCGGATTTGCTGAATAAATTAGCACCTTCGCGTTGGGATCACTGGGGAAGTCCGGCTTTGGTGTTTCCTCTAGATTACCCGATCGGCGATCGAATTACTTTTTTGCAGCGGTTTGTACTGCGGGTTTTGCTATCTCCCACGCGACTGGCGCGACTGCGGGATGTCGAGTTAAAATCAGCACCGGAAACTGCTTTGAGGTTGCCGGAATTGTTCGATACTTTGCTTCATGATATTTGGAAAGAGGTTTTGCAGCCGGAAAAGAAGATGCAAATTTCAACTTTTCGGCGTTCTTTGCAGCGGGAACATTTGGCAATTTTGATGGGAATGGTGCTGCGAAAAACCAGTGCTCCTGAAGATGCGCGGACTCTGGCGTGGTACGAGTTGCGGCAGTTGCGGGAGGGTTTGAGCAAGAGTATTCGGAATTTGGATCGGAATGCGGATGCTTATACGCGGGCTCATTTGGAGGAAACGCGCGATCGAATTTCTAAGGTTTTGAATTCGCAGATTCAGTCGAATTAATTTGGGGGTTCAGAAACCGGGTTTTTTAGGATAATATTTCGTTGTAGTGCCAGATTTGGTCAAAAACCCGGTTTCTGATCTGGGAGTGCGTAATTTCTGATTTATTAATTGGATAGTTGTTGATACCATAAAAAATTATGACAACAAATACTTCCAACAAACATCATCTTCGATTAACGCTATTTTGGGCATTGCTGGGCAGTCTAGGAACCTTGGCATTATTTCCTTATGCGCTGTCTCTGAATCCACCATTGGGGCAACTACCTGCACCATTACCTGTTATAGCCATCACCTCCGCCCTTCAGACTGGAATTCTTTTGATTCTCCTGAGTTGGATTGGACTGCGGCTAGGAAACTCCATGGGACTCGATACTCCCCTGGCTCGCGCGCTGGTGTATAGACAGCCTTTTCCCACCCTTTCTCAATCTGCTATCAAAACGGCACTAATAGTGGGTGGCATCGGTGGAATCTTCTTAATTGGATTGAGTTTAGCGTTTAAACCTTGGATGCCTTCAATGAGTTCACCAACTCAATTAAAGATTGACCTCTGGAAACGCCTCTTAGCTTCTTTCTACGGAGGCATTACCGAAGAACTATTGCTGAGACTATTCGGCATGACATTAATTTCATGGCTGCTTTGGAAGCTGTTTCAGAGGAATCGATATAAACCTAGCGGGTTAATTTTTTGGCTGGCAATTGTGGCGGCGGCGATTTTGTTTGGTGTGGCTCATTTACCAGTCGCAGCTAATATTTGGGGACTCACCCCAATCGTCATTTTCCGAACGATTTTGCTCAATGCCCTCTTGGGGATTCCCTTTGGATTTTTGTACTGGCGCTGGGGGTTGGAATATGCGATGTTGTCTCATTTTGTTGCTGATTTGGTCTTCCAGGGAATTGGAGGAAGTTAGAACAAAAAGGTTCAGGCGATCGCAAATTCAGTAAAGGGGCGCTTACTGGGATGCTGAAAACCTAGAACAATGTTTTCGGGAGGAACTCCAGCATCTAATAAGTCGTTGGCGATGCCCTGTTTCGTCCAATCTTCTTCGATCCAAATTTTTCCTTGCTCAATTTTGAGGTAAACTGTCACTCCAAAATCTCGCCGCTTGCCATCCCAACCAACATGAAACCAGAAATAACGATCGCGATCTCGATCGAAGGAAACACATTCCTGTACGCCAATTTGATTCGCACCTGCCGCCCAATCTCGATATTCGGACAGTATTTTTTCGATAATTTCGCGATACTGATTTAGCTGATCCATTGTACGATATCCTCTTCATCTATGTTGACAACAAACATTTTGATTTGAGTCGCTCGCACCAGAAAATCGATGCCCTCACGCCTGAAAAAATTGTTGTATGTAATGTCATCAATGGCTAGATAGAGTTCATATTCTGGTGCAGTCTTTTCCACGAGCATTTGATAGAGCTTATATCTGCCTACTGCCAGATGAAAATCGGTCATTAAGGAGCGCCCTACAAAACATTCGATATTAACAACAATTTTATGACCTTCTCGTTCAGCAGCGATCAATCTTGCATCAGCGATATCCGCGGTTAGATCGATATCTTCGCACTGAATTAGATAAGGATCGGCTGCGCTCCTCCAATTGTCTTTAATCAGGGCTGATTTTACAGCGTCATGATAAAGATCTCTGGCAGACATAGGGTTATACCTCCACATTTATGTTAATGTTTAGAGATGCTTATGCGTGTTGTAAAGATTGACCGAATAACTGCGGCTGTGGCAAGGGTTTACCATCAGCTAGGGTCGCTTCAGTGAGAAGTTCCAACACCTCGCGGGCATTTTTTAATGCGTCTTCGTAAGTATCCCCGTGAGTATGACAGTAGTCTCCCCATTCGGGAAAACTAACGACATAGCAGTTATCCTCATCTGACCACTGAATAATAATGGTGTAATGACTATTCATCTGTTTTCTTCCTCAATTTCAGCTAGTTGCTTGAGAGCGTTGTCAACATCTTTTTCCTGGTAGAGCTTGGCATCATTGCCGTCTTTTCCTGAAAGGGTTAGCTTTCCCGATAGCAGAGGATGCGACCATTTGGTATGGCTAAGCTGTTGCTCATATATATTGTGTATGGCGATTGAGGGGGAGAGGGGGAGAAGGGG
>NZ_JADEWT010000103.1 GCF_015207505.1 Tychonema sp. LEGE 06208
GCAAACTCCCAAAGTGTTAGCTGCTTCATTTGGTTTCACGTACTTTGCCATATTAGTATTATGGCTCACCATGTACGCATTGTCCAGTCTTGTCCAATAAATTAATGATTAGAGGCATACCGATCGCGATATCTCCACCTGCACCAGAACTAGAACTAGAATTAACAACTCCTGAGTATGCAAAAATGTTGCCTGTTTTGCCAGTGAGTGTGATGTTTCCACCATTGCCAGCAGTGGAACTGGAGTTAAGATTGGTAGCGTTAATATTGTTGGCACTTAGTGTAATTGACCCACCATTTCCGGTACTGGATGTGGTATCAATGGCCCCTGCACTCGTATCAATATCGCCATTAGTGCTGGTAAGGGCGATCGCCCGTCCGGCATTTCTCATACTACCAACGGTAATATTGCCTGTAGTTTCAATTGAAAAGTCGATCGGATTCTTAACATCGAAAGAATTGATTGTTGTCAGGGAACGCAAACCTGTAGTCTCCCCAATTGGCCCGTTGACATTAATAACGCCTGTTCCCGCACTCAAAACTAGGTTGCCATCGCCGTCAACCGTTCCCCCAAAATTAATGTCACCTGCATTCGTTAACCCAGTATCGAGGGTGACATTAGAACCCGTAGCCAGGGAGACTTTGCCGCCAAAGGTAATATTCTGTTCGTTGGTGACAATATTTGAATTATTTAAGAAGTTAGTGGTTGCAGCATTAAAAGTAATTGAAGCGTTGTTTTTACCTGTAATGTTTCCATTGACTGCAATTGTGGAATCTTGAATTGTGACGGGGTAATTAAAAGTAACGCCAGCGGGGTCAAGGGCGATCGCCCCCGTCCCATCCGTCCGCCCAATCGCCATTTGGGAAAACCCTTTTAACGTGTCGAGTTCCGCCTGAATCAGATTCAAAGGAGGAACGTCAGGGTTATTCTGAGTGCCGCCTATCAGAACACCTAAACTCGGTGTCAGCGGCTGTAAAGTAATAGTACCCTTGCCATTGACTTGAGTCGTCCCTAACAGTTGAATTTCATCACCCGTCAAAGTGACATTGCCACCTAAAGCCGCATCAATCACACCGGCGGTCAGGTTAATTGGAATGGAATTGTTGTTAGCCTTTCCCGTGAAGCTAATATTGCCCGTTCCCGTAGCTTGCACCGTTGGTAGGCCCGTGGCGAAGTTAATGCCGTCGTTGTTAGTTGATGTCCCAACACCGGTACCAATTAAAGCAATATCTCCATTCTGCGATTTTACCGTGCCTGAGTTGACGTATATCCCGGAATTACTGGCTGTCCCTGCACTGCCCGTCCCTGTCAACGTCACCTTTCCCAAGCCTGCGGTGTTGACTGTAGGAGCACCACTATCTAAATATATACCCTCGTTGGTAAACCCAGCCCCACCACCAGTACCAGTCAGACTGACATTTCCCGATAGCGAACTCACTTTGCCCGCCCCAAGTGATATCCCTCGATTGCCATCATTCCCATTGCCGCCAACACCGCTCAGAGTAACATTCCCAGTGCCTGTGGACTCCACCACCCCTGAACTCGAAATGCCCGTGTTGTCGTCCGCGCTCCCCTTACCTGTTCCAGTCAGCGCGATATCTCCATTCTGCGATCGCACTGTACTGGGATTATCAATAGTTATCCCTTCATTGCTGCCCGTCCCATTTCCCCCCGTCCCGGTGATGGTGACAGTCCCGTTGCCGGGCGTTGACTCGACTGTAGAGTTGATGATTCTAACGCCAGTGTTTTGGGTTAAAGTTCCAGCACCAGTACCAGTCAGACTGATATTTCCCCCAGCCCGCACTGTGCTGCTGTCAATAGATATCCCTGGATTATTAAATGTCCCGTTTCCGCCAGTACCGTTGAAAGTAATACTCCCTGTCCCGATCGATTCCACTGTACTGGTAATAATGTTAATCCCCTTGTTGTCGCTTCCAGTTCCATTACCGCCAGTAGCATTGAGAGTAATACTTCCAGTCCCAGCCGTCGTGATTTTGCTGGTAGAAACAGAAATGCCGAGATTGTTGCTGACTCCAGCGACTCCTTGACCTCTAATAGAAATATTTCCAGTCCCGGCATTGAGGGTGGAACCGGTGAGATCAACTCCGCTGGGATTTGCCGCTGTCCCTACTGCTGGGGAATTTGACGGGTTGGTGCCGCCTCCTAAAATGATGTTGCCACCGTTCGAGTTGATGATAGCATTGGTAATGGCGATCGCCCCTGCACCGCTGCCATCTAAATCTGCATTCAGGGTGATACTGCCGCCGTTAGCGGTAATATTTTTGTTAACAAATATGCTGTTATTAGCATTCAGAGTCAGGGAATTACTATTAGTCCAAGATACCGGAGCGCTGACTGTAATATCGCCTTGATTCGGAGAAGCCGACGCAGTGGAAATAGTCACATTTCCCAAACCTAGCTGTGTTTGCAGCGTCCCATTATTAATTGTAGAAGTACCCGCCGAGGGCGTAAATGCTCCCCCTGCTAAAGTGCCGCCTGCATCCGCACCTGCGCTAATAGTTATATCAGTAGGATCTAAAAGTAAGGTACCAGCAATCCCAAAGGTCGATCGCAAATCAACTAATCCTTGAAAATCCAGCGATTGCTTTCCCGACACTTCCACAAAGCCGCCATTCCCAGAAAGCAAGCCACCTCTCGCCGTAATATTGCCATTAAAGCGAGTAGTTTCATCAGCCCAAACAATCACTCGCCCGCCATTCCCATTACTAATAGCATCAGCATTAATCGTCGAGTCGCTGCTGACAAAAGTCCGCGCAGCATTGGGTACTGTCCCCAAACCCTGATAATCTCCGCCAATCAGTACATTGCCGCCACCGTTAATCCCAGAAGCATCGATATTGCCTGCAATAACACCTACTCGATCGCCTAAAATATTTACAGTACCGCCAGTGTTGCCAGAGACATTGAGACTGCCGGATGCGATCGCAGTTCCTGCAGTTACAGGCACTGCAACATTCCCAGTCAACACAACTTCGCCATTAGGATTTACCGTCAAACCCGTTGCCTGTGCCACACCTTTGCCAGTCAGCAACTCCGGCAAAGATAACACCGGTTGCGTCCAATTGTTCGGCAGCGAACTTTGAGTTGCTGTCGGCTGAATATCCAAGCTCAATAAATTTCCAGCTTGACTAATTCGCACCAAATTGTTACCGGGTATGGCGCTGATGAGAATATTGCCCCCCGCTGCCGTTAGCTGACCTGTATTAACAACCGTACCAGCGATCAAACTTAAACTTTGACCGGGTGCTACCGTCAAATTGCCTGCATTAACAATGCTTCCCCCTGGGAAATTTGTCAACGCAAAACTATTTGGCATCCCAATTAAAGTTGCCCAATTGTTATTGCCGATCGCACTAAACCACTGATTGTTCCCAAAACCAATTCCTGTCGCCGTAGTAGCATTAAAAGATCCCGGCACGTTGAGGCTGGCATTTAGCCCGAAAATCATGCCGGCAGGATTCATCAAAAATAAATTGGAATTGCCGCCCGTAACTTGAATTAAGCCATCGATTAAAGAAGGATTTCCCCCAGTAATCCGCCCCAGAATATTTTGAATATTGGGATTAGTCAGAAAGTTAGCCGTTTGACCTTCCCTGAGGCCAAACTGAGTAAAACTGTGAAAAAGATTAGCCTTATTTCCGCTGAAAGACCCTCCGGAAATGTCGTAGTGGTTGCCGTTGGGAGTAACAACTGTGTTAGTGCCGTCCGGTGCCGGGGTGATGGGTTGCGCGTTTGCCGAACCCATAGCCCCGGCACTCAGCCAGCCAACAATGAATAACCATCCGAGCAAATGTAGTTTGTTGGTTGTCATTGTGCTTAAATATTTTGTTTAAAGTGCGATCGTATTTATCAATAGTCCAGACACTTTTCAATCACCAACGGTAGAAGGCGGGTGAGAGCTTCCTCACTCTGTGAAATTTTAACGGTAGAATGTAGCTTTAGGTCGCTGCCCCAAAAATTGTGCGGACTATCGATCGATATCTCCTATTTTTACTACTAAAAACTATTCATGTCAATAGAATGGCAAGATTTTTTATTATCTAATAATTGGAATAGGGAAAAATGTATGTATTTAATTACTAGGATTTACGTAGGTAAGTCGGTGGGGAAAAACACAACTGTGTTAAAAAAGATAAATGAGGCTAAAACCCCAATCCCTCCTGTATTCTGTCTCCTGACTCCTGCCTCATCCCAACTACAAATATTTACGCCTTTCTACTTAGAAACTTTTTTTTATAGCACTCAGAAACCTGCCATAAAACTGGGTTTATTATTTCCACTTTCACTACTTCTCTGACACCCCACAAAAACGGATAACGGATACCGTGTGACGTACTTCTGTCTTGGAAAGCTCAAAATTTTAGACTCAAGTTCAAACTCCTAGATTCATCTGCCCTTGTAAGTCTCAAACTTGTACGCTCGCGTCTTGTGAGCGCGCGAAGTCGAAGCAAGTCGATGTAAGTCGAAGCATCTCAAATCGAAAAATGGAAAATCGACTCACGCCATTACCTTGAAAAACCGGGTTGATGCGTTCGGGACTGCTGGTAAAAATACGAAGCGGAATCCGATAATCAGGAGTAAAAAATCACTCAGTATATTAGTCAAAAATACGCAAGTATCGATCGCCTGTAGCCACCACTTGCTGAAAGCAGCAAAAAACACGCTCAAATCCCTACTCGCAGTCGCCTCCGCACTCTTCTGCACACCTTATAACAGCTTCCATCCCGCTTCGAGCGCTGGTCGAACAGCCGAGCTTCGATCGTAAACTTTATATTTTTTTGATTGACTTTACCAAAACTTTATAAAGCTGCTATCAAAAATATTCTGTATTTTTGATAGAACCTAATATTTGCAAGTATTACAGTTAGTTTGAGACTCTTGCGGATCAAAATAAATGTAGTAGGTTGGAAATGGAGATGCGATTAAAATCTTGCTGTTACAAATTCAAGTGTGGCACATGGAGTGTCAGTGAAAACTCTTAGAATTACAAACACTGATTTAATATCAGGACACACCTAAGTGATATCAGTCTGTAGAGTCACTGCTGTAAAGTTTCTTTTGCAGCTATGGCCATAGTCCTAAATATCGCATAAGGGGCGATCGTCTCTTCCCATCACGGGAAAAGTGCGTTTCCCGCCTTACTACCTAACAACATTGGAGGAATCAGGGTTATGACTACCTTAACGCTAGTCAAAAAAACATCTTTTACCATCGCCAGCTTGGCAACCACAATCTTGCTAAGCATCTGCGCGCCCGTCCAAGCTTTCATGTTTGGCACAAAGGGCATCCAATTCGATGAAGATACAAGCATAAACTTTACCTTCAACGAATCACACGGCAGTTACCAGTCCAGCTTGTGGGTAGCCCAAGCTCAGTCAGGAAACACAGGATACACCAACATCGCCAAACTGTTTTACGAGCTTCAACCCTCAGATAACGGCGCAGCCGATGAATCGAAGGGAAGCTTCGGCAACGCTGTCACATCGGACAACGGCTCCATCACCCAAACCTTCAAATTTTTGGGAAATCAAACTTATGCCCTGCTGCTGTGGAGTGACAGCGGCACGGGCAAACCATTCGAGCAGTATGTCTCCTCAAGCACCTTCATGAACAGCCCCGACTGGTTTGCCGCCAACACCCAGTTTCGGAGAGATGACTGTGTGCTCACGGGCTGTCAGCAAGCGGTATTTGGGGACTTTAAGCTCGACTACAACTCCAGCGACTCATTTATCAACGTCAACGGCGGTAAAGGCCCAGAGCAATATTCATTGCTGACATTGGCCCAACTGGCTCAGGGCGCAAAAATCTCCTTCGACGATGCTGGAGGAGGAAACGACGCTGACTTCCAAGACTTCATCATTTCAGCCGAGGTAGCTCCCGAACCAGTCACGATGTTCGGCACTATACTGGGGCTCGGGGCTTTGGCTGCGGCTCGCGGGAAAAAAAAGCGACAGCAGCAACCAGAAAAATGACTTTTAACCAGCCCAGACAAATCTAAATAGTGAGTCTGTTCAGTGGTACTGTGAGAAATAGCATTTCTAAATGTTAAGACTTTTTCCACAACGGGAAAAATAGCATCCTAACAAAGGCACTATTCATGGTATCCACCGCAACAAAAACGAACGTAGGCTACATCACCCAAATCATCGGGCCAGTTGTAGACGTCAAATTCCCAGGCGGCAAACTGCCCCAAATCTATAACGCTCTCACGATTTCCGGCAAAAACGAAGCAGGTCAAGACGTTGCCGTTACCTGCGAAGTTCAGCAACTGCTCGGAGACAGCCAAGTGCGCGCAGTTTCCATGAGTACCACCGACGGCTTGGTGCGCGGCATGGAAGTAGTAGATACCGGGGAATCGATCCAAGTTCCCGTCGGACTCCCAACTCTCGGCCGCATTTTTAACGTCATCGGTGAACCGGTAGACAACCTCGGCCCGGTCAATACTTCCGAAAGTATGCCCATTCACCGCCAGCCGCCGGCTTTCACCGAACTGGAAACCAAGCCTTCGGTGTTTGAAACCGGGATCAAGGTGATCGACCTCCTGGCTCCCTACCGCCGCGGCGGCAAAATCGGTTTGTTCGGCGGCGCAGGCGTCGGCAAAACCGTGATTATGATGGAACTCGTGAACAACATCGCCAAAGCTCACGGTGGCGTGTCCGTGTTCGGCGGTGTGGGCGAACGCACCCGCGAAGGTAATGACCTCTACAAGGAAATGATCGAGTCGGGGGTTATTGACGAAGAAGACCGCACCAAGTCAAAAATTGCTTTGGTTTACGGTCAAATGAACGAGCCACCTGGTGCTCGGATGCGCGTGGGCCTGTCAGCTCTGGCGATGGCCGAATACTTCCGCGATGTCAGCAAGCAGGACGTTCTCCTATTTATTGACAATATCTTCCGGTTCGTGCAAGCGGGCTCTGAGGTATCGGCTCTGTTGGGTCGGATGCCTTCGGCTGTGGGATATCAGCCGACTCTCGGTACAGACATGGGCGACTTGCAAGAACGGATTACTTCGACTACTGAAGGTTCGATTACTTCGGTTCAAGCTGTGTACGTACCTGCGGATGACTTGACTGACCCCGCTCCGGCTACGACTTTTGCTCACTTGGACGCTACAACTGTGTTGTCTCGCGGTTTGGCTGCTAAGGGTATTTATCCGGCTGTTGACCCGCTGGATTCTACCTCTACAATGTTGCAAGTTAGCGTAGTCGGCGAAGAACACTACGGTGTGGCGCGTCAGGTGCAGTCTACTCTGCAGCGCTACAAGGAATTGCAAGATATTATTGCGATTTTGGGTTTGGACGAGCTGTCGGAAGATGACCGCTTGACTGTTTCTCGCGCTCGCAAAATTGAACGCTTCTTGTCTCAACCGTTCTTTGTGGCGGAAGTGTTCACTGGTTCCCCCGGTAAGTACGTCAAGCTGGCTGATACCATTAAGGGCTTCCAAATGATTTTGGGTGGTGAACTTGATGAGCTGCCGGAACAAGCTTTCTATTTGGTTGGCGATATCAATGAGGCGATCGCCAAAGCTGAAAAAATGAAAGCTGAGGCTAAGTAATTTTAGTCATCAGTCAGTAGTCATTAGTCAGTTGTCATTAGTCAAGTAGTCAGTAGTCAGTAGTTATTTGTTATTTGTTATTGGTTATTGGTAACAACTGACAACTGGCAACTGGCAACTGACAACTGGCAACTGACAACTGACAACTGACAACTGCCAACTGCCAACTGACAACTGATACTTTATGACATTAACTGTGCGCGTAGTGGCCCCAGACAAAACTGTTTGGGATTCTAATGCTGAAGAAGTAATTTTGCCGAGTACCACAGGCCAATTGGGTATTTTGAGCGGTCACGCTCCGATGTTGACTGCTTTGGATACCGGAGTGATGCGCGTCCGTCCCGGTAAGGAATGGGTGTCTATTGCTCTGATGGGCGGCTTTGCAGAAATCCAAGAAAACCAGGTTACTATTCTGGTCAACGGCGCTGAAAAAGGCGAAACGATCGACAAAGAAGATGCTCGCAAGGCTTACACCGAAGCAGAAGCTCGTTTGGAAAAGTCGGCTAGCGGCAATTTGCAAGAGCAAATTCAAGCTAAGCAAGCAATCAAACGCGCGCGAGCTCGTTTCCAAGCTGCCGGCGGTACGCTCTAGCGCGCGGGTAGGAACACGGCTTTTGTAGTAGGGACACAACAATGTTGTGTCCCTGCTGTTTTTCTAAGTTTTTTCCCTGCAGCCTGAGCTAAACTCCAGCCTCTAACAATAGCGATTGCATTGTTTCCCAAGATAACCCTTGCTGAAGATAGCGGGGGTTATTTGGATTGTACGGACTCTCCACGCGATCGACACTCACAATTTTTGCTTCCTCCGGTAAAACAGGAACCTCTGGATCGAAAGCAGTCGATCGCACCAGGGAGCTAGAAAAGCCTTTAAAAATAGCAATTTCGTCAAATTCGCCGTCAATTTCGGCCTGGACGATTAAAACTTCATCAGGTCTTTTTACCGTGTACTGTTCCAAGCGGCGATCCCTAGAGTCAGCCATAGCACCTATCACTTTACACAAATTAGCTATAATATAGCTTAATTTTGCGGCTAATTTCAGGGACACACCGCCAAAATTTTATTTTTAACTCGACATTTTTTAACAGCATGAAGTAAGCGGACACAATATAAATAGGATTAAAAAAATCGAGATTTTTTTAATCCTGCCAAACTACTTATAAGATAGTTCATGACCCACACAAAGAATAAATTTCAACTATCATATTTCAGTAAAAAAAATCTTAACAGGTGCTTCCCTTGGGGATATTCACTGCTATTTATGCTAGTTGTTTGCGTGACTTTAAGTGTGGTAAGTTGCAAGTCAGAAGTCATAAATAACTCTACAGCAAAAACCCAAAATGCACCTTCAAACTTAACAAGAGTTGTCAGAATCGGCCATCAGCGTTTCGGAGCGCTGTTTTATCTCAAAGCTAAAGGCTCTTTGGAAACCCGTTTAGCAGAAATTGGGTGGTCTGTAGAATGGACGGAATTTGCCGCAGGGCCACCAATTTTAGCAGCAATAGGAAAAGGAAACATCGATCTCGGTTATGCAGGAGTGGCACCGCCAATTTTTGCTCAATCAGACGGCGTACCTTTTGTTTATATTGCTAATGATTCAGCTTTACCGGGAAGCATTGGTATCGTAGTTCCTCAAGATTCTCCTATTCGGACTTTGGCGGATCTCAAAGGTAAGAAAATAGCAGCAACTAAGAAAACGGCCGGTCACTATTTGTTAATTCGGGCCTTAACTCAAGGTGGCTTGCAGTTAAAAGATGCCGAATTGGTCGATTTGCCGCCGGCAAAAGCTCGGGAAGCATTTGTGAGAGGCGAGGTTGATGCTTGGGCGATTTGGCAGCCGTTTCTCGCTCAGTTACAGGAAACTATGCCTGTTAATTTCTTGACTGACAGCGACGGGCTGATGAATGACAGAAACTTCTATTTGGCAAGTCGCTCTTTTGCTAGCGACTTTCCCGATATTGTTAAAATAGTCATGGGAGAAACGCGAAAAATGGCTGTTTGGATAACTAGGAATCCCGAACGAGCAGCGAGATTTATCAGCGCTCGAAGGGGAATGAAAAGAACAACAGCTAGAATATTAACTAAAAGTCGGAGCTACGATTTGCTGCCAATTCAAGATAGCGCTGTTGAGGAACAGCAGCGGATTTCTGAGATTTTCTTTCGCTTGGGACTACTTCCCGATCGCATTTGGATTGAAGATGTTATCTGGAAACAAAGATTAGATCTATAAAACCAGAAGTTAGGCAAAGGTATCGATAAATCAAAGGCGGCGATTTATCAAGTATGAAAAATGAAATTAGGTGTATCCTATAGAGTGAGTTCAAACTGTTAACTGGCAAAATCAAATGTCCTCAATTGCCAATCAACTGCGTTACGGTTTTGTCTCGATTGTTGTAGCTAGCGTATTGATGGCGGGAAGTACCTTAGCTTACCTCAGCTTTCGGGAACAGATAAAACAGACAAAACAACTTCAGTTCGAGCGATCGCAAGCTGCTGCTGTCCAAATTAGCGCTTATCTGGATAACTTGCAGCGCCAACTCAATTATTTGTCAGAATTGCGCGGTTTAACAGAATTTAATGCTGAAACTCAGCGCAGTATTCTCGAAGGATTGGTGAACAGCAACAGCGCCTACGAAGTGGCGGGGATTTTCAACAGTCAAGGTCAAGTCGTACAGGCAATTTCGCCTTACGAACCATTTTCTATTTCTAGCTTGAGTTTGGCAGGTATTTCGGCAGATTCACCGATATTTTGGCGGACATTTAGGCAAGCTCAAAACTATGTTAGTCCAGTAGATGTCGATCTCAAAACAGCAGTAAATGTTGTTAATTTAGCAGTGCCGATTCGCGATAGTAAAAATAGAATTGCTGGAGTATTGTTTGCCAGAGTTAGTCTAAATTTTTTAATTCAAATTGTTGCCAGATCGCAAGTAGGAAAAACGGGATATAGCTATGTTTTAGATAACAGATCGGTGGTGATTTCGGAAACGGGAAGCAAGATTAATCCGTATTTACTGGAAGATTTGAGCGGGCGATCGTTTGTGGGAAAGTTATTCAAATTAGCTTTGGCTTCGGGGATGCAATCTCCGATAGTTTATCGAGGCTGGCGCGGGGAAGAAGTCATGGGTACGGGGGCGATCGTCCGCCAGGTGCAGTGGATGGTGGTGGTAGAGCTACCTACAGCCGAAGCTTATGCTCCCCTGCGATCGCTCGTAGGTGTCATGGGTGCAGTTACAATCGCCAGCGCCCTCGCCGCTGCGGGCTTGGGACTTGCTTTTGCTCGATCGATCGCAAATCCCTTGAAAGCCCTCACATCCGCAGCTACTAAAATGACTAGCGGAATGTTGGAAACTCGGGTAGATATTGTGGCATCTAACGAACTAGGAAAATTAGCTGATGCTTTCAACAGCATGGCCAGTCAATTGCAAGTATCTTTTACAAAACTAGAGGATCAAAATGCCCAATTGCAGCGACTAGATCAACTAAAAGACGAATTTTTAGCCAACACTTCTCACGAACTCCGCACTCCACTTAACGGCATTATCGGTTTAACAGAATCTTTAATCGACGGCGCTACAGGACAATTGCCAGAACCGACTATTTCCAATCTAGAAATTATTGCATCTAGCGGCAGAAGACTGTCCAATCTAATCAACGACATTCTTGATTTCTCGAAGCTGAGACACAAAAACATTGAACTGCAAATCAAGCCCGTCGGCATCCGAGAAATTGTCGATATCGTAATGACTCTTTCTCAACCGCTAATTGGCACAAAAAACTTGCAGTTGATTAATTCAGTTAGTCCCGACATTCCCCTAGTGGATGCCGATGAAAATCGGCTGCAACAAATTCTGTATAACTTAATCGGAAATGCGATTAAATTTACCGACACTGGTACTGTAGAAATTTCGGCAAATGCCATATCTTTGAATTTGCCGGATTTTTTTGAGCGAGAAAGTTCTGTTACCAGCCAGCTTCAATCTTTAATTGTCAGATCAAAACTGCAAATTACTGTATCCGATAGCGGGATTGGCATTGCTGAAGATAAATTAGAACGCATTTTTGAACTTTTTGAACAAGCAGACGGTTCCACTGCTAGAGAATACGGAGGTAGCGGTTTAGGTTTGGCAATTACCAAGCAGTTAGTCGAGCTGCACGGCGGCGAAATTAACGTATCTTCAGAACTCGGTATTGGTTCGCAGTTTACTTTTAGTTTGCCAGTTTCTCAAAATCAGTATATCGATAACCAGCAGTTGCCAGATACGGTGCAGCAGTGTTTGGTTTCTACAACTAACGAGCGGAATTTAATAACAAATGAAGCTGCAGAAATAAGTTTTAATAATAACAGTTGCATTGAGGGTCGATTCCGGCAAGAAAACACTCTGGTTAAAATCTTAATTGTAGATGACGAACCTGTGAATATTCAGGTATTGGTTAACAATTTACTTCGGGAAAACTATGCCATCGCCGAAGCTAGCAGCGGTAAAGAAGCTTTAGCTCTTGTAGACACAGGCTACAAGCCAGATTTAATCTTGCTAGATATCATGATGCCGCGGATGACTGGTTACGAAGTTTGCGAGAAAATACGGGAGAAATTCACGGCGATCGAAGTGCCAATCGTGATGCTAACAGCCAAAAATCAAGTATCTGATTTAGTGCAAGGTTTTAATGCAGGAGCCAATGATTTTTTAACTAAACCCTTTGTAAAAAATGAATTGTTAGCCAGAATTAAAACCCATATCCGTCTGGCCAAAATCAATGCAGCTTACGGTAGATTTGTTCCCCACGACTTTCTGCGTTTTTTGGGACACGAAAGTATTGTTGATGTCGAACTAGGCGATCAAATTCAGAAGGAAATGACTGTTTTATTTTCTGATATTCGCTCTTTTACGACTATCTCCGAAGCGATGACTCCCCAAGAAAATTTTAATTTTATCAACAGCTACCTCAGCCGAGTGAGTCCGGTTATTCGCGCTCACCAAGGTTTTATTGATAAATATATCGGCGATGCGATTATGGCGCTATTTCCTGAGTCTGCAGATGATGCTGTTCGGGCGGCGGTGGAAATGCAGAAACAAGTGATTATTTATAACCAGCACCGACAACTAAGCAATTACGCACCGATCGCGATCGGCATCGGTTTGCACGCGGGTACTTTAATGCTGGGTACGATTGGCGAGCAAGAACGGATGGAAAGTACGGTGATTGCTGATGCGGTGAATCTCGCTTCTCGTTTGGAAGGATTGACTAAGGTTTACGGCTCGGGAATTCTAGTTACTGAGTCAATTTTAGAGCGTTTGGGCGATCGAGAACAATATCTGTACCGATTTGTCGATCGCGTCACAGTCAAAGGTAAAAAATCAGTGGTGTCGGTGTTTGAAATTTATGATGCAGAAACACAACAAAGCATGGAACTAAAACAGGAAACTGCGGCAGCCTTTGAAAAAGGTTTGGAGCTTTATTTTGAGCAAAATTTTACTAAAGCGCAAAAAATATTCAAGAAAATTTGCGAAATAAATCCTCAAGATAAGTTAGCAGCAATCTACTGCCAGCGTTCTCTAAAAAATCGGATGTATGGTGTGCCAGAAGGATGGTCGGGGATAGAAGTTTTGGATGAAAAGTAGTAAAACTATCATGAAGCTGAGGGCAGAAATTTTTATATTTTTATCTGGTTTTTTGTACCGGGTCTCGGTCATAATACATTCAGGTCAAAGTATTCGGATATAAAATTGGGAATTTTCCTGGAAGATAGGCTGTTAGCGCTGCTTTTGACTTCAAACTCGAATCTCCTGCTGAAAGCTATGTGAGAAATCAACCGGGTTAATCTGAAAAGTCACAGGTTTGACAACTATTCAGGAATACACCAAGAATCTGTCGTTCGTTGCGTAACTTTTATTCAAGGATAGAATGCTTTACAATACTTAATAGCGAAGCAGATTCCCTCCGATTATTAACTGTGTCTTTCAAGCTAAATTAATATTATGCCAACTCTTTATATCAAGCGCTTAGTTGCCAAAATTTCAGGAAAATCGACCCTACAAACGGTGCTGATAGTTCCGTTTGTCTTGCAAGTATTTGCAGCGGTGGGAATTGTCGGATATTTATCATTTAAGAACTCTCAAAGAGCAGTAAACGACCTTGCCGATCAGTTGATGGGGGAGGTGAGCAATCGCATTGAGCAAAATTTGGTAACTTATTTACAAACTCCCCACCAAATCAATCAAAGCAAGCTGGATGCGGTGAAACTGGGTTTTGTTAATATGCAAGATTTGTTAGCTTGGGAAAAGTATCTGTGGCGGCAAGTACAGTTGTATCCTTATATTAATTTTACGTCGATCGCCAATCGAGATGGAGAATACCGCACTGGCGAAAAGACATCGGATGGAACTTTATTGATTAACGCATCCGGGCCCTCTACAAATTTTGATTTTTATTCCTACAATACTAATGATTCGGGCGATCGCACGACAGTAGCAGCCAACGTCAAAAACTTCGACATCCGACAGCATCCTTCCTACACCTATGCGGCTCTAACAGCAAAACCAACTTGGAGTTCAGTTTATATATCCTTCCTAGAACCCACATTGATCCTTAGCGCTTTGCAACCTGTTTACAACAGCCAGAAACAGCTAGAAGGAGTATTAATTGCTGCTTTGCGTCTCGACAGTATCGGTCAATTTTTAAACAGCCTCAAAATAGGTAAATCCGGTCAAACTTTTATTATCGAAAGAAACGGCACGCTGCTGGCAACTTCCACGCCGGAACAACCTTTCCGCACCCAAAACGGTAAAAAAGAACTGTTTAAAGTCACAGAAAGCAGCGATCCAGTCACACAAAATACAGCTAAATATTTAGAAACACACTTTCAAAACTTGCGCCAAATCACCAAATCGCAGCAACTAAGTTTTGAAATAAACGGCAAGCCACAATTTTTAAAAGTCCTGCCATTCCAAGACGGCAAAAGTTTAGATTGGCTGATTGTCGTCGTAGTTCCCGAAGCCGACTTTATGGAACAAATTCATGCCGGAAACAGAACTACAATATTGCTATGTCTGGCCGCATTAGTGATGGCTACTATGATAGGACTTATCACTTCTCGGTGGATTAGCCAACCTATTTTAAAATTAAAAGATGCAGCAATAGCGTTGTCTGAAGGACAATTTGATAAAACAGTCAAACTAGATCGCTCCGACGAGTTAGGCATACTTGCCGCTGCTTTTAACAGCATGGCAGCACAACTACAAGCATCTTTTACGGCGTTAGAAACTAAAAATAGCGAATTGCAGCGGCTGGACAAACTGAAAGACGAATTCTTAGCAAATACTTCCCACGAACTCCGCACTCCACTCAACGGCATTATTGGGATTGCAGAATCTTTAATAGACGGTGCTACCGGAAAACTCCCAGACTCAACAAATTTTAACTTAGGTTTGATTGCAGCTTCGGGAAAAAGATTGTCTACCTTAATTAACGATATTTTAGATTTTTCTCAGCTAAAACACAAAACCATAGAACTGCAAATTAAATCCGTTGGTGTGAGAGAAATAGTCTCTGTAATTATTACCTTATCTCAGCCCTTAGCAAATCAAAAAAACTTACAGTTGATTAATTCAATCGATCCCAAATTGCCGCCCATAGCAGCCGACGAAAATCGGTTAGAGCAAATCCTTTACAACTTAATCGGCAATGCGATTAAATTTACCGAAAATGGCACAGTTGAAATTTCAGCAGAATTAGTAACTTGCAACGAACAATCACCGCTTAATTCCCAATTAGCCATTACTGTATCCGACACCGGCATTGGCATCCCCGAAGATAAATTAGAGCGAATTTTTGAATCCTTTGAACAAGCTGATGGTTCCACTGCTAGAGAATATGGCGGCACTGGTTTAGGGTTAGCTGTGGCCAAGCAATTAGTGGAATTGCACGGAGGTAAAATTTGTGTATCTTCCACTGTAGGCATCGGTTCCCAATTTATCTTTACTTTGCCCGTATCTGAGAGTCAGCCGGAATTTAGCAGCAAACAGCCGCCTTTAATCCAGGAATCTCGCAGTTTAACAACTCCTGAATTAGCCCAGCAATCATCTATCATAAATTCTGGCTTGTCAGCCAATAGCAACTTCCCAGAAAATCAAAGAATAAAAATTTTGGTAGTCGATGATGAACCCATTAATATTCAGGTTATAACTAATAATCTTTCTTTAGAAAACTACGCCATCACTCAAGCTAGCAACGGCTTAGAAGCTTTAAATCTGATTAAATCAGGATTTAAGCCAGACTTAATTTTACTGGACGTAATGATGCCGCAGATGACGGGTTATGAAGTCTGCAGGGAAGTTCGCAAAAAATACTCGCCTTTAGAAATGCCGATTCTGATGCTGACCGCAAAAAATCAAACTGCCGACTTGGTAGAAGCTTTTAATTTAGAAGCCAATGATTATGTAACTAAACCTTTTATCAAAAAGGAGTTGTTGGCGAGAATTAATACGCAAATTCGTTTGGCAAAGCTGAATGCAGCTTACGGCCGGTTTGTGCCACAAGATTTTCTGAGTTTGCTGGAAAAACCGAGTATTATTGAAGTAAAATTAGGCGACAATCAGGAAAGAGATATGACAGTGCTGTTTGCTGATATTCGCTCGTTTACGTCGCTTTCAGAAATGATGACACCGCCAGAAAACTTTGCATTTATTAATAGTTATTTAGGAAAGGTTAGCCCTGCAATCAGGCAAAATAATGGGTTTATTGACAAATATATTGGAGATGCAGTCATGGCTTTATTTTCTATATCTCCTGACGATGGTATACGAGCAGCAATTGATATGCAAAAAGAAGTGAATATTTTTAACCAGGAGCGCGAAAAAAAGGGCTTGTTTCCGATCGCGATCGGCATTGGTTTGCACGCGGGAAATTTGATGCTGGGGACAATTGGCGAGCGAGAACGGATGGAAAGTACGGTGATTGCTGATGCGGTGAATCTCGCGTCTCGTTTGGAAGGATTGACTAAAATTTACGGCGCAAGAATTCTAGTTAGCGGTGCAATTATCGATCGCCTAGAGGAGCCTGAAAAATATAAGTACCGATTTGTCGATCGCGTAACGGTGAAAGGAAAAACCAATGCTGTGTCAGTGTTTGAAATTTATGATACAGAAACAGAGAAAAGCATTGTACTCAAGCAGCAAACTGCGGATTTTTTTCAAGAAGCTCTCAATTTTTACTACCAGCAAAAATTTGTTGCTGCCCAAAAAATATTTGAGAATATTTTGCAAATCAATCCTGACGATCGGGTAGCAATGCTGTATTTTAAACGCTCTCGCAAATATCGAATGTATGGAGCGCCGGATGGGTGGTCTGGGGTGGAAATTTCGAGGGAAAAATAGGGTGTTTTTTGAAGTCATTAGTCATTAGTCATTAGTCATTAGTCATTAGTCATTATTCATTATTCATTATTCATTAGTGCTGTCCCCGCCGAGCTTTCCGTCCAATGTCATCAGGAAGAAGGAAGAAGGCTATAAGGGCTTCGCTCAGGGTGAAGAGAAGGAAGAGGGTAGAGGACAGACTTGATTCAACATTCCTCGATGCAGAACCTAATTATGTGAATTTCCAGGACATAATTGTGCAGCACGGATTATTAGCATGAGCTACAATGCTTTTTATCAGGGAAATTGTCGCATTTGGTTTGGTGATTTCGATCGCATTACCGATCCAGCGTCGCTAATTTCGACTCAATTCGCGATCGGCAATTAGCTGGAACTATTATTAATTACGCTCAAAAGCAAGAATCAGCCGATTTGTGCAGTTTCTCTGAGAACCCAGGCGATTTACTATGTTATTGAAAAGTATTAGCAGATCGATCGCAAAATTTTACAGCAGCGTGCCCCTCCGTTTAGCGCTGACAGTGCCATTTGTCCTGCAAACTGTCGGCGCAGTCAGCCTAGTAGGATATTTGTCTTTCATCAACGGACAAAAAGCCGTTCAAGAATTGGTTAATAGCTTGCAGGCAGAAATTAGCGATCGCATCCAAGAGCACCTCACAAATTACTTAGAAAAACCTCACACCATCACCCGACTCAATGCAGGTGCAGCGCAACTCGGCAAGCTGCATCCAGCAGATTTGCAAGCAACACAGCACTACTTTTGGCACGAGATGCAAATATTATCCTCGGTGCGAGAAATTTATTTAGGCAGCAAGCAAGGTGAATATATCGGAGTTCGTAGAGAAGCATCAGGACAATTAATTGCGAAAATGACAGAAAACTTTCCTAGGCGTTCTTTCTATACTTTAGATAACCGAGGCAATCCCACTACTTTATTGAGTTACGAACCAAACTACGACCCGCGAAATCGTCCTTGGTACATCAGTGCAACCGCAGCAAATAAATTAGTTTGGACAGACATTTATACGTTTTTTCATGGAGATTTGGGAATCACAGCGGCTCAGCCTTGCTATGACGAGCGAGGTGAGTTTGTTGGAGTAATGGCAGTTGACATGATTTTGAGCCAGATTGGGAACTTTTTGGCAAACATGAAAATTAGCCGATCGGGTCAAACTTTCATTATGGAGCGATCGGGCGCTTTAGTGGGAAGTTCGACAAGCGAAAAACCCTACACCCTCGACCCTGACGGCAAAGCTCGACGATTGCTAGCAATTGATAGCAAAAATACGTTAACTAACGCCACAGCTAAACACATCATTAGTAATTTCAATTTAAGCCAAGTTGAGCCGCCTCAAAAACTAGAATTTCAACTCGAAAATCAGCGGCATTTTGTGCAGATATTGCCGTACAAAGACCCCAGCGGCATTGATTGGTTAGTAGTGATAGTGATTCCAGAAAACGATTTTATGGAAAAAATCAATGCTAGCACTGCTACCACTATTTTACTCTGCATGGCAGCGCTAATAGTAGCAACAATTATTGGTATTTTTACGGCTAGATCGATCGCGCGCCCAATTCTCGGTTTAAACGCAGCAGCCAAAAATATCGCCCGAGGAGAATGGGATCGGAAACTAGAGTTCGATCGCGCCGACGAAGTAGGCCAACTCGCCAAATCCTTCACCAGCATGGTATCTCAATTGCAAACATCCTTCACCGCCCTCGAAAATAAAAATCAAGAATTGCAACAATTCGACAAACTAAAAGACGAATTTTTAGCCAACACCTCCCACGAATTCCGAACTCCCCTCAACGGAATGATTGGTATTGCCGAATCAATGATTGACGGCGCAGCCGGAACTTTATCAGAAATTCAGCAGCACAACCTCTCAATGATTGTTAGCAGCGGCAGGCGGCTCAACGAACTTGTTGACAATATTCTCGACTTTGCTCAACTCAAAAATCACAAACTAGAATTGCAGTTTCGCAGTGTAGGAATTAAGTCAATTGTCGAAGTTGTACTAACTGTAAGCAAATTTTTAATCGGTACTAAAAACTTGCAGTTAATTAACCATATTCCTGCGGATTTGCCGTTGGCTTGGGCTGACGAAAATCGCTTGCAACAAATCCTTTACAACTTAATTGGCAATGCGATCAAATTCACCGATAGCGGCACTGTAGAAATATCAGCAGAAATTGTAGCCACCGACGGCAAAAAATTCCTCCCAGTGCCCGCGTCAAATCGCCCGCCGCCAGGCCAGAATTTTCATATAGCTGTCACCGTTTCCGATAGTGGAATTGGCATTCCGGGCGATCGGCTCGATCGCATTTTTGAGCCATTTGAACAAGGCGACGGTTCCACAGTCAGGCAATACGGAGGAACAGGTTTAGGTTTAACAATATCCAAACAATTTGTCGAACTCCACGGGGGTAAAATCTACGCAGCATCGAAAGTCGGCATCGGTTCCCGCTTCACCTTTACCCTGCCTGTTTCTACCGAAAGAATTTATCCTAACCAAGCAGCAACCAACCAGCAAGCCGCCACCAAAACCAACGATTTTAAATTACCAAATAAGATATATAAAAGTTATTTTTCCTGCGATTTAAATTTTCATCAAACGGCTTTAAATTCCCCAGCCCAAACCGCTGCGCTGTTAGAATTCAAACAATTTAAAATTATGATAGTTGACGACGATCCGATCAACCTGCAAGTTTTAAACAATCATCTTTCTCTGGAAAATTACAGCGTTATTCAGGCAGCAGACGGCGAACAAGCTTTATCGCTCATCGAAGGCGGACAGCATTTTGACTTGATCGTTCTCGACATCATGATGCCCAGAATGTCTGGTTATGAAGTCTGCGCCAAACTCAGGGAAAAATATCCCTCCCACGAGTTGCCAGTAGTGATGTTAACGGCGAAAAATCAAGTGTCAGATTTAATCATAGGATTTCAATTCGGTGCTAACGACTATCTAACCAAACCTTTCTCGAAAGACGAACTTTTAACCAGAATTAAGTCTCACATCAACTTATCGCAAACTAACAGCGCCTACGGGCGATTTTTCCCCGATGCTTTCTTAGAATTTTTGAAAAAAGAAAGTATTGTGGATATCGAATTAGGCAATTATGTCAGCAAAGAAATGGCAGTCATGTTTAGTGATATTCGCTCTTTTACCTCGCTTTCTGAAACTATGACACCACAGCAAAACTTTGACTTTGTTAATGCTTACTTGCGAGAAGTCAGTCCAAAAATTAGAGAGAATCACGGCTTTATTGTCAAGTATTTAGGAGATGGAATGATGGCAGTTTTTCCAAACGGTGCTGACGATGCACTCAAAGGTGGAATTGCTAAACTGCAACAAGTTCACAAATATAATGTCTATCGGCTTCGCAGCGGATATCAACCGATTCAAGTAGGTGTAGGAGTGCATTTCGGTCAGATGATGGTGGGGATAGTCGGAGAAGCACAGAGAATGCAGGGAGATGCTTTTTCCGATCATGTCAATTTAGCCTCTCGTTTGGAAAGTCTCACTAAATTATATGGAGTATCGTTAATAATTTCTGATAAAGTTTTGGAAAATTTAACCGATCCCGAACAGTATCAAATCCGTTTTTTAGATAGAGTAATTGTCAAAGGCAAAAAAGATGCAATTTCTATCTATGAAGTCCTCGACGGAGAAACCGAGTTAGTCAGGGAAATCAAGTTACAAACTCAGCCGGATTTTGAACGGGGTTTAGAACATTATCGCCGTCACGAATTTAAGGCTGGTCAAATTTGTTTCGATCGAGTTTTAGCTGTTAATTCCGAAGACAAAACGGCTATCCTGTATTTAGAGCGACTCAACCATTTGATAAAAAATGGCGTTCCTGAAAATTGGTCTGGGGTTTGGACCTTAACTCAGAAATGATTTGGTAGTGTCGGTAGATAGTAGATTTGCGACTTTCAAACAACTGGAGAATTGAGTCTACGACAATTTTTATAACTATCGGGTTAAAATCGGTAATAAACTCATCTGCTTCGAGATTTTGCTTAAACAATTCCTTAGCTCGATCGCACTGATAGCGCATTTCGTCAAAGCCGATAATTTTTACTACAAACGTCGCCAGCGGGGAGTGTTCTAAATCGCTATTAGAATTGCTTTTAGCCCTACCATTTTCTAATAAATTTAATACTTCCGATTCTAAACTATTTTTAGGGTTATAAGGTTTCTCTATTTCTGGAAAAAAGCTTTCCAGGCGCACGCCTCCGACAGTTCTATCTGGAAGTTCTCCCATCATCATCGCCAGAGAAACGTCGATTCCCAAACTCGAAGAAAGAGCTTCTAGCAGGGCGATAGCAGCTAGTTTACAGCCCAAATAAAGCTTGGCAATTTCCAGATTGTATCTAGCAGTAGTTTCCCAGCGCTGATAGGTGCGATCGTCGGGACATCCCTCAAACTGCCGAAAAATCACCTCTGGCTGGAGATAACTCAGAAAACCCTCCATTTTCAGGATAGCAATTCGATAGTCGCGAACCGTGTAAAAACCGCAGCAGGTGAGGTTGTGATTGGTTTCCGGCAGTAAATTCCAGGTATTTGCCAAAAAATGGGCTGAACTCTGGTGAGAAAAACTGATTACATCCCGGTTAGAAATGCGTACAGCTTTTTTTATAGTTTCCCGCATTTCCTCGTCAGTCAAACTGAGGTTGAACAGGCTATTTATTGCTTGCAAGCGGTCGTAAAGACGCTGGCTGACTGTTACTCTTCCCTCGGCGGGGCGAAACGGAATTGTGGCTTCAATGCAGGCTGCAATTTGAAGCAATTGCTCGCGTTTGAGAAATGGTTCTAGAGCTTTTGCTGCTACCAAAGCGCTGAGAAATTCGTTTTGTCCTGAGAAGGGGTTGAGCACTTCTCCGGGTACAAAACCGAATACCTGCATTACCATCTCGAAGGTAGCATCTGCCGACAGTTCAGATTGCTCTCGAATTTGTAGCTGTTTGTTGACTTCTTTTGTTACCGGAGTGATGTAGTAGCTGACGTTAAAGTTAATACTGCGATCGACTTGTACGTAGACGATATCGTGAAATAAAGCGGCCAAAATCTCGATCGCGTCTTCTTTTCCCCCTACCTCAAAAATATGTTCGGGAGTGTGAAAAAAACGCCACGATCCTGTCATCGGCTGAACTATCAGTTCGGCAATCCGAGCGAGTTCAGTTGGTTCTACTTCTGCGTTTAGGCGGTCGATCGCCCAAATCAGCTTTTCTAAGCACTGTAAATATGCTTCTTTGCTATCCATCACAGTCTTTTCCAATAACATTGATGTCAGTCGATTTGAGATTTGAGATAATTCGACTTCGCCCTACAAGTTTGAGATTTACTTGCAACCGGAGCAGGAACTCTTCGTCTAAAATTTTTAGATATCCACAACAGGAGTACGTGGCACGGTATCAAATTTTGAGCGGTATCACGTCAGCCACCCTCTTGTTAGTTGAATTTTTCGTATATGCGGTTTTTTCGAGTAGGAACTTTTGACTTTTTTGTTGAAGATTTTAGCTGAAATGGAGGAGACCAATATTTGCTTTAAATCTACTTAATTTCCAGTAGCTGACCTCCCCTGTTTACCAATTTTAATTAATACAAAGTATGACAGGTAAATTACATAAATTGCTAAACCTGTCATGCCCAACAATCCCAAAAATTGAGGTGTGAGATTAGGGTGAAACATCTGCTTGTACAGCCAAGGCGGGTCTAACCAAATACGGCAAAAAGGTTCGTCAATTACTTGAATTTGAGATTTAAAGGCACAGTTTAAGAAGGGAATTTGAGCTAGAGCGCCCAAACCGCTGAAAACAGTAATCGCCCACCGCCAAGCTGTAAAGGCGAGCTTCAAAGGTGATTGAGGCCGATCGGCAATTTCGTCGTTTAAATCCTGCCAGAACCACAGACAAGCAGGAATCAAGGCTCTCGCTATCACTGACGAGACAAAGCTCACAGGCAGAGCAGCCATCATCAGGTAAAGTGTAATTGCCAACAAACTGGCTACCCGCCAATAAATCACCAACAAACGGGCGATCGCATCAGCTTTGTCAAAAACAGCCCAAATCAGCACTACGAGCGGGATCGAAATTGTTAATAGCACAGACAAGCGGTAATCCATCCACACAAGTGGTTGAAACCAAGGCCCTGTGGCTGCCAATAAAAGACTTAACATCTTTGGGAAAATATACTCACTTATTTGTGACAAATTCTACTATACAAATGCTCAAAAGTCAGGGATAAGATAAGACGGCGGTTGAAACGAGGTTTACAAAAACTTTCGTTGGTGGCTCGACAGCTTCGCCGAACGTCCTCGGCATATCCCAAAATATAACGTAATTTTAACTATCCAGCCGGGAAGTCCCTCGGTATATTCATTCGGGATGAATCTTCGCGCAGCGCGAAGTACCCCGAATGAATTACGCCCGCGTGATGAAAGGCTCGTGAGTTGACAATTGCACCGCCCACGAGATACAAAGCGCAGCCAGCAGTAGACGGGCGGTGCATGAGGAAACGAACAAATTCCCTGTATTTTCCTTGCCTATCAGCTATGCTGTTACCAGCAACCTTAGTTACCGATAATGTATCAAGCTTACAAGTTCCGGGAGCATCTCACTTTTGCAGCCAAGCTAGAAATTGGAGGTAGGAGGCAGGAGACAGGAGACAGGAGGAAAGAGGAAGAAAGAAGGAGTCAAAAGAAGTCTTTTTACAAATATGAGATGCTCCCCAAGTTCCGATTATATCCAACAACCGAACAGCAGCAATATTTTGCTGGTGCATTTGGCTGTTCGAGATGGTTCTGGAATTACAGCCTAAATCTTTGTCAGGAAACATACAAGGCTACCGGTAAAGGG
>NZ_JADEWT010000104.1 GCF_015207505.1 Tychonema sp. LEGE 06208
GGCATTGGGCATGGGCATGGGGCATGGGCATGGGGCATCGGGCATGGGCATGGGGCATCGGGCATCGGGCATGGGGCATCGGCCAAACAGGGCATCGGGCATGGGGCATTGGGCATTGGTAACTAATGACAACAGTTAACAGTCAACAGTTAACAGTTAACAGTTAACAGTCAACAATCAACAATCAACAGTCAATAATCAACAAATTTTATGGGTGAAATCGCCGCTTTAGGCGCTGCATTTGTCTGGGCTCTATCTTCCACAATTTGGCAGCGAGTAGGACAGCAAATCCCCGCAGTGGTGCTAAACTTCCTCAAAGGCGCGATCGCCCTTTTCATGCTCCTTGCCACTGTAATAATTTTAGGAAAACCCTTCCCCGCCGTCAACCCCAATATTTTAGCAATGCTGCTCATCAGCGGCGCCTTAGGAATTGGCCTCGGAGACACTGCTTGGTTTGTCGTCTTAAAATATTTAGGTGCGAGGCGAGCGCTGCTTTTAGAAACCCTATCTCCCCCCTTAACAGCTTTACTCGGCTTCATATTTTTACAAGAAAAGCTATCGGCCATTGCTTGTACAGGCATACTTTTAACCATCTGCGGCGTAGCTTGGGTAATTGCCGAACGAACAGCCGAAACTACCTTACCATCAAAACAGCTTTGGCTGGGATTAGGCATTAGTTTATTAGGACAAACAGCCCACGCCGCCGGAGCTATTTTATCCCGCGCCGCCTTCAATCAAACAGATATCGATCCCTTGTGGACTGCGGCCTTGCGTTTGAGCGGGGGAGTTGCAGTCATGTTATGCTTTTTAAACCCCACAAACCTTGGGAATTGCAAACAATTAAAAGCGCCCAAAATATTAGGTGCAATAATTTTAGCAGCTTTTTTAGGAACCTATCTCGGAATTTTCCTGCAACAAACTTCGCTGAAATATGCGCCCGCAGCGATCGCCCAAGCACTCAGTTCTACCAGTCCCCTGTTTGTACTGCCTTTAGCGGTGGTAGCAGGCGAAAAAGTCAGCCTGCGGGCAGTTTTGGGGGTCGTTGGGGCGATCGCTGGAATTGCGTTATTATTGGGTTTAAAGTGATGAAATTTGAGATTTAATACCAGGGAAGCATCTCTGTCGGAAAGCAGCCAAGCCCAAAATTGGAGACAGGAGACAGGAGACAGGAGACAGGAGGAAAGAGGAAGAAAGAAGGAGTTAAAAGAAGTTTTTTTACAAATATGAGATGCTCCCAATACCAGTTCCTAAAAAATCAAACTGTACGTCACGTCGGCTCCCAATCATTATACTCCTCAGCAATTTCCCAATATCAAATAATATGACTGATTATTTAGGCGATCGGCAAAATAGCAAAGTTGCAGCTATTCGCAAACAAATCAATTGGCTGCAGCAACAACCAGACGGCACTCTATTTCAACAAAATTATGGCGAAAACTGCATAGCAGTCAAAAAGATTAAATCATTCCTACTCCTACTTTTAGCAGACACAGAAACCTTCACCACCAAGGTAGCTCAATCAATTCTAGATCTCAACAATCCACTAAATTTAATCTTTCCCTATGCCAGAGCAATGATGCTAGCATTAGTCTGGAAAAATTCACCCCAAAAAATATATATAATCGGCTTTGGCGGCGGTAGCATTCCCAACTATTTTCACCACTACTTCCCTCACGCGATGGTCGAATGTACCGATATTGACCCCATAGTAGTCGAAGTCGCTCAAAAGTTTTTTGGAATTCAATTAAACGACAAATTAAAAGTCGCCATTCAAGATGGTCGCGAATATCTTGCCGGACAAAATACCACCGTAAAAAATGATATAATTATTGTGGATGCTGGTTTTGGTAGCGGCTATATGCCCTATAAATTGGTGACACAAGAATTTTACCAACTTTGCAAAACTCGCTTGTCAAGCGCGGGCGTTGTAGTTGTCAATTTGTTCCACCAGCAAAAGTTTAATGCGGCGGCGGTGAAAACTATTCAAACTGTGTTTGCACAAGTTTATTTATTCAATTTAGACCAGGGTAACACCATTGCGATCGCGACTAATGCTCCTGATTTAACTCAAGATGAAATCTTTTTGAAAGCCGAAATTATTCAAGATTTTTATAATTTAGAATTTTCCTTAATAGAATTGTCGCTTCAGCTCAAAAAAGTAGCGCAATTGCCAGAATGGGTAAACAGTTGGGATACCTTGCCAATTTTTACCGATGCTGCAATTCCGGCGGAATATTTCGATTAATAATTGCACCCAAACAACTTTAATTGTAGGGTGTCCAACTCGCACTATCACGCCTCCGGCTGCTTGTGTTTGTGCAGCATCGCTATAGCAAGTAGCAAGTCCAATCAGTCCACGATCGATACTAGCAAATATCTGTTTAAAAAATACTTGACAGTGAAATTGTGGCGGTGTATTATAAAAGTAGTGTAAGAAAATAACAACATGAGACTAAAAAGTTGGGAGTCTCCCCGCAGCGAGGGCAGAAACTCCAAAGGTAAAGGCGGATCGGCCAGGGCTCGACAGCTCAAAAAGCAACGGCAAACTCTGCGAAAACAGTTAAAAGCCCAAAGCGATCGCTCGAAACACCAAACAAACCACCCACCAAACAAGCAAGGGAAGGAAACCCATAATTCCTTCCCTTTTTTTGGATCTTTTTGCCGTTGCTCAATCCCGCTGAATGTTGGGACAAATCGTGCTACTAATCCGATCGCGCGAGGGTTGCTCTTCCCAGCGGTTGAGAATACCTTGCAACTCCCCTTTCAAAGTTTCTAAAGCTGCAATTTGCCCGGAAATTTCCTCTACCTTCAAAATTAGACGCTGTTTTGCTTCAGAGCAAGGCAAGTCTCCCCGATCGCGAACTTGTAAAATATCCTTAATCTCCTGAAGGCTCAAACCCAGAGTTTTAGATCGTTTAATAAACGCCAATCTGTTGAATACTGCCTCGCCAAACAACCGATAACCAGCGGGCGATCGTTTTACCGCCGGAGACAGCAAGCCCATTTGCTCATAGTAGCGAACAGTTTTCACCGACAAACCGCTACAGGCAGCTACGGAGCCAATTTGGTATAATTTCTCGGCCACAGAAATATTCATCAACCAAGCCTCAAAAATCGAGCATCGAAAGACTTTTCTGGTCAGATCTCGATACGGCCTCAGCCCTAGAAAGTCGATCGCCACATTCCAGAGTGCCATTGCGCGATCGACTTAATAAGGAGGATTTTTCTTAGACAGGTTGTTGAGCGTGGGTAACTGAGATCGAGAAGACTGAGGAGGAAGGTAGTATTCGGTAGCAGGGGCGGATTGTTCGGCTCCAGAGCGGTAAATTTGCCACCAGCGGAGGGCCATCGCCACCCCAGCAGTACCCAGCCCAAAAGCCAACAAAGAACCGCTAGCGCCGATGCTGCCGATCGCTGCATCGACAACGCCCACCGTCACAATAAAGCTGGTAATTGGCTCTTTACGGTAAGCAGACCTCAAAAGTCGCGTCCATGAAGCATTCATGTGGTTTTACTCTGTTCTATATTTATTTACAATCTCTAAAACTTAGAGTGGGCGGTGCGATCGAGATTTCTAGCTGAGACTAGCTTCACCTAAATTAATCTGCTCCCCTGTGGGGAATTGTACGGGAGCGAGGCTAAATTGCCAAGCCTGTCAAATCAAAATTTCACCCGAAATATCGCTCCCAAAGCTAGCTCTTGCATTTTCTAAACCGATGTTTCTCGATTGACAAGTCGCTGGGCTTGTTCTAATTAATATTCTAATCAATTCCCGAAGTGGTCGCGGTCAGCAGGGTGACACCCTTGCGAGTGACAGTCCAGACCAACTGTGAGGCTGAGGGGCCCAAAAACTGCTATCAGCCCCCGACGCTAGCTCAGGGTAAATCCCCAAATTTTAGACTTTTGTTCCTCCTCCCAGATGAATCTGTGGAGTCAAATCTAAAATCTAAAACTTGCGCTGAGCGAAGCCGAAGTATCTAAAATCTCAAATCGACTGACCGCGCCATTGCTAAAATTAGTTGAGACCTAACCAGGCCAGCAACCCCTGCCCTGTGACATACTCGATAATTACAGTTAGGGAAAAACCGATCATCGCAGCTCGACCGTTAAGGCGTTCCGCGTAGCTGTTAAAGCCAAACTTTGGTTGTTCGAGTTTGGGAGTGACGGTGGGTTGTAGTTGTGCCATTGCTTTATATACCTTGCGATCGACGCTGTTCAAATGTGAAATCGAATGTCAGTTACAAATCTTAAACATTTCTGCTTCCATTATAAAGAGGGTTAACCGCCATCAACCGTCCGCGCTAAAAAAAACTGCTGCTAACTCAAGCCACTTAATTATATCCGCTGAAAATATGACCAATCAGTTAGATACCGATAAGCCTCCTGTAGCCGTACAGCGAGTTGCCTTTGCCCTTCGTACAGCAGGCTGGATTTGCTTCTGGGTGCAATTAGTGCTAGCGGTGGTAGCGGCGATCATTTTGCTCTTTGCCATCCCCTTCGCCATCCCTAGCGCCACCGCTGCTGCTCGTTCAACCAGTGCCGGCACCGGTGGCGGTGTATTTTTTGCAATTTGCGGGCTGGCAGTTCTTGGTTACAGCGTATTTCGCGCTTGGGGTTTCACTCGCTTGTCGAAACAACTGCGATCGCCCGCAGGCGCTGTCCGCCCCAAAAAAGCAGACACCATCAAACAAGTTCAGTTGACTCTGATCGGCAATTTGTCAGGACTGCTGCTGACGCTGATCGGTGCAGAAGCCATCAGCGGCACGCTTTTAGCCAAATCTCTAGCTCAGCCGCAAGCTTTGTTCGGGGCCGCCGTCGATTTCAGCAGATTTATTCAGCCTTTGGACATATTTGTGGTATTGGCAAATACTCACGCCACGGTGGCCCACTTTGTCGGAATTGTCGGGACTCTTTGGTTGCTCGATCGCATCCACAAGATCTAAAAAATTGTAATCGGTAATCGGTAATTGGGAATTCTTTCTTTCTCCCCCGATCGCCCTCCCAAATTGATGCGGACTCAAGTCCGAACGATCAAACTTCTCCCCCGATCCTCCTCCCGAATTGATGCGGACTCAAGTCCGAACGATCGAACCTCTCCCCCGATCCCCCTCCGGAATCAATGCCAAGCTGTCGAAGAACTTATTCAGATACCTTCTAGCAAGACAACACAAACATCATGGCACTGAAACCCGAGGCTTATTTTGGGGTGACAGATCACGCAACTATTGAAATTTCTCAAGAAAGTTTTCGTTCTGTCCTCGGTCAAATAGAAGCTGAACTCCTCTGTAGCGACACCTACAGCCACGCTCTAGCTAGCTTGCAAACCATGTTGGGTGAAGCAGCATCAGCAGCGGAAATTTTAATTAGAGCCGTTAGCAGAGAAGCTGTCAAGCTGGCATTTGACAGGTTTGGCAAACCAAACAACACGGAAATCCAAGTTGTAGAAGAGACTTTCGCTGCTGCAACTTCCGCCGCCCTATCGGTTAGAGAATTAGAGCCGTCAGTACCCGATCCTGTGTTCTATTGGCGCAACGCTGCTGTGGAAGCGCCCCCCCAAACCGAGGTCGAGACTGAAGATGGCGAGACAGAAAATCACTCTTCACAAGAAGAGCAACCAGCGCCTCAAGACGAAATTAAAGTTGAGTCGGCTGCACCAGCAACTGTCATCGCCCCTGCAAAATCCTTTCCGGGGTTCGGTTTTCTCAACAAGACCAAAAAACTCACCAAGGAAGAAGAAGCAGCAATCGCAGTTGAACAGCGAGAAGAGTCTCTGCGGGAGTTGGGTATAGAGTTACGCAAGGGGCGACAAGTTCGATCGCTATCCCTCCAACAACTCCACAGTCAAACTCTCGTCCCGCTGCACCATATTGAGTCGATCGAAAATGGGGAAATTGAGAAACTGCCCCAGGATATTTACGTTAGAGGTTTTATCCGCAGGTTGGGCGATGCCTTGGGACTAGACGGCACCGCGATGGCAAATGCTTTGCCCAAACCGGCTCCGAGTCTCGTAATTGCTAACACCTATTTGTCTGTTTCTGACTCGGATTCAGCCGACGGCTTTCAAATGCGTCCCGTGCATTTATACCTCGGTTACACCGCTTTGATGGCTGGGGCGATCGGGGGTGTGGGTTGGCTGTCACAGCAACCTGTAGTACCGGGCGCCAATGCAGTACCTGAGCCGCAGGTGAAACCGCCCGCCTCTGTTGCGCCGGCTCCGAAGAGCCAAGAAAAAGCGCCTCAGCCGGGTTTGAAGAAGTCTCATAACGGGGCGATGATTGTGGGGGCTGACATGGCACCGCCGGAGGTGATTTTTGGTTAGAGTGTGTCGGGCGATCGATCGCCTGACAGCACTCGTGGCGCACGTAAACTGGGAAACCGGATTTGCGAGTTTACATCCATGCGTACATACAGCTTGAATATAGCGGTTCGATCGCGTGGTGAGGTATGCCCGGGGCAGGCCGGCGCGGGCCGGCTCGGGCCTAGTGAATTTTCCACTGCATCAGGAAACCCGATATCTGCGATAGACTATCTATTTGACCACTCATTTCGAGGTTTTCAATAAGATGAGCTCCCCAGCTACCGTTGCTTCCTCCGATACCGAGTCGCTATCGACTCAGACGCCAACAGTCACGAGTTTGGTTCCTTCAGACGGTGCTTTGGTAGCGGCTGCTGAACAGCCACAAAAATCTTGGACAATAGAAGATAGCGAGAAACTATACCGCATTCAAGGCTGGGGCGAACCCTATTTTTCCATCAATGCCGCCGGTCACGTTACAGTGTCTCCCAAGGGCGATCGCGGCGGTTCCCTCGACTTGTACGAACTGGTTGAATCGCTCAAACAGCGCAATTTAGCTTTGCCCCTGCTGATTCGATTTTCCGATATTTTGGAAGATCGGATCGATCGCTTAAATTCCTGTTTTGCCAGAGCAATCGCTCGCTACAGTTACAAAAATGTCTATCGCGGCGTCTTTCCAGTCAAATGCAACCAGCACCGACAGTTAGTTCAAGATTTGGTGCGTTTCGGTCAACCCCATCACTTCGGACTGGAAGCCGGCTCAAAACCAGAATTAATGATCGCTTTGGCGACTTTGAAAACCCCTGGCGCTTTGTTGATTTGCAACGGTTACAAAGACCGCGAATACATAGAAACCGCAATTTTGGCGCAGCGGCTAGGGCAAACTTCCGTGATTGTGCTGGAGCAAATTGAGGAAGTAGGACTCGCAATTGCCGCCAGCATTGCATTAAAAATTAAACCTGTTTTGGGAGTGCGAGCCAAACTCACTACCAAAGGCGTTGGCCGCTGGGGAGGTTCCACGGGCGATCGGGCAAAATTTGGCTTGACAATTCCAGAAATTATCCGCGCCGTCGGCGAACTAGAACAAGCAGGAATGCTCGACTGTTTGCAGTTGCTGCACTTCCACATCGGCTCTCAAATTTCCTCAATTAGCGTCATCAAAGATGCCATTAGAGAAGCCAGCCACATTTATGTAGAATTAGCTAAATTGGGAGCTAATATGAACTACTTGGACGTAGGCGGCGGGCTCGGCGTTGACTACGACGGCTCTAAAACAAATTTCCACACTTCCAAAAACTACAATATGCAAAACTACGCAAACGACGTAGTAGCGGGAGTGAAAGATGCCTGCGACGAGCGGAAAATTCCTGTACCAATTATCATCAGCGAAAGCGGGCGGGCGATCGCATCTCACCAATCAGTTTTAGTTTTTAACGTACTCGGTACTAGCGATGTCCCCAGAGAAGTACCAGAACCAGTAGACAAAAACGCGCATCTTATTCCGCGCAATCTCTACGAAATTTACCAATCAATCACACCCGAAAATTACCAAGAAGTCTATCACGATGCGATCCAATTTAAGGAAGAAGCCGTCAGTTTATTTAACTTAGGCTATTTGGGAATTGCGGAACGGGCAAAAACCGAACAGTTGTACTGGGCTTGCTGCGATAAAATACAGGCGATCGCGCGGCAAAAAGAATACGTTTCGGACGATTTGGAAGACCTAGAAAAGGTGATGGCGTCTATTTATTACATCAACCTATCTGTTTTCCAGTCAGTACCAGACAGTTGGGCAATCAATCAATTGTTCCCAATTATGCCCCTTAACCGACTCGACGAAGAACCTACTGCGCGCGGTATTTTAGCCGATATAACCTGCGACAGCGACGGTAAAATCGACCAATTTATCGATTTGCGAGATATCAAGTCGGTTTTGGAACTGCATACTCTCAAGCCGGGAGAACCTTACTATTTAGCGCTATTTTTGGGAGGTGCTTATCAAGAAATTATGGGCAACCTTCACAACTTATTCGGCGATGCAAATACAGTTCATATTCAGCTAACGCCTTCTGGCTATCATATCGAACACGTAGTGAAAGGAGACACTATGAAAGAAGTCCTCAGCTACGTACAGTACGATTCAGAAAGCTTGGTTGAAAGCATCCGCCGTCAGACAGAAGCAGCTTTGCAGCAAAATAAAATTACTCTTTCTGAAGCCCAACTTTTGCTGCAAAATTACGAACGAAGTCTGGGCCAGTACACCTATCTTCAGTCGTAATTAATCATATCGCGTCCGATCGATCGGTTTGTAGTGCGGACTTTAGTTCGCGTTTTACGGACTAAAGTCCTCACTACAAACGATTTTTACTCGTTACCAGCACCTTACCTTTAGAAAATACCCACTATGGCGGTTCGATCGCGTGGTGAGGTATGCCCACGGAGGCCACGGAGGCCTATGCCCACTCCTAGCACCTCATGTTACGCTCGAAAGGCTATACCAATTATTAAAGATTACCGAGAATTGCTGCGATCGCCCGCCGCTCTTCTCCGTGTTGAGTAGGCAAAACTTGGCGAGCGTCAGTAATCAGCCAATCGAGCGCCGCTTCTTGCAAATCGATCGCAGCTCCGGTTTTGTCAACGCAATAGCGCCCGAACACCAGTTTGTCAATCAACCGCACCTCTGGGCCTAAACGGGAATACTCAAAAATCACACTGTTTTGCACAGTCGCCCCGCTGCACACCCAACAATTTGGGCCGATCATTGTCGGGCCCACAATTTTTGCTCCATCCTCAATAATGGTCATCCCGCCAATGTAAACAGGCCCGGTAATATCAACCTTATCCCAGTTCACAGCCACATTCAAACCAGCGTAAACGCCGGGGCGCACTTCAATTCCCGGAATTGAAACATTTTTAATTTCTCCCAACAGCACGCTCTGAATTGCCCGCCAATAGTCAGGAACTTTGCCAATATCCACCCACTCAAAGTCCATGCTAATTCCGTAAAACGGAGCCCCTGCTTCTACTAGCGCGGGGAATAACTCGGAACCGATATCGTACTCTTTACCCGAAGGGATGTAATTGAATATTTCCGGTTCAAAAATATAAATCCCAGTATTGATGTCGGTACTCAGAGCTTCTTCTACAGAAGGTTTTTCTTGAAAAGCTTTAATTCTGCCAGAATCGTCTGTCACCACCACTCCGTAACTGGGAACTTGTTCCCGAGGAACAGATTTCATCACAATAGTAGCGATCGCCCCTTTTTCCCGGTGCCACTTCACAGCAGCAGTCAAGTCCAAGTCAATCAAAGCGTCCCCGCACAGCACCACAAAAGTATCATCAAAAAACGGTGAAAAATCCTGAATCCGTTTCATGCCGCCAGCCGAACCGATGGCTTCTCCAATCATTTTTCCGTCTTCAATCCGGCCTTCAAAAGAATAGCCAATTTGTACCCCAAACTTTTGACCGTCTCGGAAATAGTTCTCAATCACGTCGGCCAAGTGAGAAACATTGACCATAATCTGATCGAACCCATGCTGGCGGAGCAATTCAACCAAAAATTCCATCACTGGCTTTTGCAGGATCGGAATCATCGGTTTGGGTATTGTCTGAGTAATGGGACGGACGCGAGTGCCTTTACCGGCCGCCAGAATCATCGCTTTCATTATTAACTTCCTCAACCCTCTATTAATTGATATCAACTCAACACTTAGATGCTAGCGGTTGCGATCGCGATCGGTGCGATCGCAGCACAATCCCGACTTGTTTATAGGCGACATCGTACCAGGCTATTAATGATTTATTCCCTATTTACTAGATTTAAAAAATCAGGAATCGAGAATTAACCAGAACTTCGCAATCGGGCTGTCCGCGTTTCATACTCAGCCTTAGAATATCGGCGAGCAAGGTTCTGCCTAAAGTCTTAACCGACGCAGGGGGAGAGTTATTGGTTTCCCCGGTTGACTACCATGCCGTTTCAGTTCACAGCGGCCGGATTTTGAGGTCTTGGTAAAACTCCTCTTGAAGCAACTCTACTTTAGACTGAGCCGACAGCAACAATAACGCCCAAAAAACACCCACACGGTCATGATTTGGCAAGTGAACTTCCCCAGTCGATAGCGGGGACTCGGCGTCAACAGGAGAGTGCAAATCGTGATGGCGCCAAAGTTCCAGAAGTTCTTCCAAGTCGAGCCAGCCCTCATCAATTTCAGACCCGCGCCCTGTCAGAAGCCGTTCTAGTTCGCTAGCAGTTTCCACAAGATTTTCTTGGTGAGCTAGCTCAAAAATAGCCTGGGCTGCTTGCGATCGCATTTTTGAGGTCGGGCGGCGGCGAGGAGCAACTGTCTGCTCCATTGCTGCTTTCATAAGCTGCAACTGCTCGATTAGTTCCGGGAGAGTCACCGGGCGTTTTTGTGGGAGTTGAGCGACACCGCGACGGCGCAATTGTCGCTCCAAATGCTGCGGCAAATGTCGCCCTCCCGAATGCTCTGAGTCTTCTAGCGCGGCCTCGTCGAATTCAGGATTTGCGGGGGGTTCAGAGAGAACGATACTTTCTGCTTTGAGCAGCACCAGCATTGAAGCGTACAAAAACGCTTGACCCGAGTGGGACAAATCGGAGAAATCCGTACCCCTATCGGCATCGCAGGCGTTTGTCAGTTTGCTCAAACATCGATCGAACACTTCAATGACTTGCACGTCCCAAGGATTGATTTCTCCCCGTTCTGCCAAATCAATTAAAATTGCGATTCCCTCAGAAATCGTTTCTAAACCATTTTGGTCTCTGGAAACAACCATTAAATTTTAGATTTTAGATTTTAGATTCTTTGATATCAAATCCGTTGGCATCGGAATAGTAAATTCACTGTTAACTGTTAACTGTTAACTGTTGACCGTTGACTGTTAACTGTTGACTGTTGACTGTTAACATCATGTATGAGTGCAACCGGAATTGATCTGACTTCGCGAGCGAACAAGTTTTAGATTTTAAACTGATACATTTACCCAGAAAAAAACCGTTTTTTTTATCCTAAATTGGCTCGTTCCCAGGAAGAGCCTGGTAATGCAAATCCAGAGGATCTACCTCCTTATTATCTCGCAACTTGCAGGAAAGAAAACTGTAGGAGGTGCTTAAGTTATTAAGTTTTCTATCCTAAGCAATACTTCGGACAGTTTTTTAAAGCCTCTGGAAGCTTTACAGTGCAAGTCTTCACATTTTTAATCTTTTTTTCAAACTTAAGGCTCAACTTAAACTTAGAAAAAATAGTCCACACTTTAGCCAGCATGGGTTTCAGATATTCGATCGTGCCTAAAACTGTCCGAAGTATTGTCCTAAGTAAAGTTCGCAGTACATCAGTCAGCGTCCGTAACTTAAGAGCGGACGGTCGTCCGCACTACGAACCGTTTTTGTTATGGTAATCAACCGGACACGATATGACTCGCCCAGATCAAATATATCCTCTTTAGGTTTGGCCGAGCTTTTGCGGTTTCTTGCCGATTCCGAGTCCTGGCAATATTTGATATTTCAAAGCAATACCCGCCGCCACAAATAAGGCAATAATTAACGCCCCAATCCCTACGGGGCTCGGAATCCAGAATGTCGCCTCCAAATAGTTAATTTCCCCTGGTTTCAGCTTCCAAACTAACTGCTTTCCTTCGCGGTAAATTTCGGGTACGAGCGCACCGGCTACAGTTTCCATACTTTCTGCGCCCCAAGGCGTGTTCAAGCTAAATTCTAGCTCCAAAAGCCCCCCCGGACTCAGCAGCAAACTGCCGTTTGAGGAAAGCAGAGAAAGAGAGCGCAAATCCAATTCCAAACTCAACCGATTTCGCAGCACCAATAACAAATTATTCTGCTTGACATCCATGTGAGATTCAAACTTCGGTAAATCGGTTTCTAGCTTACTTGCGACGGGAGGATTTTTGGTGGTTTGTGCGATCGGATTGTAGAATTTGTTGAACTTGTTTTGTAACTCGGCTCCATTATTAAAAGGAATAGTCACCATAACTTCTGTCTCGGAAAGCCGTTTAGTTTTTCCGTTCAGCAACCTCACCCGCTGTTCTACGCTGTTTAACCAATCTCCAACAGTTTCGCTGCTGAAGCTGGTCAACTTTTCCCCCAGTTTAATGTGCTGGACAATTTCGCCGCGAGTTTGACTTTGAAAGTTGACTCCGACATCGTACTGAACACATCCAGTCACTAGAGTTAAAAGGCAAAGAACAAAAGGTAAAAGAAAGAAAAAGTGCTTTTTCTTCTTCCCAGTTCCATCCTTGACATTTTGCTCTTTCATTGTACCTTTCCCCTATTTTTTCCTATTTGCATGACTTAGCAAAGCGATAATTTGCCGACACAGTTTCTGTTTTTTTCTGACAACTCTCGACTTATATCAAATCCTCTCTTCATCGGAATAGTAAATTCACTGTTGACTGTTGACTGTTAACAGTTGACTGTTAACAGTTAACATCATTCCGATGCAACCGGAAACGATATTACGCACTGCGGAATAAAAACCCGGTTTCTTAACAGTATTGGCGATTTCACCGACGGTTTTTGGCAGAAACCGGGTTTTTGGGGCCAAGCGTCATAACATTTTTATGGCAAAAGTTTTTCTAGGATCACTCAACTTATTGCCTTGAAGCGACACCCAACTGTTGAAACAGCATACTCGGCAAATATGCCGCACCGCCTACCCATTCGGCTTCGCTGCTCAAATCTGCCAAATTTTTAAAGGCTTCAAAAATGCTGCCTGCGACCATTGTATTCTTGACGCGACCGACTATTTTGCCTTTTTCTACTTTATAGCCTAAGTCTAAATTGACTGAAAATTCTCCTGCTAATTGATTGGATTGACCGGCACCTAAAACTTGCTCTACTATTAGACCTTCGTCCATGCTAGCAATCAAGTCTTGGATGCTGGTGTTTCCTGGGGAAATGCAGAAGTTAGTCAAATCAGGGCCTGGGCGCGACAATCCACCGCGAAAACCGTTGCCGGTTGATTGTACACCGGCGCGGGCGGCCCACCTGCGATCCCAATAAAATCCGGTGACGGTGCCTTTTTCAATTAAGGTTTTGCGGGTGGTGGGCGTACCTTCGTCGTCGAAGGGACAGGCGGAAGGGCCTAAAGTTGGGTCTTCAAAAAAGGTGAAGCGTTCGTCAAATAAGGTTTCGCCGATTTTGTCGGCTAGGGGAGAGGCTTTTTGAACTACGGTTTGACCTGAAAGGATGGTATCAAAGAGGCTGCCTAATGTGCTGGCGGCGGCTCTGGGGGTGAACAATACTGGGTAGGAACCGCTGGCGATGGTGGCCCGATGTTCGGCGAGGCGGTATTTTTCGAGGAGTGATTGGAGGATGCTGTTGGTGTCCAGGGCCCGATCGCGCGCGACGTCGTAACTGTATGCTTGCATAAAGTCTTCTCCTTTGACCAAATTTCCGGCGATCGTCCCGCTGACTATTTGGCTGCTTCTTTCGGCATACACATCTCGCGTCGTGGCAATTTTGACGCGGCCGCTGCGGACGTGAAAGCCTACATCTACCATAATATCGGGATTGTAGGCGTGAACTTGCTCAATGAGGTTTTTGCCGTTTTCGACTAATTCGGCAGTTGTGGGCGGAGTGTAGGTGGTTTCCGGGCCTTTTAGGTGAAAGTTGGAGGCGAGTTCAAATTCGGCCGGATCGCCGATTTCGGCTGTTTGAATCGCTGCATCGACTAAATCGTCTATCCGGGTTAAGTCTGTGGAACTAGCAAAGCCGATTTTGCCTTGGTAAATTAGCCGGAGTGCTACGCCTTGCAGTGCTTTGGTTTGCAGGGATTTGAGGCGATTGTTTTCAAATTCGATCGGCGTGTCTTGACTCGACAGGTAGTATACTTCAGCGGCCGAGGCTCGCTGACTTGCCAATTTCAATATCTGTTCTATGGTGGAATCGCTCACAATAATCGCCTTTGAGGTTGGTCTTTGTTTTATTTTAGCGATTTTGGGTGTGGCCAGAAACCGGCTTTTTTCCAAAAACATCGATACCCCACCGAAAAACTGCGAAAAACCCGGTTGCTTTGATTTTGGGTGTGGCCAGAACTCGCAAAGACTTAGAAACCGGGTTTTTTCGCGAATCTGTCGGCTACAGCGAAGTCTTGTCATAAAAACCCGGTTTCTCGACACCCGCGCGTAAAACCATCCATCGCTTGTCACCTTCATTTTCCGAAGCATTTTATAGCGCCAAAACTTTTCCCTGGCTGGAAGAACAAGTTAACAGTTATTCACCTATCGAGTGCTAGTTGCTAATATTCATCGCCCCCGACCCAAAAGCCAATAGGTCATCATTTCTCCTCTTCCCTTGACCTGGATCGTACCCCTTGGCTCTAGTAAGTATTTATGCTGTAATTTGAGATAAGTCGCATCGGAGACTTGAATGTATCCCGGTTTACCGTGGGATTCCATCCTTGAGGCGATATTCACCGCATCACCCCAGAGGTCATAGATAAATTTCTTAATCCCAATTACTCCCGCAATTACAGGCCCGGTATTAATCCCGATCCGAATTTGTAGAGATTCCCCAAAAATATTCTCCACGTCT
Source organism: Tychonema sp. LEGE 06208 (assembly GCF_015207505.1). GTDB lineage: Bacteria > Cyanobacteriota > Cyanobacteriia > Cyanobacteriales > Microcoleaceae > Microcoleus. The sequence continues at coordinate 14,862 of NZ_JADEWT010000104.1, forward strand.
TGCATATAGGCGTGCATATCCAACGCCATGTTGGCGATCGCTTCGGCATGATCCGTTCGAGAAACGGGTAAACCACCAACTACCATGTAGGCATCCCCAATGGTTTTAATTTTCTCTAAACCATACTTTTCAGTGAGTTGATCGAAGGCAGAGAAAATTTGGTTCAAACCTGCTACCAATTGCATCGGCTCTATCCGAGCCGAGATCCCAGTAAAACCTACGATATCCGCAAACAAAATCGTGGCTTCTTCAAAATGTTCAGCAGGGGATTCATTAGTTCGCATGAGGCGATCGGCAATTTCCGCAGGTAAGATATTCAAAAGTAATTGTTCTGACCTTTCTTTTTCTTGGCGCAGTTCTCCTGTTCTTTGCTCCACTCTATCTTCCAACTCGACCTTTGCCAAATGGAGGGCATCTAGAGAATCCTTCAGTTGTTGGGTCATGCCGTTAAAAACGTTGGCTAATTTGCCAAGTTCAACGATGGAACTAACTTCGACTTGTTGGTTGAGATTGCCCTTGGCGATCGCTTCCGAAGCAGTAGTTATCCGCTCCACAGGACGGATAATCCGGCGAGCGGTCAGAATACCCAACAAAATTGCCAAAATCAAAGTTGCTAAACAGAGCAGGATTGTAGTCTGAGTATTGGCATAAATCTGATTCATAAAGTCTGCTTCTGGAATAGTGACCACCACCAACCAGTCAATACCTTTACCATCTCGAAAAGGATCGACTCGGACAAAATAATTTTTACCATCGACGGCAAATTTCAGTTGATGAGGTGCATAGATATTTTGAAAATCCTGAAACTGCTCTAGTAAAGCTTGACTTGCTTTTTGGGTGATGACATTGCTACTATTGACAACCTTGAGTCGTTCAATTCGTTGCTCTGGCAGTTGGACAACCTTGTCTGGGTAATATTGAAAGGGCTTTTCCCCTGTAGAGGTGGCAATCATTTCTCCAGAACGTTCCAGAATAAAACTTTGCCCAGTTTTACCGATTTTGAGTTGGCTTAAAAAATCCCCAAACATTATTAGATTTAAGCTGGTCATCCACACTCCTTGGAGATCTCCAGTCTGGGTATATATGGGTTTGCCCGCCGCAATATATAGGTATTTACCTGTAATGTGAGGATACAGTTTTGCCCAAACAGCTTGTTTTTGCTGGACTGGAATTTTATAGTAGGGGCGGTTGCGGGGGTCAAAGTTAGGTTTCCCGGCGTTGATAATTTCTCGGCGTTCCCCTTCTGGACTGGCGGTATAGGTAGTCAAAGTGTGGTTATTTTCTACCTCCGAAGTACGGATGACGATCGCGCCATCATCCTGCCGCTCACCAGCAAAAAACTCCTGATTGGGGGTAACAAAAGCTGCGGCAGCAACAAGGGGAAAGGCAGGGAGTTGTCCCCATAGAAACTTCTCTACGTCTCTCCCATTATTAAGATCGATGCGGTTTTGGCTCAGGGCTGTATCATAGTTTTCAAAGCATTGAAAAGGAATAGCCACCAAATAAGTTAGATTTTCCTTGATGCGATCGCTAGTATCATTCCGCAACTGAGTAGCTACATCATTTACTGCTTTTTGACCGTTTCTATAGGAAAGATAACCAACAACAGCCACTGCTCCAACTGTTTGGACAACAAATGGAACAATTAGCAGTATTTGTAGGGGAATTTTTTTGAAAAGTCCAGGTGATAATGGCATCCTTAAGAAGCTTTGGCAAGTAATGTTGCCATTACGGGACAAAAAATAACCCTGAGCGATAGATCGAACTGTTGCTGCCTATTTTGTCATGGACGATCGGAAATGCTGAATTTTGATACAATTTTTTACACTCAGTAAGAGCAACCCCTTGCTAAGGGTTGGAAATGAATATTTTTTCACCGTTTAAGTAGATAGGCCCTGTAAAAAGCAACTATGTAAACGATTGTCAAGTATTGAAATGCGCTAAGCGTGGCTGGCTTAGGGTTGTTTACATTAAGTAGAAGTTAGCCTAACTTAGCCATACTAAAGAGCAAAAAATTATAATTGTTGCAATTAATGCCACCCAAATAAACTGATTATCTTTCGTATTAACCTGGCTCAAATCAACAGGTTCCGGTGCAACTAATTTGGGTTTGGCGTACTTGATATCAGCCTTGGGATTGGCCTGAAAACTGATTGATTGATTTTCATCCAAAGCTGCTAAATCGGGGATTTTCACCATCCATTCGGGAGGGATGGTGAGTTTGGGGGCTTCGAGTATGAATAGCAAGCGCTTGGCTTGCTGGCGGGTTTCTTGGCGGGGATGGCGGGTGAGTTTGCGGCAAAGGTCGATCGCCCTTTCTGTATCGCCAGAGGCTTCGTAGGCCGTCACCAGCCACATCTGCACTTCGCCGCCCAACGGGGAATTGCGATCGACCAAACCGATCGCTGTTTCTAAACTCTCGACGGATCGAGCGTAGCGGCCGCTCTCAAAAGCTACTCGGCCAGCTTGATACTCTGTTTGAACAATTTCTAACTTTTCGGAAGTCACCAGCCGCCACCCAATTCACAAATATTATTTTCCCAATTACCCAAATGCTAGAATTCGTTGTCGCGCTTGGAACCCAGCAAGTCTAACTGGTCTACTCTAATTACTGGCATTGAGCGATTAGCTCCTGTACTGCGATCTTGCCAGCGATCGAACTTCAAAGAGCCTGTCACCCCAATTTGAGCGCCTTTGCGAACGTAATCAGCAGCAATCTGCGCTGTTTTGCCCCAGATTTCTAGAGTAAACCAGTCTGGTTCGTCGTTATTGCGCGATCGTCTTCTCACTGCCAGCGTCAACTTGCACTTAACTGTACCCGACTCAAAATATTTTACGTCCGGGTCGCCGCCGACGCGGCCTACTAAAGTCACAACATTAAGACTCATAAACTTTTTCGGGAATGTGCTCGATTGGTGGTGTAGTTAAACTCTCCTGGACTCGCGATCGTCTGCCAGCTTAACTTGTAACAGCGCGAATCAGGGCTTCATCCTGATTTTACACCCACTTACCAGAACATATTGATTGTGGATGATTGGCGAGTCTTCACTCAACTCGCGATCGACAATGTACGTTTCTGACTAGACTCAGAATGAAAAACGTAATAGAATCCACCTCGGTTACACTTTTGTAACAACATTATTGCACACATTAGTATTTTAGTTTGGGGGGGGGTACAAATCAGTGGGTCTTCTCAATCGATTTTCCTTATCTAGAGATATGGGTATCGACCTCGGTACTGCTAACACGCTCGTTTATGTATCCGGCAAAGGTATTGTTCTGCAAGAACCGTCTGTAGTGGCGATCGACCAAGACTTAAAAATACCGCTGGCTGTCGGAGAAGATGCTAAAAAAATGCTCGGGCGCACGCCAGGGAATGTCATAGCACTGCGCCCGCTGCGCGACGGGGTAATCGCAGACTTCGATACTGCCGAACTCATGCTCAAGACTTTTATCCGCAGGGTTCACGAAGGGCGAACCATCGTTTCGCCCCGGATAATTATTGGCATCCCCAGCGGTGTCACCGGAGTGGAGAGGCGTGCTGTCATTGAGGCGGCAACTCAGGCCGGTGCTAGAGAAGTACGTTTAATTGATGAACCTATCGCTGCGGCGATCGGGGCCGGACTGCCTGTTGCTGAGGCGACTGGCAATATGATTATAGATATCGGCGGGGGTACGACGGAAGTTGCGGTTTTGAGCTTGCAAGGTACGGTAATCAGCGAGTCTGTGCGGGTAGCGGGTGACGAACTCAATGAGTCGATCGTCCAATACATGAAAAAAGTTCACAATTTGGTCATCGGCGAACGCACTGCTGAAGAAATTAAAATTCAAGTGGGCTCTGCATATCCGACGACTGAGGATGACGACGTAATTATGGAAGTGCGGGGCTTGCACTTGCTCTCCGGTCTGCCGCGAACTGTGACGATCAAAGGCCCAGAAATTCGCGAAAGTATGTCGGAACCGCTTTCAGTAATTGTGGAAGCTGTCAAGCGTACTTTGGAACGCACTCCCCCAGAATTAGCAGCAGATATTATTGACAGGGGAATTATGCTGGCCGGCGGCGGGGCGCTGATGAAAGGTTTAGATACTCTGATCAGTCACGAAACAGGAATTGTCACTCACGTGGCAGCCGATCCCCTGTGCTGCGTGGTTTTGGGCACTGGTAGGGTCTTGGAAAATAAACAGTTGGAACGGGTTTTCAGCGGGCAGTCGTCGCGCAATATGTAGTTAACAAATTTGGGATTTTGGATTTAGAAATAGGGCTGCCATCTCAAATCTAAAATCCTGACATAACAATTTTACATTACTGAGATTATGCTAAAAAACACAATCCGCAGGTGGTGGGATCTGCGTCTACCAATAGCTCTTTTAGGTTTAGCTGTAACTGCTGCTTGGGGAGTTAGACAAACACAAGGTGCTCCACTGTTTGAAGTTTACAATTGGGTGTCTCGTCCTTTTCAAGCCAACGGCTCGGGACAAGAGCAACTCATCTCGGCGCGGACTCAAGAATTGCAAGCGCGGCTATTAGAATCGGAAGCTCAAAATCAAAAACTAAAAGATCTTTTAGGTTATGTTTCTGCTAAGAAACCTAAAGGAATTGTCGCTCCTATTGTCGGCCGCAGCGCTGACCACTGGTGGCAGCAAATTACTTTGGGACGCGGCAGTAATGATGGCATAAAAACAGATTTTACTGTGATGGGCCCTGGCGGTTTGGTAGGTCGGGTTGTCAGCGTTACTCGTAATACTAGCTTGGTGCTTTTAGTCAGCGATCCTACGAGTCAATTGGGTGTGGGAATTACTCGCAGTCGCAACATGGGTTTTATGCGGGGTAAAGGCGGAAATCAGGCTGTAATGGAGTTTTTTGATAATGTTCCCAATGTCAAGCCTGGGGATGTGGTTTCAACTTCTTCTTTCAGTCAGTTGTTCCCTGCTGGTTTGCCGGTGGGAAAAATCGTTTCCGTGGATATGAATAAAACTCCGGCTCCTGAAGCTGTTGTTGAGTTTTCTGCACCGATGAATTCTCTGGAATGGGCGGTGATTTACCCTCACTCTAAGGAAGTTGAACAAAAGAATGCCGCTGGTGAATCTTCTGCGCCGAATGGGGGAGAAAAGCAGTAATGAAGGCTTTATCTAGAATGTTTGGGCGATCGCGCAAATTTCTCAACTTTGGCGTTACATTTGTTTCTGTACTGCTGTGCTTACTAATATTGCCCACTCGGATGCCGGGAATGGAATTGCTGGGAATTAGCCCTAACTGGCTGTTAATTTGGTTGGTAGCTTGGAGTATTAAGCGGAAACGTACAGTTTGGGGAGCCGCTAGCATGGGCGTGGTTTTGGGGTTTCTTCAAGATGCGATGACTGCTCCTCATCCTAGCCACGCTGTGAGTCTAGTTATTGTAGGAGTCTTAACGGTTGTTTTGCTCAAAACCTGGTCGATTCCGGCGGATATTGTGGAGAGAGATCCGATTCCGATCGCGCTAATTGTGTTTGGGATGGCGGTGGTGGCGGAAACGGTGATGGGGCTGCAATTTTTGGCTGTGGGCGATCGGGCTTTAGTAGAAATTTGGAGCGATCACCAGCGAGTGGCTTTGTGTTCTGCTATTCTCAGCAGTCTTTGGGCTCCGGTGATTTATTTTCCCCTCAATCACTTGTGGGAAATGACTAGGAGTTTAGAAAAATCTTAGTTAGTCAGTAGTCAGTAGTTAGTAGTCAGTAGTCATTAGTCATTAGTCATTAGTCATTAGTCATTGGTTATTGGTTATTGGTTATTGGTTACTTGCTACGAATTCCCAATCCCTCCGCTTCGCTCCGCCCACTTCTCAATTCCCAATAACAACTAACAAATAACAGTCAACAGTCAACAGTCAACAGTTAACAGTTAACAGTTAACAGTCAACAGTCAACTGTTGTCACTCAACGATCGCCTTTGGGGCCGCTCCTAATAAGTGATGAACGGCAATAATCAAGTCGCTGAGAATGAAATTAGGCTGGTGTTTTTGCAGTTGATGGCGGCTGCGAATGCCGCAGGTAACGGCAATTGTAGGTATTCCCAATGCTTGTCCCGCGAGGATATCTGCTTCGGTATCTCCGATCATCCAAGCCGAACCGAGAGATGACTCAAATTCTTCGGCAACTTCAGCTAACAATTCGGTTTTTAAGGCTGTATAGTTGTGGTAGGCAGCATCCGGCATTTGAGTGCCGCGAATGCTGGTAAACAGTCTGGCTAAACCGTAATTTTGCAACAGTTGAACGGCTTGATGTCTCGGCCGCAGGGTGACTAAAATAAGTCGCACGCCGCGGGAGTGCAAAAGCGCGATCGCCCATTGCACTCCCGGCTGAAGGCGATCTAGGTGCAACAAGTCTGGCTGATTGACAATCCGACTCACGCATCCGAGAAAAACCTGAATTTCTGCTCCCGACAAGCCGGAAGATTTGGCTATTTCAGCATCGGGGACTCGATTTTGTTTCATTTGCCAAAACTGCTGTTTGCTGAGGATTTGCAGGTTGAGGCTGATTCCTCGCTCGCTACAGGCTGCTTGAGTGTCGGCTAATCCCTGTTTGTAAGTGCTGTAGTAGCGATCGGACACATCGACAATCGGCCCGTCTAAATCGCAAAATACCGTCATTCGGGGGGACGAGTCAGCCTCTGATGGTAGCGTGTACTGAGGGTTTTCGGAATTGGGGGCGACAGCAGTTAACATATAAGGTTAAGTAAATCAAGGATAACAATACATTTCTTGACTTTACCAAGAATTTTATAAGTTATAAGACAAAATTTCAAGCTATATCATTAAAAAAACCTATGATAATTATGAGGATAGCTCTCAAAAAGGGCGATCGGGCCAATCGTCGATAAATTCCAGGGAAAAAGTGATTTTTGTAGCTGTTGATATTTGCTTTAGCCATTAAAGTTTAGAATTAAGTTTTTAGTCTTTTGTAAATTACCCATGCTCAAACAAAGCGATTTTGTTAGGAATCCAGACACTAATCGAGTAGAGGTGCTTTCCGAAGCACTGCCTTACATTCAAAACTTTGCCGGCCGCACAATTGTAGTCAAATATGGCGGTGCGGCGATGAAAGATAGCACTCTCAAAGACAAAGTAGTTCGGGATATTGTGCTCCTAGCTTGTGTGGGGATGCGTCCGGTTGTCGTTCACGGCGGCGGCCCGGAAATTAATATTTGGCTGGAAAAATTGGGAATTGAGCCCCAATTTAAGGATGGTTTGCGAGTAACTGATGCAGCGACAATGGAAGTCGTAGAAATGGTTTTGGTGGGGAAAGTAAATAAGGAAATTGTTTCGTTAATCAACCAAGCTGGCGGCAAAGCAGTGGGATTGTGCGGCAAGGATGCGAATCTGATTCAAGCTCGTCCAGATGGCCGCGAGGGAATTGGGTTTGTTGGTGAAGTTAGCGGCGTGGAAGTCAATATTTTGGAGTCTTTGGTGAACAGCGGTTATATTCCGGTGGTGTCGAGCGTGGCGGCGGATCAGTTCGGTCAATCTTACAACATTAATGCTGACACAGTGGCTGGGGAAATTGCCGCTGGTTTGGGAGCAGAAAAATTGATTTTGATGACTGATACTGCGGGAATTTTGGAGGATTATCACAAGCCGGAGAGTCTGATTGCTAAGTTGGATATTCAAGAAGCGAGACAGTTAGTTGAGTCGGGAGTTGTGTCTGGGGGGATGATTCCGAAGGTTAATTGTTGTGTGCGAAGTTTGGCTCAGGGTGTGAAGGGCGCTCACATTATTGACGGGCGAATTCCTCATGCTTTGCTGCAAGAAATATTCACGGATGCAGGGATTGGCTCGATGATTGTTGCTTCTGAGTTTAGCGGGGGGAAGTTAAGGTATAAGTAGGGCGTGAATGTTAGTTTGGGGCGGGTAAGTGAAGCGATAAATCATTGCTTTACCCGTCCAGAGAATTGCTTTCTAGTTTACCAGTAGGACTTGTGGGAACTGTTGTTGAAGTGTATGATACAGAAAAAAAGGTCAGTATTTAGTGGAGTTGTCTGATAGTTAAGGGATTGAATATGCTATGGCTATTTTGAAAGCAGATGAAATTTTAGTTCTGTAATATGAACTTGCAGTTGCTTAGGAATGTGAGGGGAATAAAAGTTCGATAAGGGCGATCGCACTTTGGGATTCGGGATGAGAAAGCCGAGATCCCTTTTAGTTATTTCGGGAAAAAAGGGATCTCGCTATCATTTTTTACTCTCGAATGCGAATTCTCTAAACTTCTACCAGTAGTAATTTACCTCGATAATGCTCCTCACTATCGTGCAATGATAAGTATTCTGTTAGCCTTGGCATCAACTGAGGAATTATTTCCGGGTGATTTCTCAATTGAAGAGAAATGATTCCTTGATATGAACTTGGCGGATAAGTCACAATATCTGCGAATTCTCCATTGAGAGAAACAAGTATGGTATTTAATTCCTGAGCTTTGGCAATGACAATAGTATCTGGAGATTCAATTGGAATGTAATCTCCCAATACAAAAACTTCATGTTCGTTATCGCGAAGGATTTGAATAATAGACTTAGGAACGCATTGTCAATAAACAATCTTAAACTTCTTAGGCAACTGTTTCAAAATTCGACAAATCGCGAGCATAATCACTGTAGTTTAGACTAAAAAATAAGCGTAGCTAAAAGTAGCCACCTTTGAATCTCAGGCAAGCTGTTGCTTAAAAACTCAAGAGGGAGAAGATTAAATAGCTAATCTTGAAGACTTTTTACGTCGAG
>NZ_JADEWT010000105.1 GCF_015207505.1 Tychonema sp. LEGE 06208
CTGTTTCGATGTAAAGAGATTTGGCGTGTTCGGTCAGTTTCATGATAGATTTTAGAGACATAAGATAGGCTGCACACTGAAATTATATTTTGACTATTATAGGATCAATCATTCTGTGGCGTTCTCTAAGCGTAAAGCTTGCACCATCAGGTAGGTGGTCAGTTTCTCTGCTGGTAGATGTTGAAATTGAAACACTACCCAAAACAGATAATCAAGTCGGCATCGACCTGGGAGTTACAAGCTTGCTCACTCTAAGCACTGGCGAAAAGATTGCCAATCCCAAAGTATTCAAGGCAAAGTATCGCAAGCTTAGAAGAGCGCAGAAAGCTTTAAGTTGCAAGCAAAAAGGGTCAAACAACCGTCACAAAGCACGGCTTAAAGTAGGGAAAGTGCATCAAGAAATTACTGATGCAAGGAAAGATAATCTTCACAAGTTAACAACAGGGTTGGTGCGTGAAAACTTGCGCCATCGCCGTAGAAGACTTAGCTGTGAAGAATCTGGTTAAAAACCGGAAACTTGCCGCTTCTATAAGTGATGCAAGTTGGGGGGAATTAGTCAGACAACTAGATTACAAGTGCGATTGGTACGGTCGTACTTTAATTAAGATTGACCGATGGTTTCCGAGTTCAAAACGGTGTGGCAATTGCGGACATATCGTTGACAAGATGCCGTTGAATATCCGGGAATGGGATTGTCCTAATTGCGACACTCACCATGACCGAGATATTAATGCGGCAAAAAATATTTTGGCGGCAGGGCTTGCCGTGTCAGTCTGTGGAGCGACCGTAAGACCAGAACAGAGTAAATCTGTTAAGGCTGGTGCGAAATCCCCGTCAGGGACGGAAGCAGAAACCTAAGTCGTGAGTCTTAGGAATCCCCGTGCGTTTACGCCGAGGTGGATGTCAAATGGATTGCACCACCAATGTTGGCGCGGTCTATGACGAAGCTGACATTTTTGCCTTTCCGAGTCTCGAAGAAGGTAGTGGGGTGGTTACCTATGAAGCTATAGCTCACAGGTTGTCAGTGCTCACTTCACCTATGGGAGCGGGCGCAATTGTCCGGGACGGCACAGATGGGCTAGTCGCAGCACCCTACGACTCTGATGCTCTTGTGGAAAGCTTGCGAAAGCTTGCTTTTTCGCCGGAGTTGAGATCGCAGACGGGTGATAGTGTTCGCCAGCAAGCCGAGGACTTTACCTGAAAAAAAGTAGCGTGCCGACGGAAAAATTTGGTGCAGGAGAAATTGAAGGTTTAGGAAATAGGACAATCCTCTGAAAGAATCCTTGCTCTGCAACTTCCTTTTTCCTGCGAATATTTCTAGGAGTGCATTTTCAGGCTTAGAGTTTTTTGGGGATAATTTTTGCGGGTATTCCGACTGCAGTTGCGCCCGGTGGTACGTCGCAAAGAACTACAGCATTGGCACCTATCAAAGCGTGGTCGCCGATCGTTATGGAGTGAATAATTTTTGCTCCTGCACCGATATCGACGTGACCGCCAATTTTGACATTAGAAACAATTGTGACCTGTTGAAAAATTAGACAGTTCGGGCCAATAGATGCATCTGGATGAATGACTATGCCATTAGGATGAACCATAACGAGTCCCCCTCCTATTTTGCAGTTCAAAGGGATGTCAGTTCCAGCTACAATGCTCCAAAATCGATGTTCGATTACGTTCAACCGGGAGAAAAAATACCCTAAAATTCCACCTTGATTCTGCCATTTTTGATAATTGCGGATAGATTTTAGAAGTTGGCGACTAGGATCCCACCACTGGCGAAGTTTTTCGCGGCTCCAATCTGGCTCGGTGGCAGAAACGACAGGTGTAGTTATTGATTGAACCATTATTTGTGCAAAAGAACAGATAAGATATAATGACAATTAAGATTACATAACTATCATTATATCTTATCTGGTTGGTGAGTAACAATATTTTTTTAAATTCTCTAGCAATCCTATTTGAGTTGTAATGTTGTTTTTGTAGCTTGCCAGGTTTTTCGGGTAGGCACGGCGGGGCAATAACCCTACAAATTATTCACAATTCACACAAGATTGCTAGACGGTCAACTTATAATTATTTAGTTGACGAGTTGATGTCTACAAACAAGCAGTGGCGATCGCACTCTTTGTGCAACAATCACAACGGCCAAAGAACTCCACAATTGCGTAGTAAAAGCATCTATCGCTATAGAGGCGGTAGATCTCTAGTTTATTTAAGTAACAGAAGAGACAGGTCACTTTTTCTGGTACTAATTTAAGGATTGTTTTCGACAGGGCGGGATTTGAGAATTTTAGCAGGGATGCCAACGGCAGTTTGACCAGCAGGAACATCTGATAAAACGACAGCATTTGCACCGATATTTACGTCGTCTCCCAGGTTGACCTTGCCGAGAATTTTTGCACCGGCGCCGACGTTCACCCGATCGCCCAATTGAGGCGATTCGAGCGGTTTTTCCAAGTAGCGATTCCCCAGGGTAACGCCTTGGCGGATGATGCAGTCGTCACCGATAGTACAGTATCCGTGAATGATAATAGCACCTTGATGTTCAATCACCACGCGACGACCGAGCTTGACTGTGTAGGGCAAGTCTATCCCGTAAGTATTCCGGACTTTTCGGTAGAGCGATCGATACAAAATGCTCAAGGGAGCTCGCAGCAGTTTTGGTTCTAGCTGCATCCTCCAGACACCGAATCTTTGAACTGCTACGGCACGAAATCCCGGTTTTGTCCAATCGCGACCGTGAGCAATCCAGTCTTCTTTAATCTGCTGCCACAATCCCTGTTCCGAGTTTTGTACTGGAGTTTCACTTGCGATTAAATTTGATTCCGTTACCATAAGCTGTACTCAAGATTCTGTCTAATTTAAGTTATCAATAGATGCCGTCTATCGTCAGATATTGCTCTTTTTTTTCAGGATGTTCAACCAGGATTCTTCTATTTCAAATATGAATGCTGGGTGAATCAAGCAATCTTTGACTGACCAGGAGCGACCTGGCTTTTTTGCTTTGATTTATTTACAAATACCATTTAAAAGTTTTTTGAATCTTCAATCTTACCTCCTTTAAAAAATACACTATTCGTGACAAAATCCGTCAGTAATTTTGGTGGATCGCCATCTGGCTTACCTTGAAGTACGCGGCGCAGCCTCCAGACTCCAAAGCCCGAAGCCCAGGATACATCTGTTAACGCTGTGTAAACCAAGCCGTAGTTTTTGAGAAAGTATCTGCGCCGGGAATCAAACCAATACTGTGGCAGTCGCTTAGGGGGCTTTTTGGTGTCAGTGACACCTGAGCTTTGACCTACTAGGTGAACCACGCGACTTTCAGGTACGTACCAGCAACTCCAGCCAGCTTTGTTAGCTTGCAGACAAAAGTCCATTTCTTCGCAGTACATGAAATAAGCTTCATCCATCAAGCCAATCTTTTCAAATACTTCGCGACGGACGATCATGCTAGCTCCAGCCACCCAATCTGTTTGACAGATTTCTTGGGAAATAGGAGGCGCTACGGCCCAGTTTGCCAATAACTTGGACAGCAAGCCCGTCCGCCAACCAAAATCTAGTTCGGTCAATAGATTGTGAAACCGAAAAGCTGACTGCTGGGGAGTACCGTCGGGGTCTTCCAAGCGGCTGCCGGCGATGCCGGCTTCGGGGTTGGAGTCCATGAAGTCAACCAGTGCTTTCAGAGCTCCTGGGCGAACTACGGTGTCTGGGTTGAGCAGCAGGATGTAAGGGGGGGGATTGGTGGATTCAAGGGCGGGACGGATCAGGGCGTTGTTCCCGTAGGCAAATCCGCCGTTGCGCTCTAGGGGAACGAAGGAAGCCCATTCGCTCCAGCCGAATGTGGCTATAGCGGCTGGTATTTCTTCGGTAGAATTGTCGCCTGAAGCATTGTCGCCAACTACAACCCGCGTACCGGGGAGCGATCGCACTTCGGTAACTAGAGAGCGCAAGCAGTCTATTGTCAAACTAGAGGTTCGGTAGTTAACAATGACAACCAGCAGTGGATAGGGTTGATTGGGCTCGCTGGCATTGGACATAGGTGCATTTGTGGGTTTAACAACTTTTTAGCTCAAGTTGTACCGCTCTGGCAAGCTGGAGCGATGACTAATAGTATTTTTATTGGTTTTGGTGAGAAAGACTGTTTTTTGTGCCATATTTCCGAAGTCCCGCCGCTCTGCATCACAGTCGATATTGCCTGTAAACCTGACTTGCCGCTCGGTGCAGCAGCGAATGTCGGTAAACTAACCCCTTCACGTCATCGGAATAGCCACCGCCAATGACGCAGGCAACGGGATAACCGCCAGCTAAACAAGTAGATAAAACTTGCATTTCCCGGCGAAATAACCCGGTATCAGTTAAAGCTAATTTTCCCAGTTTGTCGGCCTGATGAGTGTCAGCTCCGGCATCGTACAAGACTAAATCTGGCTTGACATCGGAGAGTAAATCTGGTAAGTATTTAGCCAAAGTTTGTAAGTATTCGTCGTCCTCCATACCGACAGGCAAAGCTACATCTAAATCGCTCTTTTGTTTGGTGCCAGGAAAATTGACCTCGCAGTGCATTGAGAATGTAAAAACACTGCTGTCATTTTGGAAAATTACAGCGGTTCCGTCTCCTTGGTGCACGTCTAAATCGACAATTAAAACTTGGCCAACTAAACCGATTTTTTGCAATACTCTAGAGGCGATCGCCAAATCATTAAAAATACAAAAACCAGAGCCGTAATTGGGGAATGCGTGATGAGTTCCGCCCGCAGTATTGCAAGCCAAACCGCATTCTAAAGCAAGCTTAGCAGTTAGCACAGTCCCGGAGGAGGCGATACAAGTGCGGTTGACCAGGGCCGGACTCCAAGGCAGACCAATTCGGCGTTGAGCTTTGTCATCCAGCGTTCCGTTGCAGTAAGCTTGAATGTAATCGCGATCGTGGACTAGCTCAATCCATTCTGACCCTAAAAGTTCCGGAGCGTGAAATTGCGATCGCTCTGCTACCCCATCCAACCGCAGCATTTCGTAAAGCAGCCCGAACTTTGCCATCGGGAAGCGGTGACCGGGCGGCAGTGGCGCAACATAATCTTCGTGGTAGATAATTGGTAAGTCCATGACGATGATTGTAGAACGAATAGACGAATCCAATAATTCTTGTCGATCGCCCTATTCGAGCCTGTTCGCTTACAGGCTTTTGGAGGAGAAGTCCAATTGAAAGCCTGCAACCTCAAATTTAAATTCGCTGGAGAACCTGTATATGCAACTAGAAACAGTCTGGGAGTCCGGCAGCAACAACCCCGAAAATGCTGAGAACTTCGAGCGTATCGCTCAGTGGTGGAAAAACCTCAACGGCAAAAAAATTAGCTGGGTTGAGCGACTGATTCCGCAAATCGGCGGTATGAGCGAAATTCACTGGCAAGCCCAGCGTTTTGACGTAACATTTGTGATAGTCAATCCTGAAATTCGCGAAGATACTCTCTATTGGTACAAACCCGATTCTCCTGTCAAACGCAACACCACAGTTCAGAAACTAGAACTAGACAACCTGCAACAGCAATTGTATCTCTATCCTCAGTTGGAATCAGAAGTGGTAATTCGCATAGGATTTCCCGAAGTGAAATATCAAACACTTGAATTAAACAATCCAGAGTTTGCGCTGGGGGAAGATAATACATTGCTGCTATGGGAGGCTGAGCAAGAACTTGAAATTAAAATATCCCTCAGTAATGAAAATTTTGCTAAACTTAAGGAATTGTTGGCAGAGAAAAGACTGAGAAAAGAGTTGATATAGCCTTTCGAGCTATCATAGGAGGTACTATCCGGGATAGGGCCTAGGACTATGGGTCTAGGGCTATGGGCGTACCTCACCACGCTTGAGAACCGCTATACTCTTAGTTGCCAAATATCTCAAGACTTAGGCGCGGGTGTCTCGAAACCGCGTTTTTTTCACAGCAATACACAGGTTGCAGCCCGGAGCAAAAGTAAAAAACCGGGTTGTTTCGCATCGGGGTGCGTCTAGGTGTGTATCTCTGCTCAAACCTTTTGAAGGTGGTAGCTGAATGTTCAGAAGCTTGGGTTCTCGTCCCCAGTTTCTTGGGCCGGCCGTGGCTAATTCATGATTTTTTTAGGCAATTTAATTGTTCCTAGAAAACTTAGATTTATTGTGGCACTAAAATACAATCAAAATGCGGTTGATTTAAGTTGCGGATTTAAGCTTAGCTGCCCAAAACTTTCTCGCAGACAAAGTGCGTTATTTGATGAACCAAGGTTTCAAAAAATACTCTATTTGCTGAGGCATATAAAAATTAATATGATAATTTTTATTTCACAAGAATACTTGATTTATTAAATAATTCCTCTCCGGTCAACACGCTAAAATTCCCAAGGGCAAGACATAATATGGCGCTCGACAAAAAAACAATTCATATTTTAATTGTAGACGATCGACCCAACAACCTCCGATTTATTTCAAATATATTGACGAAAGAAGGGTATAAAGTTCAGCGGGCAATTTCGGGGGAAATGGTGGTAAATGCTAATTTTGCCGTTCTTCCAGACTTGATTTTGCTAGATATTGCTATGCCAACAATGAACGGCTACGAAGTATGCGAAAGACTGAAAGCTAACGAAAAGACTCGCGAAATACCCGTGATTTTTCTGAGCGTTTTTAATGAAACTTGTCAGAAAGTCAAGGCTTTTGAAGTGGGCGGTGTTGACTACATTTCTAAACCTTTTCAAGTAGAAGAATTTTTGGTACGGATTGAAAGTCAACTGACTATACAACAGCTATCGAAACAATTAAAACAGCAGAATGCCGAACTACAACGAGAGGTAGAATTTCGCAATCAAACAGAAAAAGCACTTCGGGAAAGCCAAGAAAGGTTGCAGAAATTGGCGGTGAATATACCGGGAGTTATTTATCAATTTATGCAAAAATCGGATGGAAGTTTCCAATTTGAATATATCAGTTACGCTTGTCGGGATATTTACGAATTTGAAACCAAAGAAATATTAAAAGATTATAATTTATGCTGCAATCAAAATCATCCTGATGACCGAAAATATCTGGAGCAAAAAATTTGCGAGAGCGCTCGAACTTTAGAACCCTTTGCTTGTGAATGGCGGATTGTTACGCCGTCGGGCAAACTCAAATGGCTGCAATCGAATTCTCGACCAGAAATGCGTGACAATGGCGATATTGTTTGGTATGGGGTACTTTTTGATATCAGCGATCGCAAGCAAGCAGAAATAGAATCGGCCTCAACTAAATCTGCTTTAGAACGGCAAGTTCAGCGAGAGTTGCTGATTGCAAAAATAACTCAAGAAATTCGATCTAGCTTGCAGCCGGAAAAAATCTTTCAAACGGCTGCAACTCAAATCGGTCAGGCATTCCGCGTCAATCGCTGTTTGATTCATACTTACGTTACTAGCCCCCAAGTCGATCTTCCTCTGGCGGCTGAGTATCTCGAACCTGAGTGGGAATCAATGCGGAACGTAATCGTTCCAATTTGGGGCAATCCTCACGTCGTACAAATGATGATCCAAGACCGGGCGATCGCCTCCAACGACGTTTATTCAGATCCTTTTTTGCAAGCTGCTGAATCGATTTGCCGCGTGGCTGGGTTGAAATCGATGCTGGCAATTCGCACTTCCTACCAAGGGATGGCAAACGGCGCTATTTGTTTGCACCAGTGCGATCGCCAACGCGAATGGACAAAAGATGAAATCGACTTGTTAGAAGCTGTGGCGGGTCAAGTAGGGATTGCGATCGCTCAAGCTAAACTGATCGATCGAGAAAAAAACCGACTCGCGCAGCTCGACCGGCAAAATAAACAGTTGCAAGCAGAAATTCGCACCCGCATCCGCGCCGAACAAGCTCTGCAAGAATCCGAAGCAGAATTGCGGGCGATTTTTACCGCCATGACTGACATAGTTTTAGTGAGAAATGCTGAAGGGCGCTGCATCAAAATCGCCCCGACAGCAGCGGTAAATTTGGCGAAATCTCCCACCGAAATGATTGGCAGAACCGCCCACGAAATCTTACCGGAACCTGCAGCAGATTTGGTATTAAATACCGTCAAACAAGTTCTCAAGACGAAGCAAAGCATCAATATTGAATATAGCTATACAGTCGGAGAGCGTGAAGTTTGGCTCGACGCTAAAATTTCTGTGCTTTCTGCTGAATCAGTGATTGTGGTAGCGCGAGATATTAGCGATCGCAAACAAGCAGAATCTGCACTCCGAGAAAGCCAGCACTTCATTCAGGCGATCGCCGATTCCAATCCCAACCTGTTGTACGTTTACGATTTAATTGAACGGCGCAATGTTTACTGCAACCGCCAAATTGCTGCGATGCTGGGCTACACCGCCCAAGAAGTACAAGATATGGGTACAGAAATGATGTCAAATCTGCTCAACCCCGAGGATTTGCCAGCTTTTTGTGAAAGCGTCCAAAAAGTGCAGCAAGCGAAAGACGGCGATGTCATTGAATGTCAATACCGCATGAAACACAAAAACGGCGAATGGCGGTGGATGCACAGTTGGGATACAGTATTTCTCAGAACAAATGACGGTAGACCCAAACAAACTCTCGGTACGGCTAATGACATCACAGACCGCAAATTAGCGGCCGAAAAACTGCTAGCATCGCAGCAAAGAATCTCATTTTTATTGCAGCAAACGCCGATCGCAATTATTGAATTAAACCTGAATTTAGAAGTTATCACTTGGAATCCGGCTACCGAAAAACTTTTTGGCTACAGCCAAGAAGAAGTTCTCGGCCAAAATGTCCCAGATCGCCTCGTTCCAAACAACTGTTACCACCAAATATTTCAAATTTTAAGCAACAAAATTAATATGGAGTCTTGTGCCAGTTGCACCACCCACAAAACTATTACAAAAGATGGTAGAAGTATTGTTTGCGAATGGTATAATACTCCGCTAATTGACGATAACGGTACAGCGATCGGCATCGCTTTAATGGCTGTAGATATTACCGAACGCCAGCAAGCGCAAACTGAACTGCAAGAAAGTGCTTTGCGACAAAGAGCGATCGCCCGAATCATTGAAAGAATGCGCCAGACATTAGATATCCGAGAAATATTTCAAACTACAACCAGAGAATTGCGCCAAACCATGAAGTGCGATCGAGTCGCCCTTTACCGTTTTAATCCTGACTGGAGCGGCGAATTTGTAGCAGAATCAGTTGACAGCAAGTGGATTTCTTTCATGCAAGCACAGCAGGTTGATTCTAAAATTACTGAAAGTGCTTTAAAAAACGAACAATGCCTCGTCAAAAAATTCGAGAGCAGCTCACAAAAAGTATGCGATACTTATTTGCAAGAAACTGCGGGCGGAGCCTACAGCCGAGGTAAAACTTACCTTTGCGTCCCAGATATTTACAAGCAAGGATTCAATAATTGCTACATCCAACTCTTAGAAAAATTTCAATCCAGAGCCTACATTACCGTGCCAATTTTCTGCGGAGAAAAACTCTGGGGACTGCTAGCATCCTATCAAAATTCAGCTCCCCGCCAGTGGAGCGAATCTGAAATCAACGTTGCAGTTCATGTGGGCACTCAGCTAGGAGTAGCATTGCAGCAAGCAGAATTGCTCGCCCGCACTCAAAGGCAGTCAATGGAACTACTTAAATCCAAAGAAAATGCCGAAGTTGCCAACCGCGCCAAAAGCCAATTTCTCGCTTCCATGAGCCACGAACTCCGCACCCCTCTCAACGCCATTCTCGGTTTTTCCCAAGTCATGGCTCGCAACAGTTCCATCACGCAAGAACAAAAAGAATACATAGAAATTATTAACCGCAGCGGCGAACATTTACTGGAACTGATCAATGATGTTTTGTCAATGTCGAAAATAGAAGCAGGTCAAATTACTATCAATCAAAGCCGCTTCAACCTCTACAACCTTCTCGGCAGTCTCCGAGAAATGCTGCAACTAAAAGCAAATTCAAAAGGGTTGCGCCTGATATTTGAAAATATCGGCGATTTGCCGCAGTACATTGAAACAGACGAGTCGAAATTGCGACAAGTTTTAATTAACCTGATCGGCAATGCCATTAAATTTACTCAACACGGAACCGTTACTTTGTGCGTTAGCAGCCAAGTAGAAAAAAACGCCGTCGGACAAGAAGAAGCTCAATTGCATTTTGAAATTGCCGACACGGGACCCGGCATTTCTCCGTCGGAAGTTCTTACATTATTTCAGCCCTTCGTGCAAACCGAAACAGGTCGCAAGTCTATGCAGGGAACCGGGCTAGGATTGCCAATTAGCCAACAGTTCGTCAAGATTATGGGAGGTAATATTGCTGTTGAAAGTCAAGTGGATAGAGGCACAATTTTTACTTTTAATATCCGCGTTAACATCGTAACAGAAAGTGACGAACAAGAAAAACCTGCCGTTAAACCAGTTATTGCTTTAGAAGCCGGACAGCAAACCTATAGGATATTAATAGTTGAAGATGTAGCGGAAAATCGCCAACTGCTGTTTCAGCTTCTCGTACCGCTCGGATTTGAAGTCCGCGAAGCAATTAACGGTAAAGAAGGAGTTGCTTTGCAGTCTACTTGGAAGCCGCACCTAATTTTGATGGATATGCTGATGCCAGTTATGGACGGCTACGAAGCTACAAAACAGATCAAGCAAACTCCAGAAGGTAGAGAAATAATAATTATTGCCCTGACTGCTAGTGCTTTTGACGAGCAGCGACAAATAATTTTGTCTGCCGGTTGTGACGATTTTATCTGTAAACCGTTTCGGGAAGAGGTACTATTTGAAAAGATAGCGCATCACCTGAATCTGCGTTATATTTATGAGGAAGAAAACTCATCTATTTCTGATTCAGCACCCCGACAGGTTCAAAGTTTGACCACCGAGGATTTGAGTGTAATGCCCGCAGACTGGGTGGTCGATTTATACCGAGCAGCACTTTGCGTTGACGACAACCGCATCCTCGGACTGATCGCTCAAATTCCCGAAACTGAGGCAAATCTCGCTAATGCTTTAACAGATTTAGTCGATAATTTTCGGATAGATATCATTATCGATTTAACTCAATTATATTATGATGAACGAGCCATTACTAGCAGCGACTCTTAGAGACATTCTGATCGTTGACGATATGCCGGACAACTTGCGACTTTTATCAACTATGCTAGAATCCTACGGGTATCAAGTTAGGAAGGCGATTAACGGAAAAATGGCTCTGCAAGCAGCACAAATCTCTCCTCCCGATTTGATTTTACTAGATATTAATATGCCGAAAATGAACGGCTATGAAGTTTGTGAAAATTTAAAAAAATATGAAAATACTAAAGATATTCCGGTAATTTTTATTAGTGCGCTAGATGACGTGATGGAAAAAGTTAAGGCTTTTCAAGTAGGAGGAGTAGATTATATTACTAAGCCGTTTCAAGTAGAAGAAGTCTTCGCCCGCGTGGAAAGCCAACTGTCTTTGCGTTTGTTGCAATCGCAACTGCAACAGCAAGCTAGGGAATTGCACGATCGCAATTCCAGATTGCAGGCAGAAATCGCCGAACGGCAGCGGGCGGAAGAATCAATCCGGTTTTTGCTGGAAACGACGCAGGCGATCGGCGAAGCTGCGGACTTTCATTCAGCTTTAGAAGCAATTCTGCACCAACTTGGCGAAACAATCGGATGGGATGTAGGAGAAGCTTGGATTCCCAATGCAGAAGGAACTGCGCTGCAATCTGCCAGGGGCTGGTATGCGAGTAACGCCAGCATGGAACCCTTCCGCACCCAAAGCGAACAACTGACATTTGCCATGAATATCGGGCTGCCAGGACGAGTTTGGGCATCCAAGGAACCGGAATGGGTAGAAGATATTTCCCAGGGCTACCCAGATTTTTTACGAAGTGAAGTAGCACGAGAACTCGGATTTAAAGCAGGTTTTGGCGTGCCGATTTTGGTAGGCGATGAAGTATTGGCGGTGCTAGTTTTTTTTCAAATTTTGCCTTCTCCGAAAAACGCGCGCTTTATAGACATTTTCAATGCGGTTGGCACTCAATTAGGTGGTTTGATTCAGCGCAAACAAGCCGAAGAATTGCTGCGAATTGCTGAAGAAAGATATCACAGCATTGTAGAAAATGCGATGGAAGGCATTTTTCAAAGCACTCCTTCTGGAGGCTATCTCAGCGCTAATCCAGCTTTGGCAAAATTGTACGGTTACGACTCGCCAGCAGAACTGATGTCTAGCATTAAAAATATCGCCAAACAACTGTACGTTGACCCTGAACGCCGCCTGGAATTCGTGGCGGCTATGGATGCAGAAAATGCGGTTTCGGGGTTTGAATCTATGGTATGCCGCAAGGACGGAAGCCAGATTTGGGTATCAGAAAATGTCCGCGCCGTTCGGGATTCAAAAGGCGTTATGATGTACTATGAGGGTACTGTTTCTGATATTACAGAGCGAAAATTAGCGCAAGAAGAACTCAAAATTCAACAGGAACAAAGCGAGAAATTGTTGTTAAATATTCTGCCCAAACCAATAGCAGAACGTTTGAAGGCCCAGCAAAGCACGATCGCCGACAGTTTTGCCGATGTAAGTGTTTTATTTGCTGATATTGTTGGCTTTACTGAACTGTCGGCGAGAATGTCTCCGACGGAGTTGGTAAAGCGATTGAATGTGATTTTTTCTCACTTTGACCAGTTAGCTGAAATGTACGGTGTGGAGAAAATCAAGACTATTGGTGATGCTTACATGGTAGTCGGGGGATTGCCTACGCCGAGACATGACCACGCGGAGGCGATCGCCCAAATGGCCTTGGGAATGCAGGCAAAAATAGCCAAATTGTCGGCCGAGACAGGAGAAAAACTGGCAATTCGCATCGGCATCAATTCCGGGCCGGTGGTGGCGGGAGTGATTGGTGTGAGCAAGTTTACCTATGATTTGTGGGGAGATACGGTGAATGTGGCGTCGAGGATGGAGGGTACGGGTTTTGCGGGCAGAATTCAAGTTACTGATGTTACTTACGAGCTTTTAAAAGATAAGTATTTGTTGGAGATGCGAGGCGTAATTCCGGTGAAAGGTAAGGGGAATATGAGGACTTATTGGTTGTTGGAAAAAAGGTAGTCAGTAGTCAGTAGTCATTAGTCATTAGTCATTAGTCATTGGTTAGTTGTTATTGGTTAGTTGTTATTGGTTAGTTGTTATTGGTTAGTTATTGTTGGTTAGTTGTTATTGGTTATTGGTTATTGGTTAGTTGTTAGTTGTTATTGGTTGCGAATCCCCAATTTCCCATTATCAATTCCAATTCTCAATTCTCAATTCTCAATTTCCAATAACAACTAACAACTAACAATTAACTAATGACTAATGACTAATGACTAATGACTAATGACTAATGACTAATGACTACTGACTACTGACTAATGACTAATGACTAATGACTAATGACTAATGACTAATGACTAATGACTAATGACTAATGACAACTGACTTCTGCTACGATCGAAGAAGTTAACGAAAATTTACATTTAGAGCCGTGACTGCACAACAATTAGTATCTGCAACGAGTTTTGAGAAGCTGATTTGGACTTGGAAAGGTCACAAAATCCAATATACCGTCCAAGGAACCGGCCGCCCTCTGATCTTGATTCACGGGTTTGGGGCTTCTATAGGACATTGGCGGCAAAATATCCCCGCACTCGCGGCGGGGGGCTACCGGGTATTTGCGCTGGACTTGTTGGGATTCGGGGCTTCAGGCAAACCGGCGCTTGATTATACGCTGGAATTGTGGGAAGAATTGCTGACAGATTTCTGGACAGAATTGGTACAGGAACCGGCGGTATTTGTCGGAAATTCGATCGGCGCTTTGCTGAGTTTGATGGTAGTCGCCAACCATCCAGAAATATCTGCAGGCGGTGTGTTAATCAACTGTGCTGGCGGGCTCAACCACAGACCGGAGGAACTGAATTTCCCGCTGCGAGTAGTGATGGGGACTTTTACTAAATTAGTTCGATCGCCCGTCATCGGCCCGTTTGTCTTCAACAACATCCGCCAAAAACACCGCATCCGCAACACCCTGCGCCAAGTCTACGGGAACCGCGAAGCCATCACCGACGAACTCGTAGAACTCCTGCACGCGCCCTCCTGCGAGCCCGGAGCTCAACAAGTTTTCGCTTCCATTCTCACAGCCCCAGCAGGCCCTCAACCGTCAGAATTACTGCCAAAGGTCGATCGTCCGTTATTGGTACTTTGGGGTGCAGACGACCCCTGGACGCCGATCGCCGGCAGCAAAATTTACCAAGAATTAGCGGCCAACGATAAACCAGTGAAATTTGTTTCAATTCCCAACACCGGCCACTGTCCCCACGACGAGCGGCCCAGTGAAGTCAACGCTCTGATTTTGGACTGGCTGCAGGAATTGAACTAAAATTTTTCGGGGGAATGCCCGAAAAGGGCGATCGGCCAAAACCCTTGCACAGCAAAGGTTCTGCCTCCATCCACCGCACCCGCCGCCCGGATTGGAAAGACTCAAAAAAAACTTTACTAAAAAGTCTTGACACATTCGGGCGAGTCGGCTATATTAATGGACGTGTGAGGAGCGAACCAGAGAAAGCACCGAGACGAAACACGGCCAGTCGTCGGTGCTTTTTCTGTGGAAAGGCATTTTTAAGTTATTGTAGGGACACGGCATTGCCGTGTCCCTATAATATTGGGAAAATTATTATTGCTAGAAATATCAGCCGCCCAAAACAAATTGTTCGATCGCAGCCACCACCCCATCTTCCTCCACATCCGGCGCAACCCAATCAGCAATAGCCTTCACACCATCAGGAGCATTCCCCATCGCCACGCCCACACCCGCGTAGGAAATCATTTCTAGATCGTTAAAATTGTCGCCGATCGCCATCACCTGAGCCGGCTGCAAACCCAAAACTTTTTCGGCTAAATACTGCACACCATCTCCCTTACTCGCCAAAGGATGCGTAGCTTCAAAAAAAGTAGCCACCGATTGAGTCAAATAAAGCTCCGCAGGCGTGTAGCGCTTCCGCATACTGCTGAGCAAGCCGTGGAGTACCTCTGGATTCTCGCACAAGGCCAAAACCTTCGTCGGTTCCCCCGGCATATCTCGCCGCAAATCTTGAATTACAATTGGTTCAATGCCCGATCGTTCGGCATAAATTCGGGTAGCTGCAGTAATTTCCGGTACGTAAAGTTTGTCGTCAATATAGAAATGGATCGAAAGGAGCGATCGGTAATCCAGTGCTTCAAAATGCTCTAATAGTTGCAGAGCAGTTTGTTTCGACAGCGGCAAGTGTCGCAGTCGCTTTTGAGTAGCTGGATCTTGAATCCACGCGCCCTGGTAGCAAATCAGCGGCAAAGTTGAGCCAATTTCTGAGTGAAAACGCAAAGCCGATTTGTACATCCTGCCCGTAGCGATGGCCACTTTCACTCCCCGCGACTCGGCAGCCAAAACTGCCTGCTTGACGGGTTGTCGGATGTCGTTTGACAAACCTGCGATCGTGCCGTCGATATCTAGTACCAGTAGTTTAATCTCTGCGGTACCAAAAGCGCGATCGGTAGCATTCGCTGGATTTGAGGCAATTATATTCTGCATGATTTTGAAATTTTAGCTGTTGATTTGCACCCACCAATTTATTTTGGCACTCGCACCTAAGTTTTGCTTGCATCTAAATTGTCTGTTATGTTTGAGAAGAATATGGAGAGAGGGCCCGAATAGAGAAGAGGAAAGGGTGGATAGGATTTGACTGCCAACGGGAATAGGTCATTGAAATATACAATTTAAATGCCTGTAGAGCGTGCCGCCAGCACCGAAAACTGTCTCAATAGCGCCTCAAACCACTTTTTGCCTCAGTCCCGATCGCAGCTTGTTTACCTATGCACTCACCAGCCCTCTTAATGCGATCTTGATTTACAATTACTTCACAGTGCCCCCGGCAATATCTCAACCATTATCTCATCATTCATACCCACTTATTCAATTGACAATTGATATCAAATCCGGTAGCATCCGAATGATTCAGATATATATTCTCGGACTCTGTGTACTCTGTGTACTAATAAGGTTAAATCACCTGACGATGCAATCGAAAACGATAGGACAATCTAAAATCATCATTTCTCGTTACCATGCTTTCTCGTTACCATGCTCTGTCTCGTAACACAGAATCCAGGGGTTATGCCTCCTTTTACTTCGCCAATCATCAGAAAAAGAGGATTATAATAAGTGTTTCAATCATTAAATATTTGTTGCTAAAATTATCATTTATATTATGTCCGATCGATTGCCGTAACAAAAAAGGTTTGTAGTGCGGACGGTCGTCCGCACTACAAACCAATTTTATTATTTTCAATCGGCCGAACGCGAGATTATTTCCATCTTTTGAACTAAAATATCCACTCCCCAACTGTACTTAAAAACTACCGCATTCGCAGCATGATTACCATTCCGGGATATCGCATAGACGGAGAAATTTATACAAACGATCGCACAGTTATTTATCGAGGGATGCAGGTTGAACAACAAAAACCTGTTATCCTCAAAACTCTGGCGCAGCCCTACCCAACCCCAGCACAAATAGCCCAACTCCTGCACGAAGCAGAAATCCTCAAAAATTTGAATTTGCCCGGAACAGTTAAGCTTTACCAACTCGAAAAATACAATCACGTTCCTGTTTTAATTTTAGAAGATTTTGGCGGCATTTCTCTCAAAAAATTTCTCACCAACAACCAGCTAGAGTTACAACAATTTCTGCAAATCGGTATCAAACTAGCAGAAACTCTCGGCCAACTCCACGAACACCACATCATCCACAAAGATCTTAAACCGAGCAATATTATTGTCAAAATCGAGACGGGGGATGTCAAAATTGCTGATTTTGCGATCGCCTCCCTGCTACCGGGCGAAAACCCCGCCCTCCACCATCCCAATTTACTCGAAGGTACCCTCGCCTATATGTCGCCAGAACAAACTGGCCGCATGAATCGGGCGATCGACTACCGCACCGATTTTTATTCTCTCGGCATCACTTTTTATGAAATGCTCTGCGGTGAAGTGCCTTTTACTGCGATCGATCCGATGGAATTAGTACATTGCCATATTGCCAAAAAACCACTTGCTCCTTGTGAGAATCAAAAACAAAAAATCCAAGGCATAATCAATCAATCACAAACCGACGAAATTCCTCAAGTCGTTTCCGATATCGTCATGAAACTATTAGCAAAAACCGCCGAAGATAGATATCAAAGTGCTTTCGGACTTGGGTGCGACCTAGAAAAATGTCTCTTTCAACTGGAAACCACCGGCGAAATATCTCACATCACCATCGGCGAACACGATAGGTCAAGTAACCTGCAAATTTCCCAAAAACTTTACGGGCGAGAAGCCGAAGTTAATCTGCTTCTCGATACCTTCGATAGGATGAGACAGGGAAATACAGAAATAGTATTAATTTCCGGTTCTGCCGGTATCGGAAAATCCTGGTTAGTCTATGAAATTCACAAGCCTATCCTGCGGGCAAACGGGTATTTTATAGATAGCAAATTTGAAAAATTTAAGTGCGATATTCCCTACGCTTTTTTGATCCAAGCTTTTCAAGACTTATTGCGCCAAATTCTCACAGAAACATCTGCCAAACTAGAAGTTTGGAGACAAAAAATATTAAATGCCCTCGGCGGAAACTGCCAAGTAATTATTGAAGTTCTTCCCGAAGTACAAATGATTGTCGGGCTGCAGCCCCCAGTGCCAGACTTAGGATTACATGAATCTCAAAATCGCTTTAATTTAGTATTTCAAAAATTCATCCGAGTCTTTGCTCAAAAAGCACACCCCTTAGTAATTTTTCTCGACGATTTACAGTGGGTAGATTCAGCATCCCTTAAGTTAATCCAACTGCTAGCAACAAACCTAGAAAATCAATATTTATTAATCATTGCAGCCTACAAAAAACAAGAACTTAACGCAAACCATCCTGTAATGCTGACCGTCGAAGCAATTAAAAAAGCAGGGGGAAATTTCAGCGAAATATCCCTTTCGCATTTAGATATTACCAGCGTCAATCAATTTGTTGCAGATAGTCTGAGCTGCTCGCCAGAAAAATCACTAGATTTAGCAGAATTGCTTTTCCAAAAAACTGGAGGTCATCCCTTTTTTCTAACTCAATTTTTCAAGTATATTTACTCAAAAAAACTGCTGAAATACAAATTTACACCTTCCGATATTTCTGTCGATATAGCCGAACCTAACATTTATGAGTCGAATCCTCAAAAAGCATATCCAGCTTTGAGAAAATGCGAAATTGCAGGTGAGTGGCAGTGGGATATCGAGCAAATACAAGAAATAGGAATAACTGACAATGTTGTAGAATTAATGATCGATCACATTCAGAAACTTTCAGAAACCACCCAGCAACTACTAAAATTAGCTGCTTGTGTTGGCAACAAATTTGATTTAGGAATTATCTCAAAAATCTGTGGAAAATCTCTAGTTTCCACAGCAACAGACCTCTGGGAAGCTCTTCAGTCCGGTCTGATTCTGCCCGTAAATAACGCCTACAAAATTCCGCTCGCACTAGCAGCAACTACAGAAGTAACCGACCAAATATCTAGAGATTTCACAGATGAATTGTCCCTACCAATCGCTGATGCTGCTAGCGCGACTTATAAATTTTTGCACGAACGAGTTCAACAAGCCGCTTATGCTTTAATATCCGAACCCAAAAAACAAGAAATTCATCTCAAAATAGGCAGATTTTTGCTACAAAACGCACCTCCAGAGCAATTAGAAAACTATATTTTTGATACAGTCAACCAACTAAATGCAGCCAGACAAATCATCAGCAGTGAATTAGAAAAACTTCAATTATGCCAATTAAATTTAATTGCAGGCCGCAAAGCAAAAGCCAGTGCAGCTTACGAACTGGCTGTCAAATATTTAACCGCAGGTATTGAATTGCTGCCGCAGGAAAGTTGGCAAACCGATTACGATTTGACTCTGGCACTCTACGAGTCAGCCGCAGAAGCTGCTTACCTCAATACCGAGTTTGAACAAATGGAAAAATGGGCAGAAATTGTCCTAAAATACGCAAAGAATGAACTAGATAAAATCAAAGTTTTTGAAATCCAAATCACAGCTTGTACGATGCAAACAAAACTGCAAGAAGCTGTACAGATTGGTAGAGAAGCACTAAGAATGTTAGGACTAAACTTGCCCGAGTCGCCAGTTCCCCTCCACATTCAGCAAGCAATGGCCCAAACAGTAGCTTATTTAGGCGACAAAAAAATAGAAGATTTAATTAACTTACCTGTGATGACAAATCCGCGCAAGTTAGGAACTATGCGCGTGCTTTCCAGTATGTTTGCAGCTACGTTTATAGTTGAACCAGTGCTGTTACCGCTGATTGTATGCCAGCAAGTTGATTTATCGATTAACTACGGAAATTCGGTTTTTTCGGCTTTTGGTTATGCTAATTACGGAGCAATTTTACAAAGAATAATTAGAGATATTGAATCAGGCGATACCTTTGGTCAATTAGCTTTGAATTTGATCGATCGACTAAATGCTTTAGAATTTAAAAGTAAGATTCTTAATTTAGTCGCATTCGTTTTGATGCACGGCAACCATCATGTTAAGGACACTTTACCACTGTTAGAAGAAGCCTATCAAAGCGCCCTTGAAAATGGTGATTTAGAATCCCTAGGATATGCGGCGGTAAATATTTGTCAGTCCTTGTATTTCATCGGTCAAGAATTGATGCCGCTAGAACAAAAAATGGCTAATTACAACCATTTGTTATTTCAACTCAAGCAAGAAACGGTATTGACTTGGAATCAAATATATCAGAAAACAGTTTGGCAATTGATGGATAATGCGGATACTTCCAATCTTTTGTTATGTGAAACTTATAACGAAGAAAAATTGTTGCGACTGCTATTGAAAGCTAACGATCGCGTCGGTTTACAGCACTTTTATCTGCAAAAATTAATATTAGCATATTTATTTGGAGATATTCAGCTAGCCCTAGACAATGCAGCACAGGCCGAACTTTATTTAGATGGAGTAGCGGGCTTTATTAATGTTCCTGAATACCATTTTTACGATTCTCTCGCCAGACTTGCAGCCTATCCACAAGCAACAAATGAGGAACAAGAAGAGCATCTTTTTTGCGCCAGCAGCAACCTCAGAAAACTCCAAATAAAATCACTTTCTGCGCCGATGAACCTCCAGCACAAATGCGACTTGATCGAGGCAGAAATAGCGCAAATTTTCGGCGATATTGTCAGAGCAATGGAATATTACGACCGTGCAATTGCCGGAGCTCAAGAAAACGGATACATACAAATACAAGCACTCGCAGCAGAATTAGCGGGAGCATTTTATTTATCCATAGGACGAGAAAGAATTGCTAAGACTTACTTGATAGAAGCGCGTTATTGCTATCAGCGCTGGGGAGCACAAGCCAAAGTAAGACATTTAGAATCAAAATACCCGCAGTGGCTAACTTTAGCCTCAATTTCAACTAATATCGAAACTCGCAAATCTACCAGCAGCGCTTGCACTACGAGCGACAGTGCAGGGGTGCTAGATTTGACAACCGCAGTCAAAGCTTCACAAACATTAGCAAGCGAAATAGTTCTCGACAAACTACTGGCAAAGATGATGAAAATTGTGATTGAAAATGCCGGAGGAGAAACAGGATTTTTAATACTAGAAAAAGATGGTAAATTGGTTATTGAAGCATCGGGTTCTGTGGATGCCGATCGCGTTGCTGTCATGCAATCAATTCCTATAAATTTTGTAGATGAAGAGCGAGAAGAAACTTTGCTATCAGTTGCAGTTGTCAACTACGTCGCCCGCACCCAAGAAAGTATAGTTTTAAATGATGCCAGCCGCGAAGGACAATTTACTCACGCACCTTATATAATTGCTTTTCAACCTAAATCTATTCTTTGCACTCCGTTAATCCACCAAGGCAAACTAAGCGGCATTCTATATTTAGAAAACAATCTGACTACAGGCGCATTTACGCCAGAAAGGTTAGAAATATTACAACTGCTGTCTTCTCAAATTTCTATCTCTATAGAAAACGCCCAACTTTACACAAATTTGCAGCAATTCAATCAGAATCTCGAAAAATTAGTACAGCAGCGTACTTCCGAGCTTTCCCAAACTTTAGAAGATTTAAAATCTGCCCAAAAGAAACTGGTAGAATCGGAAAAAATGGCTGCCCTTGGGGGTTTGGTTGCAGGTGTTGCTCACGAAATCAATACTCCCATCGGCATCGGTATCACCGCCGCCTCGCTGCTGGCGGAAAAAGTTACAAAGTTTTTTGAGCTTTACAGCAAGGGGCAAATTAAACGCTCCGAGTTAGAAAAATTCCTGGATACGGCCATGCAAAGCAGTAATATGATCTTATCAAATTTGACGCGGGCGGCTGACTTGATTCACAGTTTTAAAGAAGTGGCTGTAGATCAGTCGAGCGAATTACAACGCACGTTTAACCTAAAAAATTATCTTGAGGAAATTTTGACATCTTTAACCGCCAAACTAAGAAGAACTAAACACAAAATAGAGATTAAAGGCGATGAAAATATTGTACTGGACAGTTATCCTGGTGTGTTGTGTCAAATTGTGACAAATCTGGTGTTTAATTCCCTGGTTCACGCTTACGATGGAGAAGACGAAGGGATTCTGGCTTTTGATTTTAAGCTAGAGGGCGATCGGCTAATATTTGAATATGCAGATAACGGCAAAGGAGTTTCCCCAGAAAATCTCAGTAAAATCTTTGAACCATTTTTTACCACCAAAAGAGGTAAGGGCGGCACAGGATTGGGACTGCACATTATTTACAACCTCGTTACGCAAAAACTCAAAGGTACAATTACCTGCGAAAGTCAATTGAACAAAGGTACAAGATTTATGATGGAGTTTCCAGCTAAAATTAGTAATTAGTTATTATAACACGAGTTTTAATAGGATTTTATTTAGGAGAGTAATTAATGTCAGAAGCTAGTAAAAAACTGTTCGCTGCAAACGATGATGAATTAATAGCGTTGGGCGACGATGAATTAATATTTGCGGAAGAAGACGAGGTTCAAGAACAACCGATTCCAGACAGTTGGAAAATCTTAATTGTAGACGATGAAATAGAAATTCATAATATTACAAAGCTAGCTTTAAATGAATTTACATTTGAAAACAAATCCCTCACATTTATCAGCGCTTTTTCTGGTAAAGAAGCCAAAGAAATGATCCAAGACCATCCAGATGTAGCATTGATTTTACTGGATGTAGTGATGGAAACAGAAGAGGCAGGCTTGGAAGTTGTAAAATACATCCGCGATATTTT
This sequence comes from Tychonema sp. LEGE 06208, assembly GCF_015207505.1. Lineage (GTDB taxonomy): Bacteria > Cyanobacteriota > Cyanobacteriia > Cyanobacteriales > Microcoleaceae > Microcoleus. The sequence goes on from NZ_JADEWT010000105.1 coordinate 22,327, forward strand.
AGACAATAAAATAGTGCGAATTATTTTGCGAACCGGACAGCCGGGACAAGTGCCGGAAGATGTTGTAATTGTCAGCTACGATATTAACGATTACAAAACTAAAACAGAACTCACAAACAAAAAGTTATTTACCACAGTAGTGACAACGCTGAGAGCATTTCGCGCCCTGACTCAAATCGAAGCCAGCAAAAGCGAACTTGAAAAGATTGCAATAGCTTCGGCCCGCTTTGTCCCCCGCGAATTTTTAAAGTTTCTCAAGATTGAAAGCATTGTTGATGCCAGATTGGGAGACTCTGTACAGGCGGAAATGACGATTATGTTTGCCGATATTCGCTCATTTACAAGTCTGTCAGAAAGTATGTCTCCTAGAGAAAATTTTGAATTTCTCAACTCTTACTTAAGCCGAGTTGGTCCAGTTATCCGCCAGTATAACGGTTTTATAGATAAATACATTGGTGACGGAATTATGGCTTTGTTTCCTAACCGTTCTGAAGATGCGGTTCAAGCGGCAATTGAGATGCAGCAGCAAGTTAAAATTTATAACAGACACAGGCAAAATAGCGGATATCAACCTATTTCGATAGGGATTGGTTTGCATACGGGAACTTTAATGTTGGGTACTATTGGTGAAGCGGAACGGATGGAAAGTACGGTAATTTCTGATGCTGTGAATTTAGCCGCGCGTGTGGAAGGATTGACAAAGCTTTACGGAGTCGGTATTGTAGCTAGCGTCCAGACTCTTTGTCGAATAGACGATCCCCAAAATTATAAGTGTCGGTTTCTCGATCGCGTTCAAGTCAAAGGAAAACAAACGCCTGTGGCTGTATTTGAAATTTACGACGGCGACTCGGATATGATGATCGAACTAAAAGCACAAACTCAAACTTATTTTGAACAGGGAATTTTTTTTCACTACCAGCAACAATTCGCGCAAGCAAGGCAAATGTTTTTGCGCGTGTTGCAAGTCAACAAGTATGATAAGGCCGCAGCTTTTTATGCCGATCGCTGCGATATGTTGATGAAGAATGCTGTCATTATGACTTTGGAAGGAATTGAAATTTAGGGCATGGGGCATGGGG
>NZ_JADEWT010000106.1 GCF_015207505.1 Tychonema sp. LEGE 06208
CTCTCCCCCTCTCCCCCTCTCCCCCTCTCAATTGAGATAGTTCTGCCAGGAGGTATTTGCCGCGCCGATACCAAGATGCGATCGACTTTCCTTTGAGTTTTGTCAAAAAATCGGTCGCAGAGATTGAGCGGGCGATCGAGCTATTTAACAGCACGTCCCCGCCCAAAATTTCTCGATCGAGGGTAAGTTGGTTCAAACCCCGGCAAATAGTTTCAACTTCTGGCAGTTCTGGCACAATTAGCGTTGTTCTGTTCCTTGATTTGGCGAACCTTCGACGCTGCCGGGAACTTCTGCACCAGGCTTGCTGCCGGTCGAAGTTTTCGGCTGCTGGGGGGTTGCTCCGCTGCCTGTTTTGCGGGTTTTCGGATCTACGGTGGTTTGCTTGCCGCCGGAAGCTGCTGGAGTGGCTGTTTTGGCTTTTGCTTTGGGTGCGGCCACTTCCACTACTTCGCTTTGGGCGAAGTTGTTGGTGTTGACGCCTGCATAATTTACGGTGTTAAAGCGAACGATAACAGGGTATTTAATGCCGCTTTGGTCTACCGTAGCAACGGTGCCCACTTCTTGATACCAGAAGGATTCTTTGCGAAGAATCCGGACTGTCGAACCGCGTTGAACCATGAGCTTTGTTTCCTTTGCGATGAATAAACGGATAAAGCCATTTTTTTTACTCTAGTCGATCGCGCGCCGCATTTAAAGTCTGTAACGAAATTCTTGCCTGGGGCTCTGTTTTTTCGTTGCTACTTTGTAAAGAAAAGTAAATTTTTTTGTGGGCGATCGCTAGAGTTAAAAAATTAATAAACAGATATTATCCGTCAAAAAAAAGCAGGGCGATCGGATCTATAAAAAAGTTTACAAATCGGTTAACGGGACGGGTACACAAATATCTGGCGCTAGTTGTTGGGGCCGCCAGGGCTTGAAAACCTCTGTTTCACGGCTCAAGTTGTCTAAAGATGACTGAAGAATCTGCCATTGTGTTTTTTTTGGGCGGGGGAGACTGCTGTGTTTTTTGGGCGGCTGTGTTTTTTGGGCGGAGGAGACTGCTGTATTTTTTGGGCGGCTGTGTTTTTTGGGCGGGCGAGACACCAACCCCACAAGAAGAGTTTTTTGTGGAACAGGCATTTTGCTTGTTATTAAGAATGGTGCAAAATGTGAGATTAATTAACCTTGTATTTAATTATCTCGCCGCGCTAAACTACTGCAAAGTATGGGAATTATTTAAAATGCCGTTAGTAGATTTAGCTAATACTAAAGTTCGGGTTCTTGGATGCAGTGCGGTGATGGCTGTGGGGCAGCTTATTTCAAATGCGATCGCCAATCCGGCAACTCAAGCAGCAGCGGGGATGATGGGCGGCCCGATCGCACTTGGGGGAGTTTCTATCTTAGCAGCGATCGCCGGTGGTATCGCGGGGAATATCGCGGCGAATGACTTGGGAAATCGGATGACGGAAAAACTGGCAAAAAATCCGAATATTCTCGACAATCATGATTTGATTAAGGCGGCGGGTGAGGCGATCGGCTATATTTTGAGAGAGGTTGCGAAGTCGGATCAATTAATTGCGATCGCCGAAACCAAAAATTTGCCTTATCCAAAACAGGCTTTAAACGAATTAGCCGAAAAGACTCCCGAATATTGGCTGAACATTAACACACAAGCAGCCGATTTGTCAAGGGGTTTGCAGATTTCCGAAGAACAGCTAACCAAGATTTTTTCTGCGGATGTCGAGGAGTTCGATCGCGTTACGGGATTGACACCGGAAGATTGGGCAAGTTTCCTGCAGGAATTCGCCCGCAGCCAGGGGAAATCCTTCGATGCGGCAATTGTGGAATTTATGGCGGAAAAGCTGTATACAACTTTCCCGAAAGCGTACCGCGAAGTGCTGAAACTGGATGCGGCGAAGGGAGGCGAAAAGTTTGCGGCGATGCTGTTGAATCTCCACCAAATTGCTTTAGCTGAACTGAGAGATTTGGGGCTGCAAAATGGGGAAATTCTGCAAAAGTTGGAAGCGGTGGCGACGCAGCAGCAGATTTGTCAAGTGATGGTGAAATTGGAATCAATAGAAATTGGCATCCGCGATGATTTGGCGCAGATTCAGAATTTGCTGGAACGATTTGTCGATACTGCCGCGCCCCGATTGCCACTTCCCTACGAGTGCGAAACGATTATTGCAGACCGGACTCAAGACTTTACCGGCCGCCAATTTGTGTTTGCAGCAATTGCCGAATTTTTGCAGAACAATCGCAAAGGCTATTTTGTTTTAGAAGCCGATCCGGGTGTGGGGAAAAGTTCAATTATGGCCAAGTTAGTGCTGCTGCTGAAGCGGCGCTGCGTTGCCCATTTTAACTCGCAATCTCAAGGCATTGTCCGGGCAGAACAATTTCTGGAAAATGCCTGCACTCAGTTAATTCGAGGCTTTCAACTAAATTATCCGCAACTGCCGGAAAATGCGACCAGAGATGGCAACTTTCTGAGTCGATTGTTGGGGGAAGTCAGCGCTAAATTGGGCGGCAAAAAGTTGATTGTGGTGGTGGATGCCCTGGATGAAGTCGATCTCAGTTTGCAGGGGCGCGGCAGCAATGTTTTGTATTTGCCAGATGCTTTGCCGGATAATGTTTATTTTATTGTCTCGAAGCAGCCGAAAACTCTGCCTTTGCCAAATCATCAGGTTTTCGATCTGATGCAGTACAGTGCAGAAAGTTTGGCGGATGTCAAGGTTTATATTGACAAACGCACGGGGAACAGCGCGTCAATTCAGAGTTGGATTAACCGTCAAAATTTGCAGCGGGAACAGTTTGTGGCGGCGGTGGCCCAAAAAAGCCAGAATAATTTTATGTACCTGCGCTATGTGCTGAATGATATCGATAGCGGCAAGTACAGCGATGTGAATTTGCAAGATTTGCCGAGGGAGTTGGAGGGATATTATGAGAAGCATTGGGCGCGGATGGAAATGGCAGTTAGGGATAAAGAATTGCGCCGCCGGAAGTTGAAGGTGATTTATTTGTTGACGAAAACTCGCAAGCCGGTTTCCTGCGATATTTTGGCGGATTTTGCTGAGGAAGATGCTTTGGATGTGCAGGAAGTTCTGGATGATTGGGAACAGTTTCTGCGGCGTAGCGGTGATAGTCCTCCCGATTACAGTATCTATCACGCGAGTTTCCAAAGATTTCTGCATCGTATAGATGTTGTGCAGAAAGCTGGGGTTTCGCTGCGGGATATTGAAACGGCGATTTCTGATAATTTGTGGGAGGATTTGTACGGCGATGAGTAAGTTTAAAGAACGGTTGGGGAAACTGTCGCCGAAAAAGCGGCTTTATGCTTTGGAAACTCTGCCGGGGCATTTGGCCCAGAGTGTTCAAGGGGAACGGCTGCATCAGTTGTTAACGGATTTTGATTTTATTGAGGCGAAGTTGGATGCGTTGGGGGTTCAAGCGTTAATTGAGGATTACGATTTGGCGAGAATTTCTGATATTTTGTTGTCGGAGGGGCAAACGGAAAATTTGCGGTTGATTCAAGGGGCGATTCGCAAGTCGGCGCACGTTTTGGATAGGGATAAAACGCAGCTTGTAGAGCATTTATGGGGGAGATTGCTGGATTTTGAAATGCCGCAGATTCAGGGGATGCTGGCACAAGCAAAGGAGTGGAAAGATTGTCCTTGGCTGCGGCCTTTGAGGGCTAATTTAGAGCGGGCAAATGAAGGTGCGCTGCGGACGCTTGTCGGTCATAGTGGCGCGGTAAATGCAGTGGCGATCGCACCCGACGGTAAAACAGCGATTTCGGCTTCCGGGGATAATACGCTGAAAATCTGGGACACCGAGACAGGCCGGGAACTGAAAACTCTCACGGGTCATAGTAAATGGGTAAATGCAGTGGCGATCGCACCAGAGGGTAAAATAGCGATTTCCGCTTCATACGATAATACGCTGAAAATCTGGGACATCGAGACAGGCTGGGAACTGAAAACTCTCACCGGTCATAGTTACTGGGTAAAAGCAGTGGCGATCGCACCAGACGGCAAAACAGCGATTTCCGCTTCAGAGGATAATACCCTGAAAATCTGGGACACTGAGACAGGCTGGGAACTGAAAACTCTCACAGGTCATATTTCTAGGGTTAATGCAGTGGCGATCGCACTAGACGGAAAAACAGCAATTTCCGCTTCCGGGGATAATACGCTGAAAATCTGGGACACCGAGACAGGTCGGGAACTGAAAACTCTCACCGGTCATAGTTACTCGGTAACAGCAGTGGCGATCGCACCAGACGGCAAAACAGCGATTTCCGCTTCAGAGGATGAAACCCTGAAAATCTGGGACACCGAGACAGGCCGGGAACTGAAAACTCTCACCGGTCATCGTCATCGTTCTGAGGTAAATGCAGTGGCGATCGCACCCGACGGAAAAACAGCGATTTCCACTTCCGGGGATGAAACCCTGAAAATTTGGGACACTGAGACAGGTCGGGAACTGAAAACTCTCACGGGTCATAGTTCTAGGGTTAATGCAGTGGCGATCGCACCAGACGGCAAAACAGCGATTTCCGCTTCCGGGGATGAAACCCTGAAAATTTGGGACACTGAGACAGGGCGGGAACTGAAAACTCTCACGGGTCATAGTAAATGGGTAAATGCAGTGGCGATCGCACCAGACGGAAAAACAGCAATTTCCGCTTCAGAGGATGAAACCCTGAAAATCTGGGACACCGAGACAGGGCGGGAACTGAAAACTCTCACCGGTCATAGTAAATGGGTAAAAGCAGTGGCGATCGCACCAGACGGCCTCACGGCGATTTCCGCTTCAGAGGATGAAACCCTGAAAATCTGGGACACCGAGACAGGGCGGGAACTGAAAACTCTCACCGGTCATCGTTACTGGGTAAATGCAGTGGCGATCGCACCCGACGGTAAAACAGCGATTTCCGCTTCATGGGATGGTACCCTGAAAATCTGGGACACCGAGACAGGCCGGGAACTAAAAACTCTCAGGGGTCATAGTTCCAGGGTAAATGCAGTCGCGATCGCACCAGACCGTAAAACCGCGATTTCCGCTTCATACGATAATACGCTGAAAATCTGGGACACCGAGACAGGCCGGGAACTGAAAACTCTCACGGGTCATACTCGCGATGTAACAGCAGTGGCGATCGCACCAGACGGCCTCACGGCGATTTCCGCTTCAGGGGATCACACCCTGAAAATCTGGGACACAGAAAGTGGCACGGAACTGAGAACCCTCACCGGTCATACTAGCGAGGTAAGGGCAGTCGCGATAGCACGCGACGGAAAAACAGCGATTTCCGCATCTTCGGATAAAACCCTGAAAATCTGGGATTTACTCACACGTAAAGAGGTTGCTAGTTTCAGCGGAGAGGGTGAGTTTAATGGCTGTGCGATCGCCCATGATGGAGTGACAGTTGTAGCGGGCGATCGATCGGGCCGGGTGCATTTCCTGCGTTTGGAGGGAGTTAGGGGCGATCGATAATCCAAGAAACCGGGTTTTTGCCCGAATCTGTGGGTTGTAGGGAAGTATTTCGGAAAAAACCCGGTTTCTGAGACCCCGCGATCGCATTTTTTGTGGATGGGCGATCGGGTTTTATGATTCAGAGATAGTGTTCGGATCGATCGGCACAATTCCTTCACTGGCGTAGCGAGTAAAATCCTTAATATTTAGCGTCAAAATATGTGCTGCACCGTTTGCTTTCATAATAGCCACAAGACGAGCATCATGTACCTGAACTCCCGAAACTCTGTAAGTAACAACTAACCTACGCCACTCGGAGTATGTTAAATGCGTGTCGGGAAACAGCGGAAAAAGACGCTCGATCCGGCGTAACTGGCGATCGGCACTTCTCAGGAGTCAACCCAAAGCCATTTTTCTCGATCGGGCGAGTCACAACATTCCAAAACTCAACGCAGTTTTGTGATGCTACTTGAAGTTTATATCCATCTTGTCGCAATTTTTTTACGGCAGTTCGGATTACAGGGTATAAAGGATGAGAGCGATCGGCAAACCGCAGTAAAATATTCGTATCCACAAGACATAACATTGCTATGGACGATCCTCATAGATACCAGCACGACTCACCGCAAAATCCGATAGCCTAGGGACATTTACTCCCTTGTTTTTAATAAAAACATCAGCAAATTCATCTAAAAGTATTTCAAACTCGCGATCGCCCATTTCTGCGTCAGAATCGCTGGCCTTTGATGACAAGCCAGACCCTGACTGCCAATTTAGGAAATCAACAAAATTAAGCACAACTTCTAGCTGCGGTTTAGCTAAATAACGCAGCTTACTTACAATGCTTTCAATTACAGCTTCCATACATTTATAGTTGAGCTTTAATTGTGATATGTCTCGCGCAATTGTAGCATAAATATTAAATGTTGTCAAAATCAAATACGCTGTTAGCCGGGATTTTTGGGTTTCAACCGCCGGGTTTTTGGTTTTATGGGCGATCGCATTTGAGACAAATGTGCGATCGAATTTGTGATGTACCTGAAATCCCGGCGGTTGGAATCCCGGCGGTTTCAACCGGGTTTTTTGGGTTTCTTAAGTCAAAATCGACCCACTCATCATCCGCTGATATCTCCTCTCCAACTCATCCCGCACCACAGGCCACTGATTCAAAGTTTCATCATTCTCAATTACCATTTGAGCAGCCGCCCTCGCCAACTCCAAAACCTCCTGATCCTCCACCAAACTCGCCAAAGCAAAATCCGGCAAACCCGACTGCCGAGTTCCCAAAACCTGACCCGGCCCCCGCAATCTCATATCCATTTCCGCAATAAAAAAACCATCCTGAGATTGTTCCAAAACCTTCATTCTCTGCATAGCTTCCGCCGTCTTAGAACCCGGCATTAACAAACAATAAGAACGGTTGCTGCCCCGGCCCACACGACCCCGCAACTGGTGCAATTGCGACAGTCCAAAACGCTCCGAATTTTCAATCAGCATTACCGTAGCATTCGGCACATCTACTCCCACTTCCACCACAGTTGTAGATACTAAAATATCAGTTTCTTTGTCCCGAAACTTCGTAATTGCCTCATCTTTGTCCGCACTGCTCATCCTGCCGTGGAGCAAACCCACCTTAAACTCAGGAAATACACTGCTTTGAAGTTTTTCTTTTTCTTCAATTGCCGATCGCACATCCAACTTTTCCGACTCCTCCACCAGCGGCAGCACCACATAAACTTGACGGCCGCTCGCCACTTCCCGCCGAATCAAATCGTAAGCTTGGAGGCGTTCTTTTGCCGACAGAACCGTCGTTTGAATCGCCTGCCTACCGGGGGGAAGTTCATCAATTTGACTCACGTCTAAATCGCCGTGCAGCGTCAGCGCCAGAGTCCGGGGAATGGGAGTTGCCGTCATCGTCAAAACGTGCGGAGATTCGCCTTTCTGCTGCAATTTAGCGCGCTGCTGCACCCCAAATCTGTGCTGTTCGTCAATTACCGCCAAACCCAATTTGTGGAAATTCACCGTATCTTGAATCAGTGCGTGAGTTCCCACTAAAACAGGCAATTCTCCGGTTTCTAACTGGCTGTGAATTTCCCGGCGCTTGGCTACCTTTGTCGAACCAGTTAACAGTTCCACAGACAAGTGCATCAAATTAAACCAACCTACCAATTTGCGGTAATGCTGTTCTGCTAAAACTTCTGTCGGTGCCATTAAAGCCGCTTGATAGCCCGATTGAATTGCTGCCAGCATTGCGACTACGGCGACTACAGTTTTGCCAGCGCCGACATCGCCTTGTACTAATCGGTTCATCGGTTGCGACGAAGCTAAATCATTTAAGATGTCGTTAATTACTCTTTCCTGAGCATTTGTCAACGCAAAAGGCAAGATTTCATAGAAATGTTCGATCAATTTCCCGCTAGGAAGGATGACTGCGCTAGCTTGAGCTTTTCTTTGGGTTTGGCGGCGCTTCAAAAGTCCTAATTGCAGGTAGAAAAATTCATCAAAAACTAAGCGGCGGCGGGCGGCGGACAAGCAATCGCGATCGAGCGGAAAGTGAATATTTGCCACCGCATCGGCTAAACCCATTAAGCCGTAACGATCGCGCAAATCATCCGGTAGCGATTCCGGCAACAGTTTCGCCGCCGGCATCGCAGCCAAAATCGATCGCCTCACCGAACCAGCATCAACCCCTTCCGTCAGAGGATACACTGGGATCAGACGGCCGACTTTCATAGATTCGATCGCACCTTCGGAATCGTCTAATACTTCTAACTCGGGATTTTCTAGAGTAATGCCATATTTACCTTGTTTCACCAACCCCGAAGCTGCCAGCACCGCACCTGTACAATACTCGCGCTTTTTAAATTCTTGCCACCCGCGATTGCTGTAGCGAGGCCCTGCAAAAAAGCGGCTAATTTTTATTTCTCCCGTGCGGTCTTTTAAGATTACTTCTAATATCGTTAATTTCTTATTCTTCGGGCTAGAAAAGCAATTGCACCGCTTTACTTCGGCGATTAAAGTGACAGTTTCCCCTGCTACCAACTCGCGAATTTGTACTTGCTTTGCATAGTCGATGTGATTGCGGGGATAGTAGTAAAGCAAGTCGTATACAGTGTTTAAACCGAGTTTTAGCAAGCGGTTGCCGTTGGCGGGGCCGATGCCGGTGACGCGGGTTAAGGGTTGGTCTAGAGTCAAGCTGGGCGGTGGCGGTGCCGCACTCAGCGGTGCAGTTCGGGGAACGGAAACTGCCGGGGCGCTTTGTTCAGAATCGCTTTGTTCGATCGGGCTGCGGGCTGCTGTTTCCCAAACTTGTTCCATTTGTCTGAGGAAACTCACCGTAATGGCGATCGAATGCTGGCGCGCTTCAAGATCCTTCTGAGGGTAGATGTCAAATTCAGCAGCTAATTGTCTAGCTCGGGCGCGATCGCACGCTGCAGAAGCCGCCACAGCACCGGCCAACTGTCTCAAACTCAAGCCGAGAAACTCGCTGAAGCGGTATTGACTGCCCTGGATGTCGTTAAATCCGCGATCGGCTTCTACTGAAAGAGCTTTTTGCAATCGCTGCCATTCTGGTTGGTTGTTAGTCATCAGTCATTAGTTATTAGTCATTAGTTGTTAGTCATTAGTCATTAGTCATTAGTTGTTAGTCATTAGTTGTTAGTCATTAGTCATTAGTCATTAATCATAGCTCAAGAATCCCAGACAACAACCAACTGCCAACAACCAACTGCCAACTGTCAACGGCCAACTGCCAACAACCAACTGACTAATCTTCAAACCAACTCGATCGCCAAGCCGACTCAGCCTCCACCACAGCAAGTTCCCGCTGCTTTTTCTGGTAATCCCGGCCTAGGGAGTTTAACTTCACAGAGAGGTTGCGAACTTGCTGGCGCCAAGCCGAAGTTCCCGCATCGGCAAACTCTATTTCTGACAACCGCAGTTTAATTGCTGTAATGTGCACGGCCATAGTAACCTGTGCTTGTGCTAAGTTTGGCGGTGCCGAAGAGCTATCGGCTTGAACGATTAAGTTTAATAAGTTAGGCGGCCCAGCAACGCTGTCGCCCGAAGCTTCAGCAGCATAAGCAGCTTCTAGAATAGGTTCTGGCAATTGATTGGGCAAGATTCCCGACTGTTGCAGCAAGCGGTTGGTGTCACGAGAAAGCAGTTTGAGAATCAGGACGATCGACTTTTCAATACTATTTTGCCAGCGCGCCAAACTTTCGGGAGAATTAGCATTTGGCACATGATAATTTGCCACTGAAAATAGATAGTTAATGGCTGAAAGTTGTTTCTTTTCCTCTTCCTCTTCCTCTTCCTCTTCCTCTTCCTCTTCCTCTTCCTCTTCTTCTTCCTCTTCCTCCTCTTCTTCCTCTTCCTCTTCCTCCTCTTCTTCCTCTTCCTCTTCTTCTTCCTCTTCCTCCTCTTCTTCCTCTTCCTCTTCCTCTTCTTCGTTTTTGTCGAAGTCCTCTTCCTCTTCCTCTTCCTCTGCCTCTGCTTCAGTCACTAGCGATCGCAATTTTTCCTCCGACGCAGCAGCCAAAAGCCTTACAGACTGCTGCATTTTTTGCCGCCCATCGAAGGACAACTTGAGAAACGACTCCGGCGCGGATTGAGTGCAAAGGTGATAGCAAGCCAAAATTAACTGCTGCCGCACCGCTTGTCCCAAGGAAGTTAAATAACTGTCGTATGTACTGCGAAACTCCACATTCAAGGCTGCTAAACTCTCTTCTAGTCCTGCCAAATCTTGCTCTATGCGTTCTCTTGCTCCCACCATATCTCCCGTATAAAATTAAAATAGGACGTCGTATAAAACTAAAAATTCCTAGGGTGTGTCGCCGTAAACAATCTCTAAATTCAATCGACAATATGAAGGCGACTACCTGACACTTCCGATCCGTGGAAACAAAGCCAACAATTGTTTTCTAGTACAATTTTCGATAAATTATCTTACGTGCGTCACTGTAAGATTGTCGATATTTGTTTTGTATTTTTTGAGGACGACGCACCCTACAACTACTTTAAACCCATTTTGTCATTAAAAATTAAAAATGTGAAAAGCTAATTTTCACATTTTTAATTTCAATTCCCAATCTTAATTGTGAATTACTGAGCACCCATTTGGGCTGCTACTTCATCGGCAAAGTTAGCTTCTACCTTCTCAATGCCTTCGCCTAACACAAAGCGCACGAAGCGGCGCACTTGGACATTTTCTCCGATTTGGGAGATGGTTTGTTTCACCAACTCTTCCACCGAGATATTTTGATCTCGAATAAAAGGCTGATCCATCAAACATAACTCTTTCATGCGCTTGTCAATCCGCCCTTGAACAATCTTTTCTTTGATATTGTCCGGCTTGTTGCCCAAGTCATCCTTGCCCATTTCTATTGCCTTTTCTCTTTCGACAATTTCGGCAGGAATATCTTCAAGGTTCACGTATTCCACATTCGGGCAAGCTGCAATTTGCATCGCAATATTGCGTACTAAACTTTGGAATTCTTCGCGGCGTGCCACAAAATCAGTTTCGCAGTTAACTTCCACCAGCACTCCCACGCGGCCGCCCGTGTGAATGTAGCTGCCTACGAGTCCTTCTGAGGCAACCCGTCCGGCTTTTTTGTCAGCCCCAGCCAGACCTTTTTTCCGCAACCACTCAATTGATGTTTCGATATCGCCTTCGTTTGCAATGAGGGCTTTTTTGCAGTCCATCATGCCAGCGCCAGTCTTGTCGCGCAATTCTTTAACAAGTTTTGCAGATATATCCGCCATCTTCCTTAAGTTCCCAATCAAAATTAGTTATTAGTCATTAGTCATTAGTCATTAGTCAGTAGGGGCGGTGGATGGTGCGTGTCCGCCCTCTTAGTTGTCATTAGTCATTAGTCATTAGTCATTAGTTACTAATCTTAATGTTAATGATTGGACAGGAGTGAAGAAATACCTAGTCGGCATTAGGGCGGACTTTGTACGTGTAGCACCCCAATTAATTTTGGTGCTAACACTAACACAATGAATGCTTTTGCCAGAACTCTACTAATGACTTAGACTCGTGCCATGTACAATTAAAAATCAAAAATATCAAACTAAAAATAATTATTATTTTTAATTTTCAATCTTTAATTTTTAATTGCCTGGTGTCAAATTCCGATCGCAATATTAGCTTTCGGTCTCTTCGCCCTCGGCCTCAGCGGCTTCGTCGGGGTCTACATAATTGGGGTCATCCAATTCTTCGATTTCGCCATCATATTCAGCGCCTTCGTAGCCACCTTCGTAGTCGTCGTCGTAGTCACCGTCGCCACCGGGCTGACCGTGACGACCTTCGTAAATGGCATCAGCCAACTTACCGACAATCAGCTTGATCGATCGAATAGCATCGTCATTTGCTGGAATCGCAATGTCAACCAAATCCGGGTCGCAATTGGTGTCCAACAGAGAGACGATGGGAATTCCCAACTTTTGGCATTCCAACACAGCATTATATTCGCGGCGTTGGTCTACCAGCACCACTCCGTCGGGAATCTTACGCATAGTTTTGATTCCGCCCAGATACTTCTGGAGTTTTGCCAGTTCTCGGCGCAGCACCGAAGCTTCTTTTTTCGGCAACAAATCTAGGGCACCGATTTCCTCGCGGCGCTCCAAATCCTTGAGGCGCTCCACGCGGGACTTAATCGTCGTCCAGTTGGTGAGCATTCCCCCCAGCCAGCGCTGGTTGACGTAGTAAGCGCCGCAGCGTTGAGCTTCTTGCGCTACAATCCCGGCAGCTTGGCGCTTTGTACCCACGAACAAAAACTTTTTGCCTTTTTCTGAGGCCACTCTCATGTACTCGTAGGCATCTTCCATGAGCTGAGCGGTTTGCACGAGGTCGATGATGTGAACCCCGTTGCGCTCTGTAAAAATGTAGGGAGACATTTTCGGGTTCCACCGGCGGGTTTGGTGTCCGAAGTGAACTCCTGACTCTAGCATTTGAGCCAAACTGACTACTGGCATTGTATTTTAAACTCCTGTATTCGGGTTAATCCTCCACCCGGTAGTATTTCTCAAGATTTGCACCTTGGAAACACCCGAAAACCCGGATGTGCGAACTTAAACAACTTGTCTAGTTTATCACAGGACACACCAGTTTTGCTGACAATCCGATCGCCATTTGGTTGGGTTATCCGTAGGGTGCGCGCCCGAGGGAGCCAGATGCGGGCTGGCTTGGTGCGTGGGGCGTACCCTACGGTTGCGAGTTACTCGCCAGCGCTTCTTACAAAAACAAAAAATCCATATAACAAGGTTGTCAAAGCCTTAGTTAGGTTGTGAGACAATGGCTTTGTTGGTGCGTGTCTTGCGCCTTCTTTAGTTCGATCGAGCTTTGAGCCATTTTGTTCGATCGGCAATTCTACCGGCTTTACGAGTTCCCTCTGGCACCGCAAAAATCCCAAAGCTAAAAACGCCATGCCCATCCCCATTCTCGTCTTGCTTGAAGTTCTAATTGTGATCGCACTTTCGAGACTTGTCGGTTTAGCATTTCGATCGATCAAACAACCTCAAGTCATTGGAGAAATTGTAGCCGGAATTATGCTCGGGCCTTCTCTGTTGGGCTTAGTTGCACCAGGTTTAGCAACAGCACTTTTTCCAGCCGAAGCCGTTCCTTTCCTCAACGTGCTGTCTGAGGTGGGGCTGATATTTTTCATGTTCTTGATTGGTTTAGAACTGAACCCTAAGTATCTCAAAAACAATTTAGATGTAGCGATCTTAACTTCCCACGTCAGCATTTTAGTGCCGTTTTCCCTGGGAAGCATCCTAGCAATGCTGCTGTATCCGATTGTTTCAAATAATACCGTTTCATTTACAGCCTTTGCCCTGTTTTTGGGCGCTGCGATGTCAATTACTGCCTTTCCGGTGCTGGCAAGAATTATTACAGAACACAACTTGCAGAATACTAAATTGGGGACGCTGGCTTTAACTTGCGCTGCTGTAGATGACGTGACGGCGTGGTGTTTGTTAGCCGTGGCGATCGCAGTTACTCGAACTAATTCGATGCTGGGCGCTTTGCCGACCATTATTGAATCTTTAATTTACATTGGTTTCATGATGACTGTAGTCCGCTGGTTCTTGCAGCGGCTTTCCAAGCACTACAACCGCACGGGCAGATTAACGCAGTTAGTGCTGGCGGGAATTTACATGGGAGTTGTAGCTTCTGCCTTAATTACTGAATTGATCGGCATTCATTTAATCTTCGGTGCATTTTTGCTTGGTGCTGCAATGCCAAAAAATGCCGGACTCACCAGAGAATTAGCTGAGAAAACCGAAGATTTTGTCCTAATATTTCTGCTGCCAATCTTTTTTGCTTACAGCGGTTTGCGTACTCAAATCGGTCTGCTCAACAGTCCCGAATTGTGGCTGCTGTGCGCCGCAGTTTTGGGAGTAGCAATTATTGGAAAATATGTCGGTACTTACACGGCTGCTAGAGTCTGCGGTATTAGCAACCGCGAAGCTTCTGCGCTTGGTTGGATGATGAATACTCGCGGTTTGACTGAACTAATTGTGTTGAATATCGGTCTTTCTCTGGGTGTGATTTCGCCTGTGCTATTTACAATGTTAGTTATTATGGCATTAGTCACAACTTTCATGACTTCGCCGCTGCTGGAGTGGACTTATCCCAAACGGTTAATTCGGTTAGATATTTCAGAAGTTAGCTCTGAGGATTCAGAATTAGAAGATTTACCAATTGCTACTAGCAGCGAAGAAACAGTTAACAACTTGCTGAAAACTTATCGAATTTTAGTGCCTGTTGCTAATCCTAGCACGCAGAAAGGTTTGCTGCAACTAGCGGTAGGGCTGGCGCTGCCGGTGGCGGGTACGGGCGGTAACGATTTGCAGTCGGCGGCAGTTCATCCTCTGAGTTTGATCGAATTCAATGAGGATTATGCTTTTCAAAGTACGCCTGCGGAAGCCGATCGCATTATTCAAGAGCGCCGCTCAAAATTATCAGAATTAATTGATAGTTTGGAATTGCCGGATGCGAGAAAATTCGTGCATCCGATCATTCGGGTTACTAAGGATGTGGCGCGGGAAACGGCGCAAATTGCGGAACTCGATCGCGCGGATTTGATTTTGGTAGGATGGCACAGGCCCACTTTTAGCAGCAACCGTTTGGGAGGGCGTGTCGGTCAAATTCTCAGCAGCGCTAAGGTGGATGTAGCAATTTTTGTTGACAGAGGCCGGGAACGGTTGAATAATTTGTTAGTGCCTTACGCTGCAAATATTCACGATGATTTGGGCTTAGAATTGGCGCTGAGACTGTTAGTTAATAGCGAGGAACGCCGTTTGACGGTGCTGCGGGTGGGGGTAAACGGGTTCGAGGGAAACGAGCTGAGTTACGAGTTTCAGCGAGTGATGGAACAGTTGCCTATTGAGGTGCGATCGCGCATTGAAACTCCGATTGTAGAGGCTGCCGATCCAATTCAAGCCGTGATTGCTGCTTCTGCTAATGCTGATTTGACTATTGCAGGTACGAGTCGGGAGTGGGGAATTGAGCGCCAAACCTTGGGACAGTATACTGATGAATTGGCGGTACAGTGTCATTCTTCGCTGCTGATTGCGCGGTGCTACGTTAAAGCGCGATCGCACTTGGCTTCGGTACTTCCTCGAAGGTAGTCATTAGTCATTAGTCATTAGTCATTAGTCATTAGTCATTAGTCATTAGTCATTAGTTGTGGGGAATTGGTTATTAGTTATTGGTTATTGGTTACTTGCTACGAATTCCCAATCCCTCCGCTTCGCTCCGCCCAATTCTCAATTCCTAATAACAACTAACAACTAACAACTAACAGCTAACAGCCAACAGCCAACTGTTAACTGTTAACTGCCAACAACCAACTGCCAACTGCCAACTGCCAACTGCCAACAACCAACTACCAAACTTATGCCTCATTTTAATGTCAAAATGTTAACATTTTATGGTATTTCCATCGCCATTGTTGCGGTACTTTTTAAGGTAGTAACTGCTTACGGCGAAACAAATTTAAAGGCTCCTCCGGCACTTGCGGGAAGTTATCGCTTCGATGCTAACAGTTTGCCCGAATGTCTGAAATCTGATACTTTGGTATTGACAATCGAGCAATCTGGTGTTTATTTGAACGGTAATTTGCGAGGTAGCAGCGAGGCCGATCGCAAAAAAACAGCAGAGGAGAAACCTTCTTTAGTTGGTAAGTGGGAAACTCAAGGATTGAGCTTGTCGGGTGTGGTTCCTAATTTAGAAGGTTGCAGGGACTCCAGTGCGATCGCTCAAAACAGTTCTGTTAAACTGCGAGGAATTTTGGAGGGAGACACCCTTAAGGGAAAAATTAGTCTGAGGGATGGGGCGACGGCTACTGATTTTACGGCTCAAAGAGAAGCGGTGGCGAAATCGCAGAAGCAGGAACATTGATCGATCGCAATGGGGAATCGAGAATTGGGAATGGTCAAGTTCGATCGTCCTGGTCGGTTTCTCCCCGGCTTCGGCGGGAAATCACAAAGCTTTAAGGGATCGGCTGGGGAAACGGGCGGTGGACGATCGAACTCCTGCCACCGGATCTCCCCCGTGACGGTCGGTTGCTGCTAGATTTAAAAGACACATAAAAGTGATTGATAAAAATAAAGTATCCCAGAGGAGTCCTCGGTTCACAATTTGTCATGCCCGAGACCCCGGATAACCGTATAGTTTGTTTGGAATGGATGTTCCCGTGATCTTAATGCCGTCAGAAACTTTGCTTACCGAGTCAAACCCGTTGATTTTAGACAGTTTGCCAGACTTGTCGCCGAACGATGGCGGATGTCCCCGTCGGGCTAGATTGCAAATTGATTTGATGTTGCTGGCGATCGAAGCCTTGTATCTCGGAGGGGCGGAAGAAATGCTGGCAGTGTCAAAAGACCTGGAATTGGAGTCAATTATCAAAAATCGGGTTGCCTTTTGGATGATGCGGAATACTAACCCGCTGAGACGCTATACCCAGCGCCGCTCCCTGACGGTGGTGGAGGCAAAAGCGCTGGTGGCGATCGCCTGTAATATGGCGCGCAAGTTAACCGCGACAATTCGCCAGTTGCTGCTAGATTCGCAGCAGTTGCGATCGAGAAATCTCCCCCTCAGCGAGAACTTGCAGCTTGCCGATTATTTAGAACGCTTTCGAGCTCATTTTCGATCGCGCATGAACCCGAAGCGATCGCTAGTTGCAGCTTACAATTCCGACGACAAGCTCAACGAACTCGCTTTAAACTTGTTGAGCAAACTGCTATTTTGTACGGGGACGGCCGGAATGCAGCGCTTCTGGGTTAGCTTGTTTGATGGAGAAGTGGAATAAAAATGACTATTAGGCGTCAGTACAGTCTGCCGAATTGCACCCTGGTTCTGGAAGGGTTGAGCGACGGATCGGTATCTAGCCAGTTAGATACACGGCCAGTGCTTTCTATACTAATGAGCGCTGAATGTTATGTGACAGGCATCGGCGAACCCCTCAGCGGGGGACGGGAGTTTTTTGAAAGCTTGGTGAGGGCTGTCAGCACCTACGCCCAAGAATTTATGAGTGGAGTGCACTATCCCGATCGCTACGGCCCGAATTTGAGTACGGTGCAGTTGCACAGAATAGACGAGAATTCGCACCGTTTGACCGTTCTACCAGCCGAAGCAGGCAGCGCTACCCAAATCGATCGAAAAACAGAACTGTCGGCAAAATTAGATTTGACGACGGTACAGCTATTTGACTTAGTGGAGGCGATCGATCAATTTTTTGCCGACACCCAGACGCTGCCGGAATTGTCTCTGCAATTAACCCCAATTTCCAAGCGTTATATCAAGTCCGCCGAACCTTTGGCGAAGCGGAGCTTGCCTGCGGTGGTGGGGATATCGAGTTTGGCTTTGGCGGCGATGGCCTTTTTCTTGGTGCCGGTGCCGCAACTCCAGCGCCCGAGAGATCCGGTGCGACAGCCAAATCCTGCAGGACAGAATCAGGGAACGCCGAATCCGGGCGGATCGCCTTCGCCAAATCCCACTCCCAGGCCTGCTGACGGTTTGCTACCTGGGGAGAGGACTCCGAATGCTGAACCGAGTTCGCCGACTCCGAGTACCACCCCGCAATCGGAGGCTTCACCTAGTACCGCCCCGCAGTCGGAGGCTTCGCCTAGTACCACCCCGCAATCGGAGGCTTCACCTAGTACCACCCCGCAATCGGAGGCTTCGCCAGAAAGCACGCCCAGTCCTGTTTCTGAAGCTTTGCCCAGTCCTGATGCAGCAGCCGGGCCGATTACCGATCCGGCAGAAATCGAGCTGTTGAAGGGCCAACTTTCCCAGCAAATTGACGGAGTTTTGAAAACTAAGCCTGCGGTTGATGCGGAGTTGGTTTATCGGGTGAGTGTGGCTAAGGATGGGGCGATTGTCGGTTATAAGTCGGAGAATCCCGCAGCAGTCGATCGATCCGAAGCGCCGTTGTCGGAGTTGCTTTACAAACCGATTGGCAGCAGGCCACCAGCGGAACCCCTGGCTGATTTCCGAGTAGTTATTGCACCGGGCGGCACTGTTGCAGTCACTCCTTGGTAATGGTTGATTGTTGACTGTTAACGGTTGACTGTTAACGGTTGACTGTTAACGGTTGACTGTTAACGGTTGACTGTTAACGGTTGACTGTTGACTGTTGACTGATACCAAATCCCGCTTAAATGCTCCCTCAATCTCTTAGTCTGCGGAGGCAGACTTGGTTTTCTAGTAGCGATTTCAATCGCCGAATCATCTACAAACCGATTGCTGACTCAAAATCCTGTAGGCGCTACGGGCTCAATATCTCGATCGAATCCCCCGACTTGATTGGTGCGAATTATCCACAAAAACGATCCTTGTTTTAAGAGAATTTTGGCGATTTCATCTTGAGTGCGTCTGGGAAGCATTGTTCGGTAACTAATAACAGCTTTTAGCAGGTTCGTGATGCCAGAAAAAAAGCTTTTTTTCTGTTCCGAATCAATCCCTACCAATCTCGTATTTTTGCGCCAATCTAGACGGACAATACCGAGGGGAATTAATACTTTTTCTAAACTCTCTCCCAAAACTACTAACTGATGAAATCTTTCGGTTTGTGCGTGGGTAGGATTTGTTTTTAGCCAGTCTTGAATTTGAGGATTTGACTCGACTTCGCCAGTAATTTTTTTAATAGTAGCGTAAATTGCTTGACTGGAATCTTGGACGCAAGAAGTTGCTGGCGTGACTAAAGTTGCGCCGGTGCCGTCTCCGCTGCGGTAGCGCGCCATCATGATATCTAGTTGCTGGTTTAATTCGGTTAAAGGCGACAAAATGATGCCGTCAAAATCGTAGTCGTAACACACGCAGTCTAATTTACAAATGATATCGCAAACCGGGCGATCGCCCAACCAGCCGCGCTGCAAGTCTCCCATGTAACTTTGCCACTTACTAGAACCGGCGACAATTCCATCGGGATTGTGGGCGTATACTTGTTTGTATTCTATGTCAAAACGCAGTTCGTTGGTAAATCCATCGCGCACTACTTTTGCGATTCCGAAAGCAAAATGTCCGGTGACAATTCCCAGCGGTACAGATTCGCCTTTTTTGCCGCCAATACCGCCAAAGCTGTGAATCACGATGCCGATATCTCCTTCTTCCCAAGGGGAGACTAAAGTGTTTTCGGCTGCCTCATTTGGCATTAACAATACTCTTTTTGCTTGTCCTTTTTGAGCCGCTGTATTTGACCAGTTTTCGTCTTTTAAATAAGCGAGAGATTTGTTCAGTCCAAAATATGTTTCATCTGGTATTAACTGAGCAATTTTGCGCGGTTCAATTGCTTGGACTACAAAAATACTGTCTTCGTCTCTTTCGCCGTAAATGTACCAGCCATCGGGATTCAATGGCGATTGTTCGATCAGATGATTGGTAGACCTCGCTATGCCATTTTTGTCGGGCTGTACTTGCGGAATCCGAATGATTTCGGCTGCGCCGTCAAATTGTTGGGATGTTTTGTTGAAATGCCGGACAATAAATTTGTTGTTGTCGGGTTCTTGGCGCTGTAAAATTGAAACTAAGGCGCACAAACGGCCGATAATTTGTACTGGTTCGCGATCGATAATTAGTTCCTGCTGGCCGCTGCTGTGGTCGATCGCAATCACCGGCCTCCGCAGCATCACAGTCACGCTGTCTTCGAGTCTGCTACCCGCCAAAGTTTCCAAAGGGCCGACATTTCGCCAGCCGTTCAACCTATCTGGATGGATGTTACCAGATTTTTGACTTTTTTTCGTTTGTTTTGTGAAGTTAATATCTTGAGTGACTGCGTGGACAAAAAACTGAACTTGGCGGTTGGCGATCCACTTCAAAAATGCTGTTTTGCCAATAAATTTTTGATATTTTTTGGGTGCATTTATCACTTCAAAAAACACTGTATCGTTGGGCTGGCGCTGTTCGTGAGAGGGCAAAATTAAGCGCCCTTGCCAAAGAGCGACTGGCTTGTACAGACGGGCGACGGCTGCTGAATTTTTGCAAATTATTTCCGGTTCAATCGCTTCTAAGATATCGTTTTCTGCTACGGAAATCACAAAATTTCTGTCATTTTTTACGAACACGGGTTCTAAAAAAACTTTTTCAGGATCTGCAATGTTAGCGGTTGATTTTTCAGCCTTTTTTGGGAACAGCGGTAGATTGAAATGGCGGTTTTTTGCCAATTTCGCCTGGAACCAATTGAGGAAAACCCGAATAAAAATAAAAGCGGTTAAACCAAAAACGACAGCTAAGGCTATCAGCCCCAGAGTCAAAATGAATTGGTCTAAAAATTGACCGGAAAGTAAAATAATTGTGGGCCAGATCGAAGAAGATGCTGCCATAGTATCTAAAAACGAGTTTTAGGTTCGATCCAGTCGGCGCTGGCTTGAGTGCCGAAAACTAGGGGTTTGTCTTCGCTGACAGCTACTGTTTGACCGGTCATATCTACTGCACAAAGAGGCCAATGTCGATCGCCCAAATGACCGGCGCGGAACAGAACTTGTCCGGGGCAAACTTGACTCCAACCCAACAGTACAGCATGAGTGTAAAGACTGCGAGCGGGAGCAACAGTATAAGTGTAATTATCATTTTTATCCCAAATGACCGCGTAGTCGGACATATCGGAAGAGTTGAACAGCGCTTCAAATTCGCGGGCCAGAAGGCGGGAACCCTCTTGATTCCAAGCAACAGGTACTAAAATGGCGATCGTCCCGGACATATCTGTGTCATCGCTAGCATACATTCCGCTTTCCGCCAGCGGCGAAGCAGCCGCCACTGTTTGCAATTCCCCGGTTTTGAGATTTTCCACAAACATAACGCTGCTAACCCTACACTGGGCTAATTCCGGCTGTACTTGCAACTCAATTCGACTGTAAGCCGCGTATTGGCCGTTAGTTGAAACTAGGGAAGGGCTGCGATAGTAGCGGAGGCTGGTGCCGCCAGTAGAGCTCAGTTTGGCATGAGTGGCGTTAATCCATTCCCAAGGAATCGGATAGGCGCTATTTAAAGGGTCAGTCATCGGTTTTTTTCCAAAAGTTATACAGCATTATCCAACAGATTCAGGCTTACGCGCCGGGGTACTAGAAACCCGGTTTCTCGCAAGGATGCTGCGCCGCTAAACCCCAAATTAGGAGAAACCGGGTTTCTGTTTTAGGTGTTAGATTTGTCTTCCCATCTAAAATATACAATTTCCCATCGGTGCCGGGAAGTAGAAACCGGGTTTTTCGCAAGGATGCTGCGCCGCTAAACCCCAAGTTTGGAGGAACCGGGTTTCTTTTTGGGATAGTATAATTTTCGTCAAATCTCAAATCTAAAAATGGAAAATCTCAAATCTGATAGGTAAGATAGTATCGAAATTAACCTGGTACCTGCACCGAGAGGGAGGCAATATGACGCGATCTTTTAACCAAAAACCTTCAATCCCCCCGACTCGCGTTTCCAAGTCGCGGGGAAAAGGTTTGTTTTTGCTGTCGCTGATTTTTCGACTGCTGCTGCTGGGGGTAGGTAGCGGTTTTGCCTGGGTTTTGGGGATGACGATCGCCCAAATTTACCCTTCTAACAGCGTCCAGATGCCGATCGCCGAGAGATTGCTGCGCCTAACTCAAAATTTGACCCCCAGCCCGCAACGCGCACCAGCAAGGCCAATTCCGGCGCTTCCGGCACCAACCGCTACACCCAGTCCCCAGTCAAAAATCAATCCTGCCTTGAGAGAGAAATTACAGGTAGATTTGAGACAGTTGCAGGGCGAGCTCAACGCGCTGATTGGGCGCACGGCGGCTTTGGAGAGTCAGTTGGGTAGCAGCCGCCCCACGGAAACTTTGGAAAAGCGGTTGCAGTTGATGTCGCGGGAATTGGCTGGGCCGGAATCGGCGGCGGGCCCTACTCCTGTTTTACCCGCAAGCAGCAGCCAGAGTCTGAACCCTAAAACTGTGAATAATTCGGTGTTTGGAAGGGATGGGCTGATGGTAACTCTACCCAGCGATGTTTTGTTTGACACTGGCAGTATTTCTTTGCGCGCGGGCACGAGTGCGATTTTGGACAATTTGGTGGCGGATTTAGGCACTTACCAGGGTGCAACCGTGCGGGTTGCCGGCCACACTGACGACGGGGGGGAAGTGGTGGAAAATCGCAATGTGTCGTTGGCGCGGGCTCAGGCTGTGGTGCAGTATTTGTCTGGCGCGATCGATCGCAATTATCATTGGGTGGCGATCGGCTACGGGGAAAGTCGCCCTTTGGTAGATAATAGTTCTGATATCAACCGGCAGCGCAACCGCCGCATTGAAGTGGCAATTAGTCCTTAGTCATTAGTCCTTAGTCATCAGTCATTAGTCCTTAGTCCTTAGTCCTTAGTCAGCAACTTACAGATAAGCTGTTGTCCATTTA
>NZ_JADEWT010000107.1 GCF_015207505.1 Tychonema sp. LEGE 06208
CGATTATCGACTCTCAAGGTCGTGGTATCAATACCTGGGCTGATGTGATCAACCGCGCTAACTTGGGTATGGAAGTAATGCACGAGCGCAACGCTCACAACTTCCCGCTTGACTTGGCTGCTGCTGAAACTACTCCCGTAGCAATGGTTGCTCCTTCTATCAACGGCTAAGTTTTAGTCTGAGATTACAAAAAGCGCTCCTAGAAATAGGGGCGCTTTTTGTTTGGGGAAAATCCCATTTTTGTATTAGAACTTACCCATCAAGATCGAAGAAACCAATTTTTTCACCTAATAATTTAGCTCGGAGGAATAATTTTCGTAAAACCATGTTTTTGCCCACTAATTCACACCCTTCCTAATTATGTGTAACTTGAAGCGCACAAATTATTAATACTATTAGTAATGTTCGAGATTTGCGATCGCCCTTTCATGAAAAATCCAGCTTTTGAAATAACTCGGCAACCTGCAGAGTCAAGTCAGGGACAATTAAAATTAAATAAATCTCCATGCCTTTGTCTGCCCCTGCTTCACAACTTCTAAATTCTCACTTTCCTTTTACTTTTAACATTTAACTGCTTGGCAATTGAGGTATAATAATGCAAAGCAAAAATTAAATTGAACCCAAAAAATATCAAAGTTAAAACAAGGGTAAAAAAAGAAGTAAACGACAGCCTAGAAATCATCGCAAACATCGCCAAAATGATAGAGAAAAACCCAAAACCGGAAGCAAAAGAACTTAAAATCAGCAACTGCACCTTAGACATAGTTTAATTTTAAAATTATCAGTAAAATGCACTCTTGGCAGCTACAGACGAGTGCCAAATGGTACTTATTACTATATAGCGGAATTGCTCAGTTGCGCCAAGGGCATAACGGCGGCTTGCTTAAAAAGGTTGGAATTCTACTGAAAAATACAGCCCGCGCTCTTGCAAACTTCTGTCTCTCGACTTAAGATAAATCAAAGGAATTCCCCAACCCAAGCGAGCGTTCCACCTCTTGCCGTACTGCCAACGCAAGCCCAATCCCGCTGACAGCAAAGTATTTGTTTCCAAATCCACCCTAGAGCAGCTATTCCAAACATTGCCAGCCTCCACAAACGGTGTTACTTGCAAAACTCCTTGGTTGTCCCCAATTCGCAAAATCGGATAGCGCAACTCGGCAGAAGCAAAAATCCCGCTATCGGCGAGCAAAGCATCTTGACGGTAGCCCCGCACTGTATCCGGGCCGCCCAAACCAAATTGCTCCATCGGCAAAAGCTCACCTCCAGCCAACTGCAGGTCCGATCGCACCACCAGCAGCGTCTGGGGAGCCAACAACCGCAGGTACTGCAATTGACCCCGCCACGCCAAAAATTGACCGTCAGGCCCACTGCTGTTCACCGTAGCGCCAAATGCTGCCACTCCCAGACTGAACTGCGATCGCGCCGCCAAGACATCCCTCTCTCCCCTCCGAGTAAAATCCTGAAACAGCCTCAGCGCCGAAACCCGAGTTCTCCCGCGACTGTCAGCTCCCGGCGACAGCGAAAAATCCTCTCCCAGCAAAGATGTATCGCTTTCTCGCCTGCTCGCACCAATACCAAGAGCGATTTCTGTTCTCGCAGTTTGGACGATTGGCTGCCGGTAAGTCAACTCATAAGTCCGGCTCGACGACTCAATATCCAGCGCGTCAAAAGGCTGCTCAACAATATTGCTGCGACTCCTGCTTGCCTGAAAACTTACACTACCGTTGCGCGCATTCACAGGCAGCGCGTAGCTAACATCTACAGTATTGCTGCCCTCACTATTTGTATAAATCAAACTCGCACTATCTCCCAAACCCGATAAATTAGCTTCGCGGACTTCGGCCCCGCGCCGCCAACTCCCCACACTCGGAGAGCGAGAATTATCAGTAAAAATCCCAGCTTGGAAAGTTTTTGATTCTTTGACTCGGACTAATAGCACATTAAAACCCGGACGAGAACCCGCTTGCAATTCTGCTGAAATATTTTGGATTTGACCGCTTAGTTGCAGCAGTTGCAGAGCTTCTAACAAACGCTTTTCCTTCAGCGGGCCTCGCGTTGCCAGTGCCAAACGACTTCTGACATAGTTAGAATTCAGCCGCCTAGTTCCGACTACTTTGATACTTTCTAGCTTGCCTTCTAGCACTAATATTTTTACAACTCCACCTGCGAGCGTTTGTGGCTCAATCAGCGCTCCCGAAGTGATATAACCTTTGCTAAGGTACAGTTCATTGATAGCAGAACGAGCTTGCAGCAGTTCGGTAAAAGTCAGCGGGCGGCCTACAAAGTTTTTGAGTGCAGCGTCTAATTCTTGCTTGCTAAAGACGGTGCTGCCGACTACTTCAAATCGATCGACCTTGATGGTACTCGGAATGTTGGGTAATTCTTCAGGCTGTGCCGGCACTACTGGTGGCAAAAGCTGTTCTACCGGAGGTAAGGGCCCAGGGGGCGCGGGTTCTGGGAGTGGAGGTGGAGTTGGCAGCAGCGGGTTGGGAATCGAAATTTCCTGTCTGTTTTCTCCTCGGTTCGGCAATTGAGCGAGAGTTTCTCGTGACTGATTTTGGGCCGGTAGATCGAACTCCGGGATGTTGTTTTCGGGTTCTTGACTCTCTTTTTCTAATTCTGAACTTGAGTCTAAATCAGGAAGCCGATCGCGATCGTCTGCAGTTTCTGGATTAAGTTTTAATTTAAACTCTAAATTATCATTAAAAATTGGCGACCGGCCCAATGACTCGGCAGCAACCGCAGACTCGCCAACACTTTGAGCTGTTAGGGGTACGGGCCAAATAACTGGTATTGAACAAGCAAGTGCTAATGTCCTGAAAAACTTGATTCTACAAAACGCTCTGGAATGTGGCCGGGCCATGACAGGTTAAACCCTTTTAGATTAAAGAATTGAACAATTGGGAATGCTTTACAGGCTCGGGGTTGGGAGCTTTCACGCGAGTTCCATTATTTGAGAAAAATGGTGTTAAGTAGAAGGCAGGAGGCAGAGGGCTTGCTTCGGCTTCGCTCTGGACAAAAAGAAGCAAGAAGAGATAGACAGCAAGCTTTTGAGCGATCGGACTCATAGGTTTAATTAGGTGGATTTACTTAGCAATATTTGATAGTTATTTATACTGCTACGAGTAGCCAAGCCGGTGTAATTGCTAATAATAAAGTCACTTTATCATTTTTTTTTAAAGAATTAAATCCTTAATTCAATATAAAGATACTTGACAAAATGCAATATTTATGTTTTATGAACTTGCGACTGAAAAAAGCTCCGACTTCCCCAAGCTAGCGCTGTAGGTAGGCGGAGCATTCTATCAAAGCGATGTCTGAGAAATAGGTGAATTTTGATAGAAATTACTACATTTTATTGAGCTGCGATCGCAATTCTTCCAACTCAGCGTCAATCACCGGACTCGACTCGGAGGTAGTAGCCTTGGCAGTTTGATCCGCTGCGGGCAATTGACCTTGAGCCACAGAACCTCCGCTCAGTTGAGCTTTCATCTGAGCCAACTCGTCGTCAACACCGCCGCCACTTTCGAGCAAGCGGAACTGTTCCTCTAAATTGCTGCCACCGGCCGCGAGTTCTGCTGATGCTCCGGCGCGAGCTTCTATCTGCAAAACTTTTTCTTCCATGCGATCGAAAGCTGCCATTGAACTGCCAGTATTCAGGGTGCCAATGGTGTTGTTAAGCTGTTCCTGGGCCTTAGCTGCGGATATTCTGGCCTTGAGCATATCCTTCTTAGTTTTGGCTTCGGAAATCTTGCTTTCCAAACCGATCAAGTTACGCTTGAGGCTTTCTACTTGACCCGATTGCTGTTCCAAACTACTTTTCAGGGTAGCCGCCGTTTCTGCGTGAGATTTTTTACGCACTAGGGCTTCGCGGGCCAAAGTTTCGTCTCCTTTTTGCAGGGCTAGCTGAGCGCGTTGCTGCCACTGGTTAGACTGGGATTCAGCTTGATTGTACTGAGTCTGGGTACGCTTTTGGGTTGCGATCGCGCTGGCAACGGCTTGACGCAACTGCACCAAGTCTTCCTGCATATCCGTCACGGACTGTTCTAAAATCTTTTCCGGGTCTTCAGCTTTGTTGACCATATCGTTAAGATTGGCTCTGACGACTCGGCTGATGCGGTCAAATAATCCCATAATCCTATTTTTCCTGTGAGGTGTACGAACTAGGCGGTAAGCAGGCTTGATAGCGTTAGCCCGCTTTGAGTTAAACTGATTTGGTCAGATGTTTCGCGCGATCGATCCTTTGGCAATTTTTGCAAACATATAAATACAGTTTAAAGCGATCGAGTCAGTGGTGCAGGCAAACTGATTTGATGCACCTATCTATTGAGTTTAACTTCGATCCGGGAATTCCCCAACACGCTTGTGAAGTATGTCTAACTCGGCTGGTCAACTACCCATCACCAAGCGGAGTACCTCTAGGGTGTGGGCTTGTATCTGGACTCCACCGCAATTCCGAGAATCTAGAAAGAATCTCAGCTTTGGTTTCACGGCCCGATACATCGCAAGGATGCTGACAAGCTCCCCGTACTCATCCAGTCTTGCCGGACAAGCAACGCTCTCATTGCAATATTTCGCGCACCAATCAAATCAGCGTGTAATTCATGACTACAACATTCGCATCGAAACAATAGTCCTTTGTTCGGTCTATTCGTATCCGAAGTATGTCCGCATTTAGGACAACTTTTCGACGTGTAATGAGCCGGAACTTTCGTTGCTAACGAATTATTTAAATTAGCCTTATAGTCAATATACCCATGCAATTCGGCCTAAGACCATTTAGCTTTGTTTCGATTGGCTCTGCGCTGTTTTTTGCTAGCCTTCTTCCCAGACTTAGACTTAGTTCTATCTCGGATTCCGGTCAAGTTTTCTAGTCCAATCAGGGTGTTAGGTGTTGCAATATCCTTACTGATTTGGTGGTTCACATCAGCGATAAACCGTCTTTCTCTCCCAGACAGAGCGATTAATCTTCGCTTCGCTGAACGAGTGCCTTTACGCTGAAGAGTCATCCGCGCTTTATGGTAGCGGTTAGCTTTGTGTCTAACATCTGAACCTGAGTAGAATTTAGACTTACTTTGTAAGTCTGTTTCTACTGCTAAGTAGCGCATACCCACGTCAACACCAGAGACTCTGGTTATTTTTAGCGGGTTGATTTCAGGTGTTTCTACTTCAATACTTACCATCAGGTAATATATTTTGGAGGAACGCTGGTAGACAATTTTAGCTGCTCCAATCCTTGCACCATTGGCGATTAAATCTAAATGTTTATTGTAACCCTCATACAAAACTACTATTCGACCTTGAAGAGTGATAATACTCACTCGCCTTTCGGTTTTAAAAGAGTAGTCGCGCTGATAATTTAGGGTGCAAGTTCGAGAGATATATTTGGGGGCTGTGTCTAGCCCTTTATACCTTCTCTTGGTGTAGCATGAAGCGATAGCATCGTTAGATTGTTTTACCTTAGTCCACAAGGTTTTGTAAGTTCCAGACACTTGTCTGGGTACGTTGCAAGCCATTTGGGCTCCAAGTCCAAATCTCACCCGCAATTCGTTGTAGACGGCTTTTTGTAACTTAGCACCATTGCTGGTTTTGCCTGCGTCAAAAGCGACTTGTGAAGTGTAATTCAAGCCATCTCGGTAGGCTAAAGTAGTCTGAGATACCAAAGCTTTTTGCTCGGCAGTCAGGTTGAGTTTTAGCTTGGCGGTGATGAGTTGGGACATTTTCTTCACAAACTATGGTGTTATTGTATCTCGTGAAAACTAATATTTCAACAGGAATCAAAGATTTGCTTGGCAGTCAGGCCTGGCGCGCATTCCTCCGGGCACTCAACGGAGTACAGTTAGAGGGCCCGACTCCTGCTGTCTAGTTGAGAATTTTTTGCCTTCCCAACTATTTTGCTGCTGGTTCAGGTTCAGGATGCGGGCGGCTCGCCAGAGGGCAATTTGGGTGTATTTTTGCCTGGAAGCATTTGTGCTTTCATCGCCGCTAACTCGGCATCGACATCTCCGGCACCTTCGAGGGAGAGAAACTGCTTTTCTAAATCGTTAGTTCCGAGTTCTGCGATTGCTTCGGAGCGAGCTTCTAGCTGCATGACTTTCTCTTCCATTTTTTCAAAGGCGCTCAAAGCGCTGCCGGTACTGAGATTTCCCATCATTTCTTGCAGCCTTTCTGAGGCTTTTGCCGATCGCGCTCGGGCAATATACATATCTTTTTTAGATTTTGCCTCAGAAATTTTACTTTCGAGCGATCGCATATTGTCTTTAAGTTGAGTCACCACAGCGTTTTGCTGTTCGAGACTAGCTTTCATCGCCGTTGCCGTTTCTTGATAGGTTTTTTTTCGCGTCAGAGCTTCCCGCGCCAAATTTTCCTCGCCTTTTTGCAAAGCTAGCTGCGCCCGCTGGTACCATTCTGCCGCTGTAGATTCTGCTTGGGAGCATTGGCGTTCGGTACGTTTTTGAGCAGCAATCGCTCCTGCTACAGCTTGTCTGAGCTGGATTAAATCTTCCTGCATATCCATTACAGCTTGTTCCAGAATTTTTTCTGGATCTTCAGCAGCCCCTATCAAACTGTTAATGTTGGCTCGAATCACTCGCCAAAGGCGATCGAATAATCCCATGAGCTCCGTCTCCCGATTTTATTAAATTTTAGATTTAGGGGATGGGGATTGACAATTAAAAAAACAATTTTGTGTTAGACAAAACATCGATCGCTGTCGGGCTTTGTCTAACAATTTAGTTGAATTTTTTTACTTTTTGCCTAGTTTACGGCTGATAGTATTGCGCCTTCACCCCTTTGGCTTGGAGTTCTTTTACCAAACGTTCTGCTGATGCCGCATCATTCAAAGCCCCCATTTGGATCTTGACACCCTTTGAGAAATTCCGCACGTAGGCATCGGGAACTGCGGTTCTGGCTTGCTGGAGAGATTTTGGGTTGGTGTAATCGGTGACAACATAATAGAATCCGTCGGCTGCCCGTCTCGGAGTTCCGGCGGGGGCGGAGGCCTGTGGGGCGGAGGCCTGCGGGACTGCAGTCGGTGTGGGAGGCAGTTTTGGCAGTGTCGGGACTGGTTCGGCCGCGCTGGGGCTGGGACTGGGCAGCAAAGCTGTGCTGAGATTGTTTAGTCCTTGTTGGGCACCTCTAGGAGGGTTGCCATCTTCTGTAGGAATTGGGACAGCGCCGACGGGGGCTGGAGGTGCTGGTGGAGTTGGCGGGATCGATGCTTTTGGCGATGGGGAAGCAATCGGGCTGGCTGTGGGCTTGACATTGCTGAGAGTGCTCAAATCTAGATCGACAAATTCCTTGGATACCAGATTTGGAGCTTTCGGCAGTTCTTTGGCGCTGCTATTTGAGGGGGCGCTAGCGGTGGGATTTTGGTTTGTTCCGGGCGCGGAGCGATCGAGCAAACGGTTCAAACCAGTCATTTTAACAACACTTGACGGGTGCATGACTGCGTAGCCCAAAGCTGTGCAAGACAGCAGAAACAGCAGCATCGAACTCAGTCCCAAGGGAGTTAACAGACTAGCGGCCAAACTGCGTTCTGCAGGCTCGGTTTTTGCTTCGTCCAAACTTTCTATCAGTTTTTCGCTGGATTCGAGATAGTTTTGGGGTGCAAAGCCACTGCTAGATAATTTCGTGCCACCTCTGGTAGTTGCTAGCGGGGCATCGCCCTGAACGCCCGCCAGGGATAGGGGTAGCGATAGCGGCTGCTGAGTTTCCTCGGCAGCTTCCAGCCGTAGGTTTTGGGTATTCTGTTGCTCGGTTGTGGCTGTTTGCTTGCCGGTACGAACTGATGGCGACACCCACTGTTCGGCGCGCCGCCTGTGCCTTCTGTATGTTGTCAGTTCTGCTTCTAGATTTACATCCAAACATCCCAGGGCTGCTTGCAAGGCAGGCTGGATTGGGGTTGATGAGGATTGATTTGGGGATTCAACCGAAGAACGCTTACTCATTAGCAAAACTCCTATCGTGTCTGAATTGATTTTAATGTTTTGAGAATCAAAAAATAAACAAGCAGCTTTAAAACTTGCCTATTCTAGAATTAGTGGCTTTTGCCGTCAAGGTAACTGCTGCCCGATCGCCTGATTGCGATCGCCCTTTGCTATTTTTTCATTTTTATTTATATTCAAACTTCAATTGCTGTATCCCAGAGGCTGCTTACCCTAATCTGCGCCGCTTTTTGTGTTCACGATCACAGTTTCTTTGTAACATCTCATACTTGTTTTACACTTGCGGTTTTTCTTGATCCCTGACCCTTTATAAACTTTTAACCTGTATTTTTACCTACCCACTGAGTAAGAACTGAGCTAATTGTTTCTACATATAACGCAATTATAAATAAATTATAAAATTTAATTATGTATCGGGGATCGCTATAACCTATACAGCATAAAGGCTGGAATGCTCTAAAACCTCCTAGCTCTACAGAGGAGAATTATAGATGAAACTGATTTGTCTAAACACTTTTATGAAAACACCATTAACTTCCGCTTGCCGTCACTGCCACCACTACACTCCTGAAGGAAGACGCGGGGGGGTTTGCGCTTTGCTGAGCGTGCCGGTGCAAAGTCAGTGGAAAGCTTGTACTTTAGCGGTTCCGTCTTTTGGAGAACCTTGGGAAAATATAGCAGAAATTGGAATGTGGCAAGAACAGACTGTGACTGTGCAAGAGGCTGTTACTGTTTCTGAGCGCAATGCCTGCCAGTTGACAGGCACAACTTTAATCGAGCAATCAGCAGCACTGTCGGTTTAGTCGGACTGCAGCAGGAATCATATCATTTTGGATAGGAGCATTGGGCATTTCCGATTCTGGAATTACTGATGGCGATCGCGGTCTGGATTTAACAAAGCAGTTTCATTTTTTTGGTGCTAGTAATATCAATACTTACACTTTTGGACGATCGCCTCAATTCGACTTTTGCAACTCACAGAAATCAATAGCATCTGTAACTGGAATGAGGGAATCAAAAAACTCATTTGTCGATCGAGCTATGGCAGCCACGGATATTGACTAAAATCCGGTTCCCGTTTGTCCAAAAATGCTTGTTTGCCTTCCGCGCCTTCCTGGGTCATATAGTACAGCAAAGTGGCGTTGCCAGCCAGCTCTTGGAGACCGGCTTGACCGTCGCAGTCGGCATTAAAAGCGGATTTTAAACAGCGAATCGCGATCGGACTTTTTTCGAGAATTTCCTCAGCCCACTGCATCCCTTCGAGTTCGAGTTGTTCCACGGGTACGACACAGTTGACTAAACCCATTTCTAGGGCTTGCTGCGCGCTGTACTGGCGACACAAAAACCAAATTTCTCGGGCTTTTTTCTGGCCGACTACTCTGGCGAGATAGCTGGCACCGAATCCACCGTCGAAACTACCTACTTTTGGGCCTGTTTGTCCGAAAATGGCATTGTCTGCTGCGATCGTCAAGTCGCAGATTAAGTGTAAAACATGACCGCCGCCGATCGCGTATCCGGCAACTAAAGCAATCACAACTTTGGGTATCGATCGAATCAACTTCTGCAAGTCGAGCACGTTCAGCCGAGGTATGCCACCTTCGTCTACATACCCCGCAGCACCGCGCACGCTTTGGTCGCCACCCGCACAAAAGGCATATTTGCCGTCAGTGTGAGGCCCCGCACCGGTAAAGAGGACAACGCCGATTTTTGTGTCTTCGCGGGCATCAGTAAAGGCATCGCACAGTTCTTGCACGGTTTTGGGACGGAAAGCGTTCCGTTTGTGAGGTCGATTGATGGTAATTTTGGCGGTGCCGCCGCTTTTGTGATAAAGAATGTCTTCGTAGGTTTTAGCAGTTTGCCATTCAATTTGCATGATCTATCGGTCGATTTTTGATTTTTGATTTTTGATTCTTCGGCTTGCTTCGGCTACGCTCAACACAAGTCGCGAGCGAACAAGTTTTAGATTTTAGATTTACTTGCTGCATTGCATTTGGAAGCATGAACAAGCGTCTAAAATTTGGGAAGCATCCGCTCAACAGCTTCGGGGCGCTATACCCGTTGATTCCCGGTCAAGTTGAGATTTGAAACGCCCGCTGGGGCGATCGCTCCAGCGATAAGTCGCTTTTAGATTTTAGAGGGCATTGGACGCATCAAGGCAAAAGAAATCGGGTTTTTTACCGTTTTGGCTGGCTGCAACCTATGTATTTGTCTGAAAAAACCCGGTTTCCGACCGCTCCAAATGAGCAAACTAATAGAAAAAGCATCAAATTCTTTTCCCGGTGTCTGATTCTTGCACGGCCAAAAAACTTTAAGGCGCTGGATTACTGACGCATTAAAAGAGTCAGCAGGTGCTTTCCTGCTTTGGCAAATACTGGATCGCGGGAGGAGAATTCGCTTGGTGCGAGTAATGCTTGAACTTCGGCAAAAGCTTCTGAGTCGAGGGTTCCTTCTTTTGTAAATAAGGTGTCTATGACTGCAATGTGTCTGGAGTCGAGGCCGAGCCGGTTGGCGATCGACTGTAGGTACATTTGCTCCCGCAGGTCGATGTGTCCGTCTACGGCTGACATTTCGTAGCCGGAACCGATGAGCAACAGCTTTTCTGATTCTGAGAAGAAAGCTGTCAGGGTTAGCAATTCCGTGGGGTTGAAGTAAACTTGCTGTTTGGAGATTCCTTTGACAAGGCGCTGAATTAGTTCTATTCGACTTGGATCGCCACTGGAAAAGGCTTTGAGAGTCTTTTGCAGCCGTTCTTCTTCTTCAATGGCGATCGTCCTGTCGATAATCATTACTCCGCGCAGGATGGAAATTAGAGCAGTCAGAAATACTACCAAGGGAGTGATATCTTGTTGGCGGAGTTTTTGCCGGCTAATCCGGGACAACAGCTCAACAACTTCAGTGCTAATCGTGGTGGTGTCCATAATTTAAAATTACCCTGGATGGGACTGTGATGTAACTTTATTTTTCGATCTTAAGTGTTTTCAACTAGGTAAGTATGCCATAATTTGCCATAAAAACTTGTTTTACTAGCGATCGCACTTATTCGCTCCGCAGCAAGTGTATAAGTAAGACAATGTTAAACGTTTTTAGTTACATAGGTATACCGTGAATTTGCAAACAGAGCAGTTGTTTATTGGTGATTTTAATTATGCTATTCACAAGGGCTGGATGACTAGGGCTGTGGAACTAGCACGAGCTGCGGGCGATGCGGGTGAAGTGCCGGTGGGTGCTGTCATGGTTGACGGTACTGGTAAGTTGATTGCCGAAGCGCAAAATCGGCGAGAGCGAGACTGCGATCCGACTGCTCACGCTGAAATCTTGGCTCTGCGGGCGGCGGGCAAAGTTTTGCAAGACTGGCATCTCAACCAATGCACGCTCTATGTGACTCTGGAGCCTTGCCCGATGTGCGCTGGTGCGATCGTACAAGCTCGGATCGGTTTGCTGGTATACGGAGCTGATGACCCGAAAACTGGCACGATTCGGACTGCTGCTAATATTCCAGATAGCGCGCCTTCGTGTCACCGCTTGGAGGTACTTGGCGGTATTATGGAGTCTGTTTGTCGGACTCAGTTGCTTTCTTGGTTTGAAGCCCGCCGGAAAATTTAACCTGTTAAATTTTTTACTTTCGATCGACAATGTTTAATCGAACTTGGCCGTATTAACTGAAATAATAAGTAATTGCCCGATCGATCTGGCTCCTGATTGCGGTCGGGTTGACCTCGGTGAAAGCCTCTAACAGATTAAGTTTTGGGGCGCTTTCCGCCGGCGAAAAGCAAAATGCCACTAGCAAAAGTGTCACCATCGAAAGATTAAAATTTTGCTAAATAACATATCCTTAAACTTGATCAGAAAACAGGGTTTAAAACCCCGTCCCTTCAGCAAGCTCAGGGCAAGCCTTTTAGGACGGCTTTTAATACTGGAAAACTTTTTCAGGCTTGACAGTATTTTCCCTAACTCTAGTACACTAGAGTATAGATACAGGTAGAATAACCGCGAGCATCGAATGGGTGAGAATCCAAAACGACGGGCTAGAAAACAATAATATCTCGTGGGTAGCGAACACCACAAAAACATAGCTAGGGTAGCCACCGCGCACTCATACCAGAAAACTCAAAAACTTAGTAGTTAGATGTACAAAGGCATACGGGAACTTGGGAAGTGATTCCTTAACGCTTGGGGAGACAAGCCCTCTGGGGCTATTCAAATTAGACTCGCAACTTCGTTCAATCGGACGGTTTTTGGGTTTAAATATTGCCGAAAGGATGGATAGTTTAAAGGTGTGTCAGTGAACCAAGAATCCCCGCGCGTTCGCGCGCCCGGAGTGTCAAATATCGATAAAGCAAGTTAACTGCTATGCGCCATAATGCCGCGATCGCCGTTGAGTCCAGTAAATCATCTCTAGTGAAGCCCATGCTTGCCAAGGTAGCACCTAATACCTCTCGCGTTTCTCCTTGGTTAACCTCCTTGCTCTACCCGCTAGGTCACTATGTTGTCCTGCCGTTTTATTTTAGCAATATTGAAATAACCGGACAGGAGCACTTGCCGAAGGACGGGCCTGTCATCTTGGCCCCTACGCATCGCTCCCGGTGGGATGCGTTGATGATGCCCTATTCAACGGGACAGAAGGTGACTGGACGCGATTTGCGGTTTATGGTAACTGCCGATGAGGTGCAAGGCTTGCAAGGTTGGTTCATCAGACATTTGGGAGGTTTTGCTGTCGATATCAAGCATCCAGCAATTAGCAGCCTGCGTTATGGCGTGGAATTGCTCCTCGACAAGCAAATGTTGGTGATTTTTCCCGAAGGTGGCATTTTTCAGGATGGTGAAGTTCACCCTCCCAAGCCTGGATTGGCTCGTTTGGCAATGCAGGCAGAGTTGAGCCAACCTGGTTTGGGGGTGAAAATTGTACCGATGAGTATCCGCTACCGCCCGCGCATTCCTCGACGGGGTGCTCGTGTCAAAATTGCGATCGGCGAGCCGCTTTCGGTGGCAGATTATGCTAAAGGCGGCAGTAGCAAAAAAGAAGCGCGATTGTTGACTGCCGATCTTGAAATGGCGCTGAAAACTCTTGATGAAAGTTGAAAGTTGGCAGTTGGCAGTTGGCAGTTGGCAGTTGACAGTTGATAGTTGGCAGTTGGCAGTTGACCGAAGGAATAAGTAATTGTGATATAATGTTTTTTGGTGCTGTAGAGAGTTGTGGCACTTATTTTGCTTGTTATTGTCTGTATTAAGGGTCAGCATTAATGGATTGTGCTTTGAACTTTAAACCCGGTCAAATTGTCAGTTTAGAATGTGGAAATGCGTGCCTGCATTCAGAGGTGATTGAAGTGGTTGAGGCACGTCAAATTTGTTGGGTGCGCCCTCTAATGTTGGTGGGATTGGTATCGGGGAAGGATTTGCCCCAAAAGTGGCCGGAAGAATACACTTTATCGGATTTGCGAGATGGTGCTGATTTGCTTTGGCCGTTGAGTTTGTTTCGGGCGGCGCTGGATACGGAGGTGATTTCGCTGTTGACTCAGTTGCAGTCTTTGGACTCCGATCGCAAGGATAGCGCGATCGCGTCTCGGCAACTTAGAGATTTTGTCGATCGAGTTTGGGCCGCTTTTCCGAGTGCTTTTCAATAGTCATTAGTCATTAGTCATTAGTCAGTAGTCATTAGTCAGTAGTCATTAGTCATTAGTTAACAGGTTTCCTTTCTATGCTCTAGGCTGGTAACAAGTAGAGAGCATAGAAAGGAAACGGCACGGCGGCCTGTCTGGCGCGGGAAACTGCGACTTTTAATAATTGCTATCAGATTGAAGATTGTAGCAAAACTTTTGAAATTGGCATTAAAATACTGCGTGAGAAAGCTCTGCCGGATCGAGATTGTTATGAATAACTTGACCGTCGCGGAACCAGACAACGCGGCGAGTTTGGCGCGCTACTTCCGGTTCGTGCGTTACCATCACCACAGTCATGCCGCTTTCATTGAATTCTGTAAAAATATCCATTACTTCTTGAG
Source organism: Tychonema sp. LEGE 06208 (assembly GCF_015207505.1). Taxonomy (GTDB): domain Bacteria; phylum Cyanobacteriota; class Cyanobacteriia; order Cyanobacteriales; family Microcoleaceae; genus Microcoleus. The sequence goes on from NZ_JADEWT010000107.1 coordinate 13,945, forward strand.
TAGTTTTTGTATCCAATGCACCAGTCGGTTCATCTGCAAGCAGCAACACCGGACGGTTAACAATAGCCCGGGCGATGGCTACCCGCTGCTGCTGTCCTCCTGATAGTTGATTCGGTCTATTTTGCAGCCGACTTTCCAAGCCTACTTTCGTTAAAGCGTCTACCCCCCGTTCGCGTCTTTCTGCTGCGGGAATGCCTGCATAAACCATCGGTAACATGACATTTTCTAAGGCTGTTAATTGAGGTAGCAGGTGAAATTGTTGGAAGACAAAACCTAATTTTAAATTGCGAATTCCGGCTAGTTCTGCTTCCGGCATTTGGGCGACATCTACGCCGTCTAGGTAGTAACTGCCGCTCGTAGGTCGATCGAGACAGCCGATAATATTCATGGCTGTAGATTTGCCGGAACCGGATGCGCCCATAATCGAGCAATATTCTCCTTGCGTTACTGTCAAGCTGACACCGTTGAGGGCGCGCACTTCCAAGTCGCCGATGCCGTAAACTTTTGTTACGTCTTGCAGGCCGACGATGACGGGTTTTGAGGTGTCTTGCAGGTGGAGGTCTGGATGGGTCTGGGTTTGTAGTTCAGGCATTTGTTTTTATGTGCGATCGACACAACTAATTACTAAGTTAACACTTCTTCTCGGTTTTGGCGGCTGGAAGGGCGATGTTTGGACGCTTATAGGACTTACGCACGGGCGGGTCAGAAACCGGGTTTTTTCACTAAAATAATTCGTTATAGCCCGCAAAAACGATAAAAACCCGGTTTCTTTGGTCTTAATGAATAAGTCCTAAATTAAACAATTTGTGGCTTAAATGCGATCGGGATCGATGTTCAATTCGCGCAGTTTTGCCGCTAAACGTTCGGCTCTTTGAGATTCTTGTTCGGCTCTTTGAGATTCCTGCTCGGCTCTTTGAGACGCCTGCTCGGCTCTTTGAGATGCCTGCTCGGCTCTTTGAGATTCGTGTTCAGCTCTTTGAACTGCTTGTTCTGCACGCTGGCGGTTTAATTCACCCTGTTCCTCCAATTCCGCATAAGAAAGAAACCTTTGTCCATCTGGTCGATAAATTTCCAACCCATCTTCGCCCAACTCAAATCGTACTCCCAATCTAGGACTGATCCAGCCCTCCATCGGCTCAATTATTTCTAAGTTTCCTTCAATTCTTTGCCAACCGCTCAAATCGTTGTTTTCTGGATCGTAAAGATAATATTCCTCGACTCCATAGCGATTGTAAAACGCAAGCTTTTTGTACATTTTTGCTTGTCTATCGTTATGAGAGCGAATCTCAAATGTGACTTGGGGAGCAATATTATCTTCTTGAAATTGCATATAGGAACGTCGCTCGCCCTTTGGTCTACCAAATATTACCATCGTATCCGGTGCTTGAGAAATGTCTGGTCTACCTTGAACTGGATACCAGAGTAAATCGGCTGCTATAAAGACGTTTGGGTCATTTTTGAACAACGATTCGCAACCTTCTTTGATTGTGACAATTAATTTATATTGAATTGTGCTATCTGCCATTGGTTGACCGTCGCTGGATGGATAAATAATTTGTTCGTTCGTGACTTGCATAGTGGTTGTCTCCGAGAACTATCCGATCTTAATTATACTATAGCCGAGTCTCAGTTAGCTGAGGCAAACTCCCGTAATGGGTAATCGGTAATGGGCCAGAAATCATCGCTAGTAGCTAACCCAATTCCCAATCCCCAATCCCCAATTCCCAATTCCCAATTCCCAATTCCCAATGACTGCTAACTGATGACTAATGACTAATGACTAATGACTAATGACTGATGACTAATGACTAATGACTAATGACTAATGACTGATGACTGATGACTAATGACTAATGACTAATGACTAATGACTAATGACTACTGACTAATGACTAATGACTAATCACTAATGACTACTGACTACTGACTGCTCTTTGAGCGTACTTCATGTTACTGAGAACCGCTATAGTTCCGATCGCCAATCAGCAATAATTTCCTCATTGGCTGCCGCCCCAAAATAGTTACATTTATATATATTTTTTGCGATTTGCTTGTGCTATACTTTAATAATGGGAGTGGTGGCAATTTTTAAATTAATGCACAGATTTCTATTATCTAATAATACCATGTCAACCGAAAAAAGTAAAGTAGTTGACCCCAAAAAAAATGAAAAATTTTTGAGATATCATGAAAAAAAGTAAAGCGCAAAAATCGTCAAATAAAGATAGGAAACTAGCGACAATTATGACATACGACTACGACTTGTTTGTGATCGGTGCGGGTTCCGGCGGATTGGCGAGTTCCAAGCGTGCGGCATCCTACGGGGCGAAGGTGGCGATCGCCGAAAACGACTTAGTAGGTGGCACCTGCGTAATTCGCGGCTGCGTCCCCAAAAAATTGATGGTTTACGCCTCTACATTTTCGCACCTTTACGAAGATGCAGTCGGCTACGGTTGGAGTCCAGTAGAAAGCAGTTTCGATTGGGAAAAACTCGTCACCAGCGTAGACACAGAAGTGCGGCGGCTGAGCAAACTGCACATCAGCTTCCTCGAAAAAGCCGGAGTGGAATTAATCTCAGGATACGCCAAATTTATCGACGCCCACACCGTCGAAGTTGGCGATAAAAAATACACCGCTGCTAAAATCTTAATTGCAGTCGGCGGCGAAGCTCACAGAGTGGACATTCCTGGTATCGAACACGCCATTACTTCCCGCGAAATCTTCTTGATCAAAGAGCAGCCGAAACGGTTGGCAATTTGGGGAGGAGGTTACATCGGCGTTGAATTTGCCTGCATTATGAACGGTTTGGGAAGTCAAGTAACTCAAATCATCCGGCGCGATTTAATTTTGAATGACTTTGATGGAGAAATTCGCACTAACGTGCAGGAAGGAATGGTTAAGCATGGGATCAATTTTGTGACTGGAAGCTCGATCGCGCAAATTGAAAAAACCCCGGAAGGCTTAAAATTAACTTTGTCGGGAGAATCGGAAGAAACCTTGACAGTTGATGCGCTTTTGTGTGCTACTGGACGATCGCCCAACTTGGAAAAATTGGGTTTGGAAAATGCGGGAGTAGAAACCGATAAAGGTGCGATCGCAGTTACCAAAGACAGCCGCACCAGTCAACCGCACATTTTTGCCGTCGGAGATTGCACCAACCGGATTAATTTAACGCCAATTGCGATCGCCGAAGGACGCGCTTTTGCCGATACTGAATTTGGCAACAATCCGAGAGCAATCAGTTACGAAAATGTGGCCTCAGCCGTATTTTCCCAGCCGGAAGCGGCTACAGTCGGCTTAAATGAAGAGCAGGCTAGAGCAAAGTTTCCCGAATCAATTAAGTGCTACACAGCCAAGTTTCGACCGATGTTTCACTCTTTGACAGGTGCAGATGAGAAGACTTTTGTCAAGTTAGTTGTTGAGACTAATACTGACAAAGTTTTGGGCGTACACATGGTGGGGAAAGACGCGGGCGAGATTATTCAAGGTATGGCGATCGCGGTTAATATGGGCGCGACAAAGAAAGATTTCGATGTGACTATTGGCATTCACCCATCGACTGCAGAAGAGTTTGTGACTCTGCGGTAAATCTTAAATCGGGACTGCCCACAAATTACTCGTATTACTCCTTACCAGGCTCTTCCTGGTAACGCCGCTCCGTCGGCTCTGCCTCCTCTTTCCCCAGCGAGGCAGAGCCTCTAGATATAGGTTCCCCGGCAGAGCCAGGGAACCAGTCAAATCAGTTAAACCCATGCGGTAGTTGGTTTTCCCTTCTTCCGACGGACTTACATCCGTTACATCCGTTAGATCCGTTACATCCGCTACAAAATCCGCTGCCGAACTTCCTTCTTCAATAATTTGAACCTTTTTCACACCTCTCCTGTCTAAACACTTCAGATAACGAACTGGTGGGGGAGACTTCACAGGTGTTAGGTGTGTCAGCCAATGTTTTAAACGATGACTGTTCCGACTCGGACTTAGTTGCTGAGTGTCTAAAGGGCGATCGTACTTGCTTTCGCTACCTTTACAAACGCTACCAACACAAAGTCAGGTCAACCCTTTACCAACTCTGCGGCCCGTCACTTCTTGACGATCTAGCACAAGAAGTATTCCTGCGAGTCTGGAAAGGATTGCCAAAACTCAAACAACAAGACAATTTTTCTACTTGGCTTTATCGAATCACTTGGAATGTGGCTTCCGACCAAAGACAAGCATTTGCTAAACAGCATTCTTTTGACTCCAAGCTCAAAAATCAAGAAACAAAGGATCGAGTTATTGTCAACAATCACACATCCGACTTGATGCAGTTACACTATCAAGATTTAGTGCAGCGCGGCCTGGATCAATTGAGCTTTGAACACCGCAGCGTTTTGGTGTTGCACGACCTAGAAGATATCCCGCAAAAAGAAGTATCCCAAATTTTGGGACTGCCCTCAGGGACTGTCAAATCTCGCGTGTTTTATGCCAGAAATGCTATGCGGCAATTTTTGCAAAAACAGGGAGTTCACGAACTATGAAGGACGGAAATAGTGACAAAAAATTAGTTAATTTTTTAAAGCAACATCGCCCAAATGTTCCGGAATCTGCCCCAGATTTTGAGCTAAAACTTTTAGCAGCAATAGATAGGAATGAGGCGACGGTAGAGTTGAATCACCTAGGAGAAGCGCGATCGATCCAGGCTACTAAAAAGTCAAAAATCCTCCGTTTTCCCAAAGGGGCTTTTCCTACTGCGATCGCTGCAAGTCTGCTAGTTTTTGGGTCAGGTTATCGCGTCCTAGTGACCGCCCAACATCAGAAGGATGAGGCGGCACACCTAGAAGCATTTCTGGTCAATAACTGGGAGGCTGTATTGAAGGAGCCTTCAGCGGACAACTTGCTGGAACGCTCGCCAACTGACTTGTTTAATTACGCTGTTACTCCTGACAGCGAACAACCAAAAAATAACTAATCTCAAAGAGGTAATTTTCATGTCTATTCGCCGCATTTCTGCCCTAGCAGTTTTAATGTTAACCCTCGGTACTACAGCCGCTGCGACAGCCGTTTCTGCCCCCGCCCAAGCAGAAACAATTGCCCAAAACCAGCCTTCCAATCGACCCGGTGGTCAGAAAGGCGGGCTGTTCGAGCAACTCAATTTAAGCGCCGATCAAAAGCAGAAAATGCAGGCTGTGCGCGATCGCTACAAAGACCAAGTTTCTCAGCGAATGCAAGCCGTCCGCCAAGCCAGACAAGAATTGGAAACAATGATGTCTAGTGCGACAACAAATGCCAGCCAAATGCGCGATAAAAACCGCCAAATCATGGGATTGAGACAGCAGTTAGAAGAAGCGCAATTTGAAAGTATGCTAGGAATGCGAGAAGTGCTCACGCCGGAACAGCGCACCCAACTATCTCAACTGATGCAGCAGCGCAGGGAAGCTGCTAAAAACCGGAGGCAAAACAGCCAAAAACCGCAGTAATATACAAGTAGTTTTGAGTCGATATTCTAGTATTTCAGGTGCGGGCTACTCAAGAATCAATTTGTAGCCTGCGCCTGAAGCACAGGAAAATCAACTGTCAGCCAGTACAACTCAGTCAAACTGCAAAAAGTAATTTGACCCGCTAGTTATATTGGCAAGGTGTGCAGTGTTTACCCTACAATCAAGTTGTAAGGTATGCACTGCACACCTTACTGATTAAAGTTACAATAATTACAGTTCGCGATCGCATTAATACCACATAAATCAGATTTTGATCGGGATTATATCATGTCCGATCGACTACCATAACAAAAACGGTTCGTAGTGCGTCCTGGTTTCCGCTCCGGGATTGCGGTAAAGTCCGCACGCGCGATCCTTACTTATTGCGGTCAATCTATCGGATATTATATTAAAGGTTTAGATGCAGTTTTTTTGGTGAAACGAAACGATTTTTAATCAAATAGTGCGTCCGGGACTAAATTAGTTAGTAAATCTCATCAAAATTTCGGAATGAATATACAGAATAATTCAACTTACATTTATTTACACGGATTTGCTTCAAGCCCAGATTCCGCTAAGGCTAAATATTTCCAAAATCGCTTTTCTTCCCTAGGGATTGATCTAAAAACTCCCGATCTCAATCAAAACGATTTTTCCCGTCTCACCCTCACCCGCCAATTAAACCAAATAGAAACAGAATTTTTGCCAACCCAATCTTCTCCATCTCCGGCAGAAAATGTAAACAATCTAGGGGGAGTTACAATCATTGGGTCAAGTTTTGGCGGCTTGACGGCGGCTTGGTTGGCCCAGCGACAATTATCGGTAAAACGAATAGTTTTGTTAGCGCCCGCTTTTCAATTTCTCTCTCACTGGCTGCCGCTGCTGGGACAGCAACAGTTAGAAAAGTGGCACTCCGAGGAGTATTTACCAGTTTATCATTATGGCGAACAGCGCAATCTGCCGCTGAATTATCAGTTTGTGGCAGAAATGGCTCAATACCCTGACGAAAAATTAATGCGGCCAGTCCCTACGTTAATTGTTCACGGGAAGCATGATACAATCATACCGATTCAAGCTAGCAGAAATTTTTCCGAGCACCGTCCCTGGGTGCAATTAATCGAATTAGAAGACGATCATTCTTTGGGAAATGTCCTAACGGAAATTTGGGAAGCGATTCAAAAGTTTTGCCAATTTCCCCATTAAACTTAGACTTCACCAAAAAATTGGTACAAGTTTCCGACACTCCCAAAGTATCGAACATACAATTTTAGACTTTTGTTCAAACTCTCAGATTTAATGGGAGAGTTAATATAAAATCTAAAATTATTCAATCTCAAATCGACTTACCAACTTGCAAGTGTCAACAATCAAATGACTGAACAAGATTCATCGACTCGCACCTTAGCCGTTGACATTGGCGGAAGCGGCATCAAAGTTATGGTTTTGAACGCTGAAGGTGAACCTCAGACGGAACGCAGCCGTTTAGAAACGCCTCAACCACCGAAACCGGAACCGGTATTAGAGGCGATCGCCTCTTTAGCAAGCGCACAAGGAGAATTTGACCGAGTATCCGTCGGTTTTCCCGGCGTGGTTTGTCGCGGAATCACCAAAACCGCAGTAAATTTAGATCCGTCTTGGGTCGATTTTGACCTAGCAACTACCCTCAAAGACCGTTTGGGAAAACCTGTGCGAGTGGCGAATGATGCCGACATTCAAGGATTGGGATCGATCGCTGGGACGGGCGTAGAATTAGTAATTACCCTCGGCACCGGTTTCGGTTCTTCCTTATTTGTCGATGGTATTTTGGTGCCAAATCTAGAGTTAGGACATCACCCGTTTCGCAAAGGGGAAACTTACGAACAGCAATTAGGGCGATCGGCATTAGATGCAGTCGGCACCAAAAGATGGAATCGCCGTCTGGAAAAAGCGCTGGTATGTCTGCAAAATCTGTTTAACTGCGATCGACTTTACATCGGTGGCGGCAATGCTAAAAAAATTGTTTTTGATTTACCGCCGCAGGTTAAAATAGTGCCAAATGTCAGCGGTTTGTTGGGCGGGATCGCTTTGTGGCGCGATTTAAATAATCATTAGTCATTAGTCATTAGTCATTAGTCATTAGTCATTAGTCATTAGTCATTGGTTATTGGTTATTGGTTATTGGTTATTGGTTATTGGTTATTGGTTATTGGTTATTGGTTATTGGTTATTGGTTACTGGCTACGAATTCCCAATCCCTCCGCTTCGCTCCGCCCAATTCTCAATCCCCAATAACAACTAACAAATAACAACTAACAGCTAACAGCTAACAGTCAACAGTCAATAGTCAACAGTCAACATTCATTAGTCATTAGTCATTATTTATTGATTTGTGATAATGAAGAATTTACCAACTAGATATTAGAGACTAATAACCCTAATAGTGTAAAACTAAATCGTAATTAGACCATCTACAATCTCAAAGCTGAAATCATACTATGCTGCCTTTTATCCGCCAAGACTTAGCCGAACTTACCGCCTACACTCCCCATCCGGGTGGCGCGTCAGGAGAATCAGCGTACTCGGAAAGTGCGATCGATCGCCTAGACACCAACGAATGCCCCTACGACTTACCAGAAGAATTAAAACAAAAGCTAGCTTGGACTTACCAGCAGTTAATTGAAACAAATCGCTATCCCGACGGAGGCCACGCAGCACTCAAACAAGAGATCGCCCAATACGTCAACGAATCCCTAAATCCCCCCCCCCTTAACCAGGGTGCTCTCCTAAATGCCCCCCCCCTTAACAAGGGGGGG
>NZ_JADEWT010000108.1 GCF_015207505.1 Tychonema sp. LEGE 06208
TTTTTTGTTGGGCAGTTAAAGTCGAAGTAAACCCTTTTGCCATCCATCGCACCTAATTACGCACTTGATTTAGCCCAATACTTCATCTTATCATGTTTTAGGTTGAAATTAAGATGCGTTTACCCTGACATCAACAGACGATCGCGTCGCCAACCTCAATCAGCCAGAAACAGCAGCATTAACCGCAGCAAATTCCCCAAAAGATTCATTAAACTTAGCCGAAACACCAGCCAACCAAGCCCCCGCCGAAATCGCAGAAACCACATCTGCGATTTCCGCCCCAAACCCGGCACCAGCCGAAGTCACAGAAACCACATCTGAGATTCCCGCCCAAAACCCGGCACCAGCCGAAGTCACAGAAACCACATCTGAGATTCCCGCCCTAAGCCCGGCACCAGCCATTGCTCAAACACAAACACCTACTTCAGAAAAGTTAGCTGAAATCGAAAACAGCGCTTCCTTAGAGCCCGCACCAACCAACAGCCAAACTCCCGAATCTACCGAACTCGAACAAGTAACATCTGTCTCGCAACTCTCCGACGTGCGCCCGACAGACTGGGCATTTCAAGCCCTGCAATCTCTCGTAGAAAGATACGGCTGCATAGCGGGATATCCAGACGGCACATTCCGAGGCAATCGGGCAATGACTCGCTACGAATTCGCCGCCGGTTTAAATGCTTGCTTGGATAAGGTAACAGAGTTAATTAAAAGCGGTACGGGAAATTTAGCAACCAAAGAAGATTTAGCTTCTCTCCAAAGATTGCAAGAAGAATTTGCAGCAGAATTGGCAACTTTGCGCGGTAGAGTCGATGCTTTAGAATCCCGCACCGCCGAATTAGAAGCAAATCAATTTTCGACAACAACTAAACTCAGCGGCGAAGCCATTTTTAGTGTTGCCGACACTACCAAAAACAATAACAGCGATACTCAGACAGTCTTCAATTACCGAGTGCGGCTGAATCTCCTTACCAGTTTCACCGGCAAAGACACATTAATCACAGGCTTGCAAGCTTACAACATTCGCAGCTTCGGGCCAGATTTGGGTTTGTCAACGGGAGCATTTAGCGGTTTATCTGACAGTCAGGCAAGGCTGAGTTTTGAGCCGCAATTTCCCGGAATCAACCCTCAGAATTTATCTAGCATCGGAGCTAACACAGTTGAACTTTACAAACTGCTTTACGTCTTTCCAGTTTCTAACAGCATCACTTTATTTGCTGGCCCGAAGGCGGAAACTTCCGATGCTTTTCAAGCAATCACTCCTTTTGCAGGAGAAGGGCAAGAATCTATTTCTAGATTTGCAGGTTACAACCCTGTAGTGCGCGTATCGGGCGGCACTTCTGGCAGCGGTTTGGCATCGGCTGGCGGGTTTATTTGGAACATTTCTAAAAAGCTCAATCTCACAGCTTTGTACGGCAGTGTAAATGCTGCTTTGCCTAACGATTTAGGCTTTCCAGCTACTCCGTTGGGGGCTGGTTTATTTGAGGGAAGTACGGTTGCTGCGGCGCAGTTAACGATTAAACCAACTAGCAGTATTGACATTGGTTTGAATTACGCTTACAGCCGCCACCAATTGAATATTCTGGCTACAGGATTATCTGATGCGGATTTGGGTTCTATTTTGGGAAGAGATAGAGAACCTGTTAACGGCGGGGTGAGGCTCAATTCGTTTGGCGGTACTGCAACCTGGCGGCTTTCTCCGAAAGTTGCTGTTTCTACCTATGGAGCTTGGATAATTGCTGATGCTGAAAGAAGCAATGCTTCTACAACTTTCAACAGTTGGATGTTTGGTTTACATTTCCGAGATTTGTTCAAATCAGGAAATAATGCAGGTATTCTGTTTGGACAGCCTTTGGATCGCGATTCGGTAAGTGGCGGTGCTCGTTTTCAGGCCAACAAAGCAACTCCTTACCATTTGGAGGCTTATTATCGTTTCAAAGTTAACGATAATATCAGCATTACACCGGGGGCTTTTGTGTTGTTCAATCCTGAAGGTACTAAGGATAATGACACTGTAGGAGTAGGCGTTCTTCGCACTACTTTTACTTTCTAAAAAGTGGCGACACTATTATCTGTTTGTAGTAAGGACTTCAATTTTTTGTCATAAATTTAGGCAACTTAAGGATTAAAGTCCTTACTACAAACGATTATTTTCTGCGATCGCCCAATTTGCGATATACTTCTCTCAAATCAACTTGATGGTGAGCCAAAGCAACCAAAGCGTGATAAAATAAATCGGCAACTTCCCCAGCAATCCCGTCTTTGTCGTCATCTTTGCAAGCCATCACAACTTCCGCCGACTCTTCGCCAATTTTCTTGAGAATCTTGTTGTCGCCTCCCTCGAACAACTTGCAAGTATAAGAAGTTTCGTTAGGATTGTCGCGTCGATCGCAAATCACGTCAAATAATTGAGATAACATATCCCCCGGCGGCGGTGAAATTTCCCCATCAACTTGGTGGAAACAACTTCTTTCACCCGTGTGACAAGCAATATCTCCGACTTGTTCCACTGTCACCAGCAAAGCATCGCTATCGCAGTCGTAACGCAGCCCTTTGACATTTTGAAAGTGTCCCGAAGTCGCCCCTTTCGGCCACAACTCGGCGCGAGAACGACTCCAGAACCAAGTTTTCCCGGTTTCCAGCGTTTTTTGCAGCGATTCCCGATTCATCCACGCCATCATCAACACTGTACCGTCTAAATAATCTTGGACGATCGCCGGCACTAAACCGCGATCGTCGTAACGAATCTTTTCAATGGGAATCGATCGGCTTAAACTAGACAAATCCGTAGCAGACATAATTTTATTTCAACTTTGATAGTAGAGATTTACGCTTTTTTGTCCGACAATTCTTTTCATTAACCGCAGAGGACGCTCTTGAGACAGAGAAACAAAAGAAAAGAAGAGATAGCTAATCTTTAAGCCAGAAGCGAGTTACTGAAGACACAGCTTTTTGGCGATCGACACCTGTGGCAACATAGCAAGTTAGGGACAAATTGTCAACAACAATTTTACAAAAAATTACAATTGAGTGCGATCGGTGCCAGCAGTACAAAGCCTGAAAAACCTAACCTAGTATTGCTACGGATTGGTTTGTATCCTAAAATCAATTAACATAGTTTCTTTAAATCGACCTAACCATTATCCTGAAGTCGCTATAAAAGTATTCTAGCAACAACAGACCTTCACTAAGGAGAAAACATTGGTTTCCACAACACACTTGAAAACCACCAAATCAGAAGAAATCTTTGCCGCCGCCCAGAAATTGATGCCCGGTGGCGTCAGTTCCCCCGTGCGCGCCTTCAAATCCGTAGGCGGAGGGCCAATAGTCTTTGACAGGGTAAAAGGAGCCTACATTTGGGATGTTGACAGCAACCAATACATTGACTACGTAGGCTCTTGGGGGCCAGCCATCTGCGGCCACGCCCACCCAGAAGTCATCAAAGCCCTTCACGAATCCTTAGAAAAAGGTACAAGTTTCGGCGCACCCTCGCTGTTGGAAAACGTGCTCGCCGAAATGGTGATTGATGCCGTTCCCAGCATTGAAATGGTGCGATTTGTCAATTCCGGCACCGAAGCCTGCATGGCCGTTTTGCGGCTGATGCGAGCCTTCACCGGACGCGATAAATTGATTAAATTTGAAGGCTGCTATCACGGGCACGCCGATATGTTTTTGGTAAAAGCCGGTTCCGGTGTCGCAACTCTCGGGCTTCCCGACTCTCCGGGAGTGCCAAAATCCACTACCGCCAACACCCTCAACGCTCCGTACAATGACTTAGAAGCAGTCAAAGCTTTATTTGCCGAATATCCGGGCGAAATCGCAGGCGTAATTCTCGAACCAGTTGTAGGAAATGCCGGATTTATTGTACCGGATGCGGGTTTCCTCGAAGGTTTGCGGGAAATTACCAAAGATAACGGTGCTTTGTTAGTTTTTGATGAAGTAATGACCGGTTTCCGCATCGCCTACGGCGGAGCTCAGCAAAAATTCGGTGTCACCCCAGATTTGACAACTTTGGGTAAAGTTATCGGCGGCGGTTTGCCGGTGGGAGCTTACGGCGGACGGCGCGATATTATGGGAATGGTGGCTCCAGCGGGCCCGGTGTATCAAGCTGGTACGCTTTCGGGAAATCCTTTGGCGATGACTGCTGGGATTAAAACTTTGGAATTGCTGCAAAAACCTGGCACTTACGAACAGTTGGATAGAATTACGAAAAAACTGTCCGACGGATTGCTGAAAATTGCTAAGGAAGCGGGACACGCGGTTTGTGGCGGGCAAATTAGCGGGATGTTTGGCTTGTTTTTTGCGGCGGGCCCGGTTCACAATTACGATGATGCTAAGAAGTCTGATGTAGCAAAGTTTGGCCGCTTTCATCGCGGAATGTTAGAGCACGGTATTTATCTGGCTCCTTCGCAGTTTGAGGCTGGATTTACTTCTTTGGCTCATACTGATGAGGATATCGATCGCACTTTGGCGGCAGCGCGCGAAGTGATGGCTAGTATTTAAAGTGCGATGGTTGCGAATGCAAGTCCTTAAAACTCAGGGATAAACGATTAAAGTCCTTGCTGCAAAAAACTGCAAGGACTTTAATTTTTTATGTTGACTGCTGACTGTTGACTGTTGAGTGTTGAGTGTTGGCTGTTGACTGTTAAGAAGGGCGGGCACTCTTGGCACCGCCCCTACTGACTGCTGACTGTTGACTGTTGGCTGTTGACTGTTAGCTGTTAGCTGTTAGTTGTTAGTTGTTAGTTGTTAGTTGTTAGTTGTTAGTTGTTATTAGGAATTGAGAAGTGGAAATTGGGAATTCGTAGCAAGTAACCAATAACCAATAACCAATAACCAATAACCAATAACCAATAACCAATAACCAATAACCAATAACTAATAACCAATAACTAATGACTAATGACTACTGACTACTGACTACTGACTACTGACTACTGACTACTTCACTCGTTGAGAAATTCACCTTCACAGATAATTGAGTCTCTGCTTTCCAAATCTTCTTGATTCCAAATCGAGTTTAATGCTGCCGAACTTAGAGAAGTTGACATTGTATTTAATGTTGTGTTGTAGTATTCGACAGCATTATTCTGTTCCATCTGCGGCGCTTCCTTAAAGTAGGAATTAATATCCGGCGTGCAGCGCTGGGCTTGGTAGTATAAATAAGCTTCGGCATTAATGCACATGACGTGGTAAAAATCCTTGTTGGCTGCTGCGATCTCTCCGAGTTTGTACAGCGCTAAACCTCGGTTGAGATAAGCTTTGACATAGTTTGGATCTAGTTCCACTGCTTTGTCAAAGTCTTCTATTGCTAGCTGCATTTGTTTTAATTTATAGCGCACGCATCCTCTGTTGTAATACGCATAAATATTTTTTGGATCGATGCCTAGTGCAGTGTTGTAATCGGCGATCGCCTGCGTATTGTCTTTTAGTTGGTGGTAACAGAGGCCGCGATTGATGTAAGCCTTGATATATCTAGCATTCAACCGCAGCGTTTCATTAAAGTTCTCTATTGCTGCCTCTTTTTCTCCCAAAAGGTAGTAAGCCCGCCCCCGGTTGTAATAGGTTTTATAATTGTGGGAATTGATCGAGAGAGCTTGATTGTAGTCTTCTATTGCTTCTTCGTAATGTCCTAAATTAGCAAGTACGAGTCCCCGGTTGTTGTAAATAGCGTGACTGTCAGGTTTGTTTGCTAAAGCGCAGTTGAGATCCTCAATGGCTTTGTCGTTTTCTCCGAGATGCCGCCAAGCATTACCTCGATTCAGATAAGCCTCGAACAAATTAGGATTGATATCTAGTGCTTGGCTGAGGTCTTCGATCGCCCTTTGGTAATCTTTCATGTAATAGTAGACTAAGCCGCGATTGTTATATGCTTTGGCATCAGCGGGATTTTCCTGCAGTATCTGATCGAAGTCTTCGATCGCCGCTTCGTAGTTTCCTTTCTTGGCGCTATGTAAACCGCGCTTGTAAAATTGTTTGAGGTTCATAGGTGAGTTGATTTGAGATTTTAGATACTTCGGCTTCGCTCTGAACAAGTTTTAGATACTTCGGCTTCGCTCTGAACAAGTTTTAGATTTTAGATTGACTTGCTGCTGGGTGAATCACCGGAGTTTGAACAAGCGTCTAAAGTGTTGGGAACTGCACATTTATAATGTCGGCGGCACGGTGTCGGTTATTGGGTGGGGTTAACTTTCAGGATTCCTTGATTCTGGGGAGAGATTCCTTTGTACTCTGTGTTGAGTTCGACAGACGTTAATCTGTTGAAACAGCATCCATTTACACCCAGAGTAACTCTTGAGTTATTCCAGGAAATCTACCCAAAACAGGATTTAGGTCGATCTTAACAGCAGTTAAATCATGTTGAAAGAGCACGAGCCTCGGCTGGATTTAATTTATGAGTTCGATTGTTTACCCGATGGCTTACGCCCCGCTACGCTACGACTTTCGCTCAACATTTTAGTTGGCGCTGGTGCTCTGTGTGTCTCTATGTAGGTGCGATCGGCACGGGTAGCAAAATTAAGCTTGACGCACCCCTCGGTATAAATTGTTGCACGCATTTCTCTTGAGTAAAATTTATATCTTGTTTAGCAATTTCAACTCAGTATTTCTCGCAGCAGATATTGACAAAATTTTGCTGGCTAATTAGTTGACATACTCACCGCACTTTTAGGGCGGTGATTCTTGACGCTTCACTGACTGATGCTACCGAAATAGTCTTACTCTGTCTCTGCGCCCGTTTATAGTCGTGGCAATGCCCTATCCCGACTTTGTTTATATTTTTTGCAGCGTTCTCATCGCGCTCGTGTTCAGTGCCACAATTCAAACACTGAACCGCTCTGATTTTTAAATCCAGTCTTCCCCACTTAAAGCCGCAATCTGAGCAAATTTGACTGGTAGGCTCCCAGCGACTAATTACTCTAAAGTCTCGACCAAACTTCTCAGACTTTGCCTCGCACAAAGTTCGGAATTCTCTCCATCCCTGAAGACTAATAGCTCTAGCAAGTTTGCGGTTTTTGACCATTCCAGACACATTTAAGTCTTCCAAAACGATAGTTTGGTTTTCACTAACAATTTTGGTTGACAGCTTGTGCAAGAAATCTTTACGGGTGTCTGCAATTTGATTGTGCAGTTTGGCTATCTGAATCCGAGTTCTATTTCTGCGTTTCGAGTCTTTAGATTGCCGAGCTAGCTTTTTTTGAAGTTTACGAATTTTTCGATCTAACACTTTATAGTCTGGACTTTTAGCTTTTTCCCCATTACTCATCACAGCAAAAGTTTTAATCCCTAAATCAATTCCGACACTTGGGTTTTTAGCATCAATTTGAACGGGCTTAACTTCTACTACAAAGCTTAAAAAATAGCGATTAGCACAGTCCTTTAGTACAGTTACAGAGCTAGGCTCTGATGGTAACTCCCTAGACCAAATAGGGCTAAGATTTCCAATTTTTGCTAAGTACACGGACTCACCTTTGATAGAGAAACCTGTTTTAGCAAAAGTTGCAGACTGACTGTTAGTCTTTTTTTTGAATTTTGGTTGACCCACTTTCTTGCCTTTTCTCTTCCCTTTTAGGGAATCAAAATAGTTTTTGTAAGCAACCTCTAACTGTTTGAGGGATTGTTGCAACGGCACGGACGAAACATCGTTCAACCATGCCCTTTCTTCTGTCTTTTTAGATATAGTTAGAGACTTGGATAGAGTGTTGTACTCAGGATATTTGCCACATCTACTAACAGCCAAGGCATCGTTCCAAACAACTCTTACACAACCAAACAACTGAGCCAAACTATGGCGTTGTCTATCGGTTGGATAGAATCTGTATTGGAACCTTGCTTTCATTTTTTTTAGCTGTTTTACTACTTTAGTATGCCATACTATTTTAACACAGTCAGGAAAATTCAGAAGGAATTAAAGCCGTCCTAGAACGACGGGGTTTTAAACCCATTTCTTTGAAAAATTACCGATTACCGCTCGACTTCCTCTTCCACATAAACTCTCAATTTCTCCAAATCTGGAAGTTCGACCAATTCTTTTTCCTTTTCCTGAACAGAGATTGGCATCATCACAGGTTTGCGGTGTTCTATCCAGCAACTCGCCAGCGGCAAAGTTTGTTCCAAATCTTCCAAAGGCCTCGGAATTACCATCACCGCGTTCAACTCGCCAATGCGTTCAGCTTCGTACATCCCGGCTTCTACGGCGACTGCGACATCTGCAACTGCACCGCGAATAATTGCCGTACACAAACCTGCGCCAATTTTCTCGTAGGCGGCCAAGTGTACGTCTGCGGATTTGAGCATAGCATCGCAAGCACCGACCATTGCCGGAAATCCCCGCGTTTCGAGCAAACCGATCGCCTGATTGCTCAGCCGCGAATAATTGCCGCTTTCGGAGAGTTCAGTCAGCCGGAAGCCGATCGGCAAAACCACTTCCAAATTAGCCAAAGGCCTGGGAATCACCAATTTAGAAACAAACTGTCCGAACTGTTCTGCTGTCTGAGCTCCTGCTTCCACAGCCAAACGCACGTCCGAAATTCTGCCCCGGACGATCGCCGTACAGTGACCGGAACCAATTTTTTCGTATCCTACTAAAATCACCCCCGCCGACTTCAGCATCATGTCAGCAGTCCCGACAATTGCCGGAAAACTCTTGGTAGATACCAAACCCAAAGCAGTATCTTTGAAATATTCTTGGCGCTGCGAGCGATCGGGGTCAATTTTACGATCTATTTGTCCGTCCATCTTCAATTACCTTTAGAAACTTCTCAAAATTAAAATTTGTGGATAATTGTAGTTTCTCAGATGACAAGACAGACTGCACGAGCTGCCAGACACAGATTTCTGCTGCAAAGCCTTAAAAATTGCTGAGCTACCAATAATATAAGATTACCTATTTATATTTTTTTTATTCTGCCTTCAGCATAGCTGCCTTTTGCTGAAATGACCACGCCCCAACATTGTCAATACAAGCCCTTGACAGTTTTGAGGGTCAAGCCCAAAATTTAGACAAAATTTCAATCTCTCAGATCGATCTGCGAAATAAATCTCAAATCGAATATTCTCAAATCGACTTACCGCTACCCGGAACCGCCCGAGAGAGTTTGACCGTTTTCCTCCGATCGATTAAAAGCTTGTCGGTGCGGAAACAGCGTCCCCAGCAGCCGATTGATGTGAGCTTGGCCGTACAGAATAGTTGGGGTATCTGCTGGTTGGGGCTGGTCTGAGGCAGTGTCTTGCAGCGGTTGTGGGGATGTCTCCGGCGGTGTTTGAGGCTGTGTAGGGGCGGCGGCGGTTGGCTCATCGATCGGTCGATCGACGGCTGGCGTACTAACTGGGGGAGGTTCCGGTTCCGGTTCCGGGGGTGCTTCTGCTTCTGCGGTTACTTCTGCTGGTACTTGGCGGCTGGTATCTCCGATCAGAGAACCGGCTGGCAAAATTTGCAGTTTGTCGATAGAAGGATTAATCAGGGTTGTCGCCGCGCCTATACAGGCATTTTCGCCGATCGTCCCCGCACCTACTACCAGCACCCCTGCACCCAGAATCGCGCCCGCCCCGATGTCCAGATCGCCTTCACGGGCGTGAAGGATAGTTCCCATCCCGATACACGCACCGGCGGCGATCGAGATCCGACTTCCCGGATCTGCTTGCAGGATGACTCCTGGGGCGATCGCCGCACTTTCATTCACAACCACATCGCCACTCATCAAAATCTGAGAGTTGCTACTTAATTGCAGTGGCGATAAATACATTCAACTTTACCATGAAATGAGCTATTTTTTTAGAGAAAAGGACTTTAATTTATGGGTTTTATTGACTCAAAAAAATTAACCGCATCCATCCAATAAACGAGAAATTACTAATATTGAAAAGCTCGATCGAGACTGAATCTAAACCTAAATTACGCAGGCTTAAACTTGCGTACCTTACCCATGTAAGTAACGCATCAAACCTTTTTTGCCTAAATTTTGTTCGGGCTTTAAGATTTTTTATAAAGTTTGAGAAAATCTTAAATTTTTCCCAAAAATTCTCAATCGAACTGTTTAACTCTCTAAAACCAAACTTGAATCCTAGGGTTGGTTCTCCCATTAGCCCAACGCGAGCACTTAACGGGAGAAACAAGCTAATTACCAGGCGTTCTTAAGGGCGCTGGATGATTTCTTCGAGTACGCGACGTTTGGCCTTGGAGTCGATACCGAGCAAGCGGACGTACTCGCCGCTGTGTTCTTGGAGACAGCTTTCGAGAGCCGAAATTACTTCGGATTCGCGGTTGGAGTCGATCGGCGCGCAACTACTCCAAGAACCGGTGCGGAAACGGCGCGCGTCGGCGTGTTCGGTGCCAATTTTGTAGCCTTGGGAGAGCAGGTTGCGGATTTGGTCGATCGCCTTGCCGGTCAAGATGCCGCTGCTGGCGACCGCACCTGTGTAAGCTTCTTTACCTTTCCCTGCTTTGAATCCCGAGGTTGCACCAGACTGAGCCGATTGAGCTACTGGGCCGTCGGGACGCTGAATAATTTCTTCAACCACGCGGCGTTTAGCTTTCGGGTCAATCCCGATCAAGCGCACGTATTCGCCAGGATATTGGTTCATCACAGATTCTAAAGCGGCGATCGCCTCAGATTCATTTCTCGTTTGCAGCGAAGCCCCGCTTTGCCAGGAACTGGTACGGAAGCGGCGCGCGTCGGCGTGTTCCGTCCCCACTTTGTAACCTTGACTTAGCAAGCCGCGAACAGTCGCCACTGTTTCCGCGCTCAATTTGCCGCTGCTGGAGGCAGAACCGGTATTGCGGTGAGAAGCTTGTGCAAATTGACCGTTAGATTGGTGAGTTTTTGCGCCGTTAGAACCGCTAGAGCCGTTTTCTCCCGGTCTTTGGACAATTTCTTCGAGTACGCGGCGCTTGGCTTTGGTGTCAATCCCGATCAAGCGGACGTATTCTCCTTGGTGGTCGGCCATGCAAGCCGACAAAGCTGCGATTACTTCTGAGTCGCGGGTTGAGGAAATCGGGCCGCAAGTGCGCCAAGAACCGGTACGGAAGCGGCGCGCGTCGGCGTGTTCCGCTCCCACGCTGTATCCTTGGGCTAGTAAATTGCGGATGCTATCAGTTATAGAAGAACTCAATTGGCTGCCGGTTTGAGTAGAATAATTCATTTGAGTGATATTTGAGTTTTTAGCTTGCTCGTTGCGAATTGGTGCTAGACAGGCAATGTTGTCAGCGCAGCGATAACCCGTTCTCAGAGCGTCATTGATGCCGATGACGTGGGTCGCAAATTTTACATCTGAATCTAGAACATCTGGCAAGCGATCGGCTTGCTGCTGATTGGTGATGATAGCTCCCGAAGGTATGTACTTACCGGGGGGAATCTCCACATCTTGAATTAATACGTGCATCATCACAATGCACCCGTTTCCCACCCTGGCATTGAACACCGTAGAGCGAAAGCCGATAAAGCACTCGTCGCCCACGTAGGCAGGGCCGTGAATTAAACTCATGTGCGTGAGCGAAGTATTTTTCCCCACCCACACAGAATAAGATTTGTCGTCGTCTCCTGTGACTCGGCCTTGTTCTAGGCCGTGAATCACTACTCCGTCTTGAATGTTGCTTCCTCCTCCAATATAAAAAGGAGTGCCTTCATCGGCGCGGATAGATGTCCCGGGGGCAATCATCACATTAGAACCGATATGCACATCCCCAATAATGTTAGAAAAGGAATGTACGTAGGCGGTATCGTGAATTTTGGGCTCAGCCAAGTTTTTCGACCAAGGCGTCGGGGGAGCCGCAACGTTGCGGACTGCCATAAATTAAGTTCTCCTAAGCTGAAAAATTTTTTTGTTAGTTGTTAGTTGTTAGTTGTTAGTTGTTAGCTGTCAACTGTTCACTGTTCACTGTTAGCTGTTCACTGTTCACTGTTAGCTGTTCACTGTTAGCTGTTCATTGTCAACTGTCAACTGCCAACTGCTTTCCTGTCAACTGTCAACTGTCAACTGCTTTCCTGCCAATTGCTTTCCTGTCAACTGCTTTCCTGTCAACTAGCGGTATGGGTCGTCTTTTTTACTGTAAATGAGGCGGTTTTCTACATTGACAGTATCTATAATGCCTACTACCAGAGCATCGATCGGACGGTTTTCGCTCCCGGGCGCGATCCGGGCTGCGCTACCTTTGGTCACTAAAACCCATTCATCTATACCAGCGCCCACACAGTCAGCCGCTACTTCATATCCGGGAACTGGCAAACCTTCTTCATTGATGAATTGCAGGAGTAGAAATTTCGATCCTCTCAGCGTCGGCTCTTTTTGGGTACTGACAACTGTGCCGAGAACTTTGGCCATTTGCATTTTAGGTAATTGGTAATTGGTAATTGGTAACTGTCATTTTTACGCTGTCACTTGTCTTTTTTAAATTAGCTTTCCTCAGTCCGATGTCTGCAAAGAGAGTTTTTCGTCTAGTAACTAATGACTCGTGACTAATGACTGATGACTGATGACTAATAACCAATATCCCATGCCCGCATCAATTAAAAATTAAAAATGCTAAATCAAAAATTTCGCGCTTTTTAATTTTTAATTTTCAAGTTTTAATTACCAAATGCCCCGAACAGCCGATCGCCCGTCTTAAGATCTGTTGAGGGGACGAATACCGCTGACGCCTTCACGGAACTGTTCTACAGCTTCGGTATAGCGAATGGGTAGCACGTACTCCAAGTTTTCGTGAGGGCGGGCGATAATGTGGGTGGACATCACTTGTCCGCCGTTAACGCGCTTCACCGACTCTACTCCAGCGGCTACGGAAGCTTGCACTTCCGAGACATCTCCTCTTACAATGACTGTAACCCGAGCGCTACCGATTTTTTCGTACCCTACCAAGGTGACGCGGGCTGCTTTGACCATTGCGTCTGCTGCTTCCACGACTGCGGGGAAGCCTAGGGTTTCGATCATGCCAACTGCAATTGCCATTGGTTTTACTCCTGATTGAATATTTGGGGAACTAAACTGTTAATTTTTGACGAGAGTACTGATTTTAGTCCAACTTTTCGTCAAATTAATTTTCTGTGGGCTAAGAACTTAGTAGCCTCGGAACTGTTCTACTGCTTCTGTGTAACGAATGGGCAGAACGTATTCTAGGTTTTCGTGGGGGCGAGCGATGATGTGGGTAGAGACTACTTCTCCGCCGTTCACCCGCTTGACGGATTCCACTCCGGCTGCGACTGAGGCTTGGACTTCCGACACGTTGCCACGCACAATCACTGTGACGCGGGCGCTGCCGATTTTTTCATAACCCACAAGGGTAACGCGAGCAGCTTTGACCATAGCGTCGGCAGCTTCCACAACGGCGGGAAAACCTTTTGTCTCAATCATTCCCACGGCTATTGACATTTTTGAATCTCCAATTTAAGCATGAGCGGAATTACCGTTACAAATCTTTGAGAAATCTAAAAATTTGGACGGGGAAGGCCACATTATTTAGGAATGCAGTGTAAAGCTTCCTATCCTTATAGAATAGGGGAAGCTGTCCACCTTGACAATATAATCTAACATCATAATGTTTAATAACAAAAATTAAAAATTTTTATGTTACTTAAAATAATTTAATATTTATTTAATAATCTTAAGATTCAGAGGAGTAGATGTGGGTGGCGATCGGGGAGTCGAGTGAGTAAAAATACCTTAAAAGTAGAGTTCGGTAGGTGAAGGCAGGGTCGATCGACGTTGAGAAATTTGGGGATTTCCAAAGGGGGATCGCGAGGAAACAGACACAAAAGGCAGTGCTTACCAATCTGCGGTCTTTTTTTTCTTTGATTGCCGATTCTGAGAAGGCAGTAATTTTGTAGTCACATAATTATCATTTTTGATGCTTTAATGTATAGTTAATTTTGGGTGCAAATTATTTTGCCAGAACTATACGATCGGGTTCAGTCAAAGTTTTAGGGTGTCGGGCGATCGCCCGGAACTGCCTTTGGATCGAGGCAGCCAGTAATTTAAAGTTTCAAGGATAAATTAAATGACTGAATTTCTCCTCCAAGCCTGTTGGTGGGTTCCTTTATATGGCTTAATTGGCGCAATTTTAACTTTGCCGTGGTCTACAGGAACCGTTCGCACCACAGGGCCGAGACCTGCAGCTTACTTCAATTTGTTGATGACTGTATTGGCTTTCATCCACGGAACGGTGATTTTTAGAGCCACGTGGGATCGACCCCCCCAACAGTTGCTCGTACACTGGGTGCAAGCAGCAGATTTAAATTTGTCTTTTGCCATAGAAATCTCCACCATCAGCGTCGGAGCAATGGAGTTAGTTACAGTTCTGAGTCTGCTAGCACAAATTTACGCTATCGGCTACATGGAAAAAGACTGGGCGCTAGCTCGATTTTTTGGGCTGCTGGGTTTTTTTGAAGCAGCAATTAGCGGGATTGCCATTAGCGACTCGCTGCTGCTAACTTACGCTTTGTTGGAAATGCTGACGCTTTCAACTTATTTGCTAGTCGGGTTTTGGTACGCTCAACCCCTGGTAGTAACGGCGGCTAGAGATGCGTTTTTAACAAAGCGTGTAGGAGACGTACCGCTGCTGATGGGAGTAGTGACGCTTTCTACTTTAGCGGGAAGTTTGAATTTTTCCGATTTAGAAACATGGGCGGAAACTGCAACTTTGTCTCCTTTGGTAGCGACTCTTTTAGGTTTGGCTTTAATCGCTGCACCTACAGCCAAGTGCGCTCAATTTCCGTTCCATTTGTGGCTAGACGAGGCGATGGAAGGGCCCAACCCGGCTTCGATTATGCGGAATACGGTTGTTGTAGGTGCTGGCGCTTATATTTTGATTAAACTTCAGCCTGTTTTAGCGCTGTCGCCGGTGACTGGTGTGGTGTTGGTGGTTTTGGGTGCGGTGACGGCGGTTGGGGCTTCCTTGGTGGCGATCGCCCAAATCGACCTCAAAAGAGCCTTATCGCATTCTACCAGTGCTTCTTTGGGTTTAGTGTTTATCGCGGTGGGGCTCAATGAAGTTGATATTGCTTTGCTGCTGCTGTTCGCGCACTCGATCGCCAAAGGACTATTATTCATGAGCGTAGGGTCAGTGATTCTGACAACCAACACTCAAGATTTAACAGAAATGGGTGGGTTGTGGTCAAAGATGCCTGCCACAACAATGGCTTATTTAGTAGGCGCTTCAGGGATGGTAGCGCTATTACCAATGGGTAACTTTTGGGCGATGCGGCGCTGGCTCAACGGTTTTTGGACAGTGCCCTTGTGGTTGGTAGTTGTATTGCTTTTGGTTAACTGTTTAACAGCCCTAAATTTAACTCGCGTATTCGGTTTAGTGTTTGCAGGAAAACCGCAGCCGAAAACTCGCAGAGCTCCAGAAGTCGGTTGGACTATGGCATTACCGATGGTAACTTTGACCGTGATCGGGCTGTTGGTGCCTTGGATGTTGCAGCGGTGGCAACTGTTAATTAGTTGGACTGGGCCTTGGGCGAAAACCGGGGATTTTGATACTTTAAATTTGCTGTTAAAAACTCTAAATGTTCCGCTTTTAATGTTATCTGGCTTTATTGGCGTTGCGATTGGGGTGGCGATTTATTGGTACGGAGTTTTACCTAGACCGGTACGGCTGCCGTTGCCGGCGGTGCAGGATTTGTTTGCTTACGACTTTTATATCGATCGAGTTTACCGCTTGACTGTGGTTTGGGCCGTGGCTTCTATTGCTCAAATCAGTGCTTGGACTGACAAGTACGTAGTAGACGGGGTGGTGAATTTGTTCGGTTTTGCCACAATTTTCAGCGGCGAAGGGTTGAAGTACAGCGGAACCGGTCAGTCGCAGTTTTATGTGTTGACTATTGCGGGGGGGGTTGCTGTGTTGCTAGGGCTGATTATTTGGCTTTTTTGAACCGCAAATGAAAGGCGGATTTACGAGGATAAATGCAGAGGAATTGTTTTGAGTTTGTCGGCTTTTTTTCTAATTTTATTTGATGTCAATTGGTCACAATTGTGCAAGCGGAATTTTCCCATCGGGTAAAAGTTCGGGTATTGAAATTGTGTCGTAATGCGAGCGTCCCCGAAGAGCGAGGTGTATAATACTCGCTCTTCGGGGACGCTCGCACTCCAAGAAAAGATATTTTTTGCAAAAATGAGATGATCCCATTTAATTGGCAAATCTTATCGATCGCTAATACTTCAGGTTATAGGACGATTCCAGAGTCATTGGCATCTATGTTAACAAGAAAATTGAGCGATCGCTTTTTTATGCAGTTCCTTTGCGTTAATGTTAAATATAGTTCTAAAAGCTGCGTAACAAGGGAAGTTTGAATTGATGCTCAGTGCTTTAATCTGGATACCAATGTTGACCGCCGCTCTGATTGGGTTCTGGCCCAGTGCGGTGAGTTCTAAAGTAGTTCGGAATGCCTCTCTCGTCCTTGCGGGCGTGACTTTTATTCTCTCGGTGATTGTAGCTGCTCAGTTTGATATCAGTACGAGTCAGTTGCAGTTTTCGGAATTTGTTCCTTGGCTCGATGCTTTGGGATTGAATTACAATCTCGGTGTTGATGGTTTGTCTCTGCCTTTGGTGATTTTAAATACTCTACTGACAGGGGTCGCTATTTACGCTACGGATGATTCGATCCGCAGACCTCGACTTTATTATTCTTTGATGCTGTTAATTAGTGGTGGAGTCACGGGAGCTTTTTTATCTCAAAATTTGCTGCTATTTTTCCTGTTTTTTGAGGTAGAATTGATTCCGCTTTACTTGTTGATTGCGATTTGGGGCGGCGAGCGCCGGGGTTATGCTGCTACTAAGTTTTTAATCTATACTGCATTTTCTGGCATGGTTTTGCTGGCTTCTTTCTTGGGAGTAGTTTGGCTCAGCGGTGCTTCTAGTTTCGATATGGTTGGTGCAGCGGGTGCATCGCATTTACAAGGTGGATTGCCTTTACCTTTGGTGAGGCAACTTGTGTTGCTGGCTGGGGTGTTACTAGCTTTTGGAATTAAGATTCCTTTGGTACCTTTTCATACTTGGCTGCCGGATGCTCACGTAGAAGCTTCGACTCCTGTTTCTGTGCTGTTAGCGGGGGTGCTGTTGAAGTTGGGAACCTACGGAATGCTGCGCTTTGGTTTGGGTTTGTTCCCCGATGCGTGGGCGGTGGCTGCGCCTTGGTTGGCGAGTTGGGCGGTGGTAAGCGTGATTTACGGGGCGAGTTGCGCGATCGCCCAAAAAGATATGAAAAAAATTGTAGCTTACAGTTCCATCGCTCATATGGGCTACATTTTGTTAGCTAGCGCCGCAGCTACAGAGATTAGTACGATCGGCACTGTTTTGCAAATGGTTAGCCACGGTTTAATTTCAGGGCTGCTATTTTTGAGTGTCGGTATTGTTTACAAAAAATCTGGAAGCCGCAACATCGACGTGCTCAAAGGTTTGTTCAATCCCGATCGCGGTTTACCGATGATTGGTAGTTTAATGATCCTCGGCGTGATGGGAAGTGCCGGCATTCCGGGGTTATCGGGATTTATTGCTGAATTTTTGATTTTTCGGGGCAGTTTACCAGTGTTTCCAGTGCAAACTGTGCTCTGCATGATCGGCACTGGTTTGACTTCAGTTTACTTTTTAATTATGGTCAACCGCGCCTTTTTCGGCCGCCTTTCCGATTTGGTGGTGAATTTGCCACAAGTCCGCTGGCGCGATCGCATTCCTTCGCTGGTTTTAGCAGTAATTATCGCCATCATGGGAGTGCAGCCTGGAGTTTTAGTAGCTTTGAGCGAGAAAACTGCGATCGGCTTAGTATCGGCTGTGCCCGCACAAGTTCAACAAGTTGCTCACAACTTGGAGTGAAATCTTCCGTAGGTGCGATCGTTCGGACTTCAGCCCTCTTTAAATTCTGAAGACTGAAGTCCAAACAATCAAACCTTGCTCTGGATTCTGAATTTCTCGGTAATAAAACAGTTATTCAATGAAGGTTGAAATCTAATGACAACTACCGTATTAAAACCCTCTGCCCATCCTCTATCCGCCTACATTGACATCTTGGAATCAGGCAAAGCTTTGCTTCCAGAATCAACGGAAAATGTAGTAGAAGTAGTCGGCATTCTCAAAAGTTACGGTGTAGTTCTAGATGCCTACTCACTCAATCTTAACTACATCGCTGAAAAACAATTCTTAGTGCTTTTTCCGTTTTTTAAATATTTTAACGGAGAAGTGACTCGACCGAAATTAATCCGCTATTTGTGGCACGACCGCATTAATTTTGAGTATGCTGAGTATGTGATGAGAACCATGCTTTGGCACGGCGGCGGGGGTTTGGACAGTTATTTGGATTCCCCGGAATTTAGCAGTTTGACACAAAAGGCGATCGCAGCTAAGTTAAAAGGCAATTTTTTCATGCAGGGACTGCACAAAGTCTTCCCTAATTTTTTGCCCGAACAAGTGCGGATGCTGGCTTACTACACCGGGCTGGGTCAGTTTTGGCGGGTAATGAGCGATTTATTTATCGATTTGTCCGATCGCTACGAAGCAGGTGAAATTAAGTCGATCGCTGACGTAGTTGATTTTATCTTAGCAGGTTTGGTCGGTGCCGCCAGTCTACCAATCACCTACAGCGTCAAAATTGGCGATCGAGACTACGATATCATTCCAGCCTCGGCAGGTTTGACATTTTTAGCAGATGTAGCAGTCCCTTATGTAGAGGCAATTTTCTTTCGAGGTACTGCATTTTTTGGAGTAGTTTCATACAACGCCCAAGCACATCAAATCCCCGAAGAACAAAAAGATTTTGGCTACGGGGCCTTATTTGCTGACCCTTTGCCCATCGGAGGCGCAGGCATTCCGCCCACTCAATTAATGCAAGATATGCGGCATTTTCTGCCGGATTATTTGCAAGAAATTTACCGCAGTAGTTGTCGCGGCGAAGATGATGTGCGCGTGCAAATTTGCCAAAGTTTTCAGAAGTCGATGTTTTGCGTGACGACTTCGACTATTTTGGGTTTAGCACCTCATCCGATGAATACCTCAGATCCAGAGGAAAAAAAGGCTAATCGGGCTTATTTGGAAGCTTGGATGGATCGATTTGGCAATTCTCGTTTGGAGTGGGCAAATCAGCCAACTAACAGATCCTGTCAGTTGTTCCCAGAACGGTAAAAAGTAGTAATTGTATGGTGCGTGACAGCGAGAAATATTTGATTCGCTGCTTGTGACGGTGGAGTGTCGCGCACCTCGGTAAAAATTTGCCTGCTGGTGCGAGGAAAAAGTAGCAGTTATTTTTTTACAACAAATTAACCTGTCCGAACTCAAGTAGTAGGGCGATGCAATTTGAATAAGTTTTATTTATAACACATATATATATATATATAATTCAAATAGCAGAAGTATTGAACTTGCTTATAGGAAACAGTAGAGTGATAGTTAATCAGCCAAAGATAAACTGATTCATGCAAAGTTCAGTCTATTAGACGCGCTCGTAGGAAGAAAATTTATGACGGGTGGCAAACTAAGTTGTAAAGTCTATTTTGTCTAGGGTAATTTAGGAGTAGATCCTATCACTGGTCTACCCGGGGTAAGTTCAGAAATTTTTACGGAATTTAGTTGATTAGTTGCATTGACTTGTGTTTGAAGATGTGCGATCGCCTTCTGTAAAACCTACAAATAAAGCTAGCATCTAGTTTCAGATTTTAGCATGAATGCACAGGTGACTCGCGCGAGATGTGTAGCAATATCTTATTGCTTTAGGTTGGCTTGTCTATTAATAGCTACCTGCCAATTAACAGACAAATTACTGTTACTTCCAACAGTATCGATGCTGAGTCAGGGAAATTAAAGCATCATTCGGTTCCAACTTTACTTAGAGAGGTCAATTCCAATGGCAAATACTGATACAAAAACTGGTCAACTCGATGGCAATGACATTATTTTTCCAGCTCCCAGCGGCGGCGGCTTCGCGCGGGCTGATGAATATGACTTAAATACATCTGCGATCGGGCAACCTGTCACGCTTGCTCTTACAGCTCAAGATTCCGCCAAATATGACACGTTCCTGCAAGTTATAAATGCCGAGACGGGTCAGGTCATTGCTGATTCCGACGATAATGGCGCTAATTTGAACTCAGTGATTGCACCCGGTCAGCCTGCCAATGTTGGTCTTGACGATCCGAGCATTCCTAATTCTTTCACAATTGCCGGTGGCATTAAGTACAAAGTCCGCGTCACCAGCTTTAGTCAATTGCCCGCCGCGCCGCCTACTCATCCCTACGATTTACAGGTAAGCATTCCTACGGGCGATATCAGTTTAGTTCCGCGAGGTAGCGACTTTAGTGGCAGCCCTCTAACCGACACCCCGGCCGTTACATTAACTGGTAAATTGGAGGGCAGCAAAGACTTTACTTTTCCAGCTCCCGGTGGTGGCAACACACTTGCTGATGAATTTCTAGTAACTACATCCTTGGTGGGCCAACCTCTCACCATTAACCTCAGCAGCACGACAAATGGCTTTGACCCTTATGTGGAAGTCGTCAACGTTAATACTGGCAGTGTTGTTTCCGATGATAACAGCGGTGGCGGTTCGGACGCGCAGCTTAGTGGAGTCCCGCGCCAAGCAAATACTAACTACAGAATCCGCGTCACCGGTGCTAAAGCTGGAGGTCTCCCTGCTGATTACAACCTACAGGTCACCGTTCCTCAAGGTACTGTCACGTTGACCCCCCGGAGTGGCGACACCCCCATTATCGCACCAACACCGACACCACCAACACCGACACCACCAACACCGACACCACCAACACCGACACCACCAACACCGACACCACCAACACCCACACCACCAACACCGACACCACCAATACCAACACCAACTCCAACCCCAACACCAACACCACCAATACCAACACCAACTCCAACCCCAACACCAACTGCTGGTACAACTGTAGCGATCGTGGCACCTGCAATCAATGCCCCCGCCCCAGGGAGTCCTAGCGGACAACCAGCAAACACTGTTAGCGGTCAGTTTTACAACCTCTCAGACAGTAATGACAATATTTTGCTGTCATCACTTCCTCCGGCTGCTGCTGGCAAACAAATATTGGCGCTATCTGGCAACGACAATATTACCGGGACAAGTGGCATTGATAACATTAACGGAATGCAAGGAGCCGATACAATCGACGGAGGGGCTGGCAACGACTCTTTAACAGGCGGTAAAGGGTCGGATGAGATTGACGGGGGTGCTGGCGACGACCAGATATTCGGCAACAATGACAACGATACTCTCACTGGAGGAGAGGGCAATGACAATATTCGGGGCGGTAAAGAAAATGATGTCCTGAGTGGCGGTAACGGCGATGACATACTGAGTGGCGATCGCGGTCAAGACATCCTCACAGGTGGCGGCGGAAGCGATACATTTATCCTAGGCGGCGGGCAGGCGGCAGCAGCCCGCTTAGCAGATGCAGATGTGATTGTAGACTTTAATGGGGACAGAATTGGTTTAACTGAGGGGAATACATTTGCCAGCCTCACCTTTGAAGCTGTAAGTTTGAATCTGAATGGAGGATCTCCTGTCAGTGCTACGGCTATTAAACTCGGTACTAACTATTTGGGTATCGTTCAAGGGGTTGCTCAAAGCCAGCTTACGGCAAATGTTTTTGTAAATGTATAGTTTTTAGAGCGTGGGCTTGGCGGGTTCTACTTGAGTGGAATTAGGAGCGATCGCCTTTGAGTTTGACTTATGCAGGGCAATTCATAAAGTATCCCTACCAATGGTTGCTCCTGCCTAAGTTCATGAATTTTTACGGAGATTAGTTGATTAGTCGCATTTAGTTGTGTTTCAAAACGTGCGATCGCCTTCTGTAATACCTACAGATAAAGCTAGCATCTAGTTCCAGATTTCAGCATAACTGCACAGGTGACTCGCGCGGGAAGTATATCAATATATTTGCTCTAAAGATATGCTACCTCTGTCAGTTGGATAGGTGATATCTGCGCGCTTCACAAGTTGCATCTAATAATAATTTTCCCTAATTTTCACTCTCATTTAGTTCAATACTCCGGAGAGTTTTTAAAGAAGGATGCGATGCCTTCGGCAAGCAACGCTTACGCAATAAAGCAGAGAAGCGAAAAAAGTGAGTGCAATCTGAACCCAAAATGAACAGAAAAAAAGGCGCTCTTTTAGGTTAAGCT
>NZ_JADEWT010000109.1 GCF_015207505.1 Tychonema sp. LEGE 06208
GATATTGAACACGATTTTAGTGCCTTAAAGCGAGCCAGAATGTATGCTCCTGCTGGCACATCTTTAGATGAACTTATCTGTGCCTACTGCGCTCAATAGTGTCTCTTTTTTATTTGAAATGACTATATCAATTATGGTGTGAGCAGTTGTTTTTGGGTGCTGATGGCATCAAAGGCGAACACAACACCTTTGAGTGACATCTGCTCAATAAAAGCAGGGATTGCCGTGATTTCATGCGTTTTTGAATCTACATCGCCAGAAATCCACGATTTCCGGCAGCAACACCTAAGGTAAACAAGGCGGTGTCACAGTGCTTGATGATGGCGTTTTCCTGCTCTTCGACGGGTATTGGGTAGGTCTGCAAAGGCTTCGACAATGGCAATTTGAGACATCACATATCCTGTGAATGACTACGATAGTTTATTATCATATCAGCTACTCAATCTGAATGAAATAGCCCTGCTGGTATACTATGTAAACCTTGCGTGAGTTTTGATCGCAAATTTGGTGACAAAGGAGGCTGTTCTATGGTTCGATCGCACAAACGTCAAGCTGTCATCGCTTTAGTCGCAGCTTTGGGCACAATCATCGGAAATTTAGTGTTTCCAGGGCTGAATGTAGCCCCGGCATTGGCCGAGGCCAAATTTCAGGATGTCACAAACCATTGGGCCCAAGGCTGCATTGAGGAATTAGCCGATAAAAAAATCATCAGCGGCTACTACGAAGACGGCAGTTTTCGCCCGAACCGCCCAGTCAGCCGCGCTGAGTTTGCGGCAATGCTGCGTAGGGCTTTTCCCGATGCAAAAACCGTTCGCAATCCGATCAACTTTGCAGATATTCCCACGAACTACTGGGGTTATAAACCAATTCGAGAAGCTTATCAGACGGGTTTTTTGTCCGGTTACAGCGGCAGTATTTTTAACCCGACTCTGAACATTCCCCGCTGGCAGGTTTTGGTAGCTTTAAGCAGCGGCTTGAAATATACGCCTACAGGTTCAGCCGCTGAAATTTTGGATGCGACTTTTGAAGATGCGCCAGACATTCCAGAATTGGCAAGAAATGCGATCGCCGCCGCCGCAGAAAAACAACTTGTAGTCAATTATCCCGCCGTCAAACAGCTAGAACCTACGCGCAATGCAACCCGCGCCGAAGTAGCAACTTTCTTGTGTCAGGCGATCGCCAAACCCGGACAAACAGCCTTAGTTCCCTCGCAATACATCGCCCAAGTCCCAACGAATGTCGGCCCGGCGAGAACCACAGAAACCTCGGAATCTGGGAATATTAGGGCAGAAGTTTCTTTCGTCAAAGAAGGAGAAAATGCCAAAAATATCCGCATCAAAATTATCCGAGAGGGTCAAACTTTATTAGACGAACCAGTGCTAATTCCGACTCGTTCTCTAGTAGACAATCCCGATAAAAAAGCCAACGATGAAGTATCAGAAGGGCGTTTGTTATCGGTGCGAATCCGCGATTTTGACGGCGACAAAGAACCAGAAGTGCTGGCAGATTTAGTCTCAATCAATAGCGGTGTCCGCTGCTGCAATTATTCGTTTATTTACCGCTACGACTCAGCAGCTAAAAAATACACTCACATCAAGCATTTTTGGGGCAATGTCAGCTACGAAATTGTCGATTTTGGCAAAAATGATATCCCGGAGTTCAAGAGTCTAGACGGGCGATTTGCAGAGGCTTTTACAAATTATGCGGATTCTCGGTTGCCGCTGCAAATTTGGCAGTACCGCCAAGGTAAAATGGAAGATGTTACTAAGCAGTATCCCGTGGAAGTATACACAAATTCTGCTGAACTGTGGCTGGAATCTAGGAAGCGATCGAGCGAAGATGCAGAGGTAAAAGGGGTGTTGGCTGCTTTCATGGCCAGCAAGTATGTTGCGGGCCAGGAGGCCGAAGGTTGGCAATTGTTGGACAAAGTTTATCAAGGGCGCGATCGCAATCAATTCTTTGCGAAATTGCGCGAGTTTTTGGTGAGTACGGGATATGGGAGTAAGTAGATAAAGAACCCCCTAAATCCCCTTTTAAAAGGGGAGTAGGGTTTGAGGTTGAACGACTCATGTTTTCGCATTAAGGAAGGGAACTTTCAAGACTTTCTCCCCAGGAAGGTAACACTCGAAAGTTCCGCCAACATCACGACGGCGATATTCTACGCTAATGCTATCTGAGGGGTGATTTTCGGCAAAGGTTTTTACCTGGGACTTTTTGAGAATACAAACATTAAGAATTAAATAATTTTCCAAAAACTTTATGAATAAATACCAAAATTAGTTGCTGTTTGAGAAGTTGAGCTAAAATAAGTATAAAATATCCCACATAAAATCCCTGAAAATGGTATATCCACCTGCACCTTGGAATTTGCAAGGTTATGCTGTTCAGACTTTACAATTAATAGATGTGGCACGGGTGCGTCCCTTGGTTCCATCTGAGTTAGAAATAGTCTCTGTATTGCCAGGAAAAACCCTAGGTGGAGTTTATATATCCTCCTACGGATTGGGTTCCGTGATGGAGTACAATGAGTTAATTGTCGTAAGCGCGATCGCCAATTATGCAGGAAAATGGGGCGCTTGGATTTCCCACATCTACGTAGACAACCCTCACTCGGTAGCCGGCGGGCGCGAAATTTGGGGACTTCCTAAAGAATTAGCTCAATTTAGTTGGGAAGGCAACGATTCGGTAAAAGCAACACCGCTAGGCTACCGAGTTACAGTTAGCCAAGCAAACCGTCAACTGTGCAGTCTCAATTACAGTCAACAAAGTTTAGCGCTACCTGTACCTTTTAGCGGAAATGTTTTCAGCACCGATCGCAGCAATTTGCTACTATTCAAAGGAGAATTTCAGTCTCGAATCGGTTTGATTAAAGGTAAATTAGAAGTAACTGAAGAAAGTCATTTTGCTAGTTTA
This sequence comes from Tychonema sp. LEGE 06208, assembly GCF_015207505.1. Classification (GTDB taxonomy): domain Bacteria; phylum Cyanobacteriota; class Cyanobacteriia; order Cyanobacteriales; family Microcoleaceae; genus Microcoleus. The sequence continues at coordinate 2,914 of NZ_JADEWT010000109.1, forward strand.
AACTTAGGTCAGCCCTTGCTTACAGTGGCCTGTGAAGATATGCGTTTAATGGCCGGTGCGCCGGAAGTTGTGGGAAACATAGCTGCTGAATTCAATTATTAGCTGAAAATTGGTATTGAGCTGCAATTCCCGCTTTACGCAGGAATTGCAGGTCAATATTAAATCAACCTTTTGCAGCATTAAAAGCGTTGATGCAGTATGTTCGCAAAAAAAACCGGTTTCTGATTGCTCGTGCTGATTGTACTGAAATTAAATCAATTCCGGTTGCACTCCTCATGATGTTAACAGTTAACAGTTAACAGTCAACAGTCAACATTCAACATTCAACAGTCAACAGTCAACAGTCAACAGTGAATTTACTACTCCGATGAAGAGAGGATTTGATATTAAATTCCAGCCCCTGAAGCGGCTTCAGCACCCATTTCTAAAACTGTACCGCGCAGGAAATCAATTTGCTGCTGAAAATCCATGCCCTTAATCTTTGCTAATAAAGCATTTCCAGCTTCGGGAAGTTTGTAGTCGGAAGGTACGGGAATAATGGTTCCTTCGTCCATTCCTACTGCCAGGAAGTACCAAAAAGCCAGCTTGGTTTCAGGGCTCAATGAGCCGTACATCCGGCTGATTTCAGTATTGGTTTTTGAGGCAATGTCGCGCATTACTTGCAGTTGTTCTTCCTTGGGCAGCGCCTTGACTTGCTCGAACAAACCCTCAGCAATTTCGGAACCGGCAGCACCCGGAGCCGCTGGCGTGATTGACTTGCCCATTTCGGTGTAAACAAACCACAGCAAACCTAATTGATCGTCTACATTCAAGCTCTGCATATCGGCTTTTCCTTGGTCGTAGGCGCTGGTAGTAGAAAATGTCATTTCAGTCTCCAAAATAATATGTATTGCTCTGTTTGTTGATAGCAAAAACTTTTTTTGCTACTCAATAAAAGTTAGCAAATAAATAGGGAGGCTAGAATCTTGCGGAAGGTAGAGATGAACCCCGACAGTAATTGGTGGTGGCGGCTCCGAAGGTGGTAGGAAGTTTACAACTAAAGGATGATGCGGTGGGTCTCAGGTCAATGAGATTGAGAGCGTCAAGTTCGATCGATCGCAATTCAGTTTTTGTTCATTTTTGAGTACCTAAGTGCGATCGCTCGAACATTTTTTGCCGTTGGAGCGAATACGATATTATTCCCAAAAAAATAGGCTGGCACACAGCCAGCCTAGAATCAGGAGAATTTTAATTGAAACTTGTTGAAATTCTAGCTAAACAAACCCGAAATACCGCCGACTGCTATTGCTCCAGCCAGAGCCGAAACAACCACAGAAGTTAGAGCCGTACCGAACAGCCACCAAGCAGCAGTTGCTGCAGCTTCCCGCGCATCTTCTGCTTGCTGCTTGGTCTTTTTCTTGATATCTTTAATGCGTTTTTTGGCTTGCTCTTGCAGGCGTTCCGAGCGCGACAGCACGCTGTCCCTGGCTCCTTCAATTTGGTCGATAATTTTGTTAGCTTGGTCTTCTGAAATATCGGAGCGAGAGCTAATTACTGCGACTAAAGTACCGCGATCGAATTCGCCTAAACGCTCTTTAATCGCGTCAAATCCGGCCTGCGGGTCGTCAAATACTTTGCGGAAGTCTCGTTTGATGCTTTCGTAGTTGAGTTCTGGTCGATCGAGCGAATTGAGGTAATCCCGAATTTTCGCGAAAATACCGTCAATTGCTGACTGAAACTTGTCTTGCACCATTTGAAGTTGTTCGACAAATTCGTTGCGGACTGATTCGATACGATCAGCAATTTGGTTGGCTTCCTCTTCGGAGATGTCTTCCCGCTGCGACAGCAAGGCTACCAGCGTACCGCGATCGAAGTGCTTCAGGCGATCGCCCAAACTTTGCATCCCCATTCCCGGCTCGCTAAACAACAACTGCAAATCGCGTTTGATACCTTCGGGATTGAGTTCTTCCTTGTTGGTATTCTGCAAGTAATTTTCCAAACTTCCTTGGAAATCCTTGACAGTTTTTTGAGCGCGAGATGCCAAACGGCGGGGCGATTTCACGATGCTGCGAATCGAATCTTGCACGCGGTCGATCGTCCGATTGATTTGTTCTTCGCTCAAATCTTCCCGCTGCGAAAGCAACTTGACCAAGGTTTCGCGATCGACCTGAGACAGCCTTTCCCGCAGCGCCAAAGCGCCTTCTTTCGGATTTTCAAACAATTTGGTCAAATCCCGATTCAGACCTTCAGGATCGAGTTCTTCCAGGTTGGTATTCCGTAGGTACTCACCAATTTTGCCAGTAACTTCCTCGTACTGTTCCTTAGCTTTATCCGCCACTATCTGCGGTGCGTGGACAATGTTGTCGCGCACGGATTCGATTTTGTCGATCGCCCCATTTATCTGTTCTTCGTTGAGGTCTTGGCGCTGCGACAGCAGTTGCACCAGCGTATCGCGGTCGAATTGAGATAAGCGTTCTCTCAGCGCTTTCAATCCCGCTTCCGGGTCGCTTAACAGCGTTTGAAACTCGCGCTCGATCGCTTCAGGATTGAGTTCTTCCTTATTAGTATTGCGGAGATACTCTTCTACCTTTTGCCGCAATTCTTGCGCTTTCGATTTCGCTTGCTCTTGCAATTCTTGAGCTTTGGAAATTACTTGATCGCGCGAACTTTCCAGCCGCCCGATTAACTGATCTGCTTCTTCTGGGCTGAAATCCTCCCGCTGACCGAGCAATTGTACCAAAGTATCGCGGTCAAATTGCGACAGGCGATCGCGCAAAGCCTCAAAACCAGCATCGCGATCGTCCAACAGCGCTTGGAAGTCCTTCTCGATACCTTCTGGATTCAATTCTTCCTTACCAGTCGATCGCAAATAATTCTCAATCCGGCTGCGTAAATCTTGAGATTGTTCCTCACCAGCAGCATCTCGAACAATTCCCAAAACTTCTTGACGGACACCTTCAAGCTGTTCGGCAATTTCCGTCGCCTGTTCCTGACTAAACCCCTCGCGGCGGCCCAAAATCCCTACAAAATATTCAGGATTAAACATCTCTAACTGGCGCAAAACTGCCCCCGGAGAAGCTTCGGGATCGTAAATAACATCCCTAAATTCCTGCTTGATAGTTTCTCGGTTGAGATGCCAAGGTTGAGTATTAAGCAAGTAATTTTCCACATCAGCCTTAGCTGTATTGAAAGGCAGCGCAGGCAATTTATCGCCCACCTTCTCGCTCAAAGACTTAGCTTTTTCCTTTCCTTTTGCAGTTAGTTGCTGCAACTGACCAGAAATTTTTTCAACATCCAAATCCGACAAATCAGTCCGCGACAAAACCGTGCCCACCAGAGCTTCCACACCCAACTGCATCGCCCGGTTCATGCCCCCGCTGGACTCCGATTTGTTGTCCCGATTTTCCAGAATTTGAGACAATTTAGCGTTGAGTTCGTCAGACTTCAGCAAATCGGGAGCCGCAAATTTAAGAAAATCAACTAACTCTAAATTCGGGTCTTTCTTTTCTTGCTGCTTGCCAAATGTTTGCTTCCAAACGCCTTCGAGTTGGTTAGCAACTTGATTTATTTCTTCTTGAGAAAAATCACTGCGACTGCTAATTAAATCCACAAAAGTTTGGCGGTTAACATTCTTTAAAACATCGGTTCCCGCCAGAGATTTGATATCGGCATCCCCCAGCAACTTTTCAAATTGACCGCGAATTTCCTTGACATCTAGCTTCGGCAACTGCAAAGAACCCACATAATCTTGCAGTGTTTCGCGAATGCTCTCCGGGTCTACAGCCGAGCTCAATTCACGGCGGACAGCAGCCACAGATGCTTCCACAGTATTGACCATTTGGTCGCCCGCCATCTTGCCGCCGATCGCTGAACCGGCAGTACCCATAACGCCTTGAATGCCTGAAAAAGCAGTTTTTATCAAGGAACCAATCATGGAGCCGACGGCGCTAGAACCCAGCCATACCAGGGTTAAAAAGTACGCCGACCAAATGACTACACCAATAATTGCCGCGCCGTCTACCGAGGCAATTGAAGTTAGTTTGACCGCCAGAAAACAAGCTAAAAATAAAGCCAGGTTAACTGTGACTAAAATCCAACCTCCAACTAGACCTTCAGTCTTCCGAATTTTAGTGCCAAAACTTTCGGAATCGTCATCATCATCGGGTAAAGCGTCGTCCCAATTAGATATTTTGGCGGCAATCGAGAAATTTGTTAACAGGAATTGGAAGCCGAAAGCCATAATGACTCCGGCGATTAATGCCACGAAAAACTGAGGACTTAGAAACATCAGCCCTGCGACATCCGGGTGCTGGAACGGGACATCTCTTTGCACCGGCATTTGGGCAATATTGAATTTGGGACTGTACAGCGACATTAATAACTCGCTTTCAAACATAAATTACCTCCTAAATTTTGATGCCGAATCAGGCATATTGAAATTGGCCCCTAACATTTAACTAGGGGAATGGACACTTTTTTGATGGTGGTTTTTTTCGTCAGGCTTTATCTTAAGGAAGCCCTAATTCGTAAAATAAGGATGAATAGTAAATCAGTTCTTTAGTTATGTCATCCTTACTGCTGATTATGGCTCTGGAAGCGGAAAAATAAATCCCTCTAAAGTCAGAAATGAGTTGATTTGCGAGGAGTAGCCGTAGAGTTCGCCCAAAAAATGCAGGTTTGAGGCGGGGGCGACAGCTAGTAATTATCACAGGGGCCGTCAAGACTTTTTATGTAATTAATAGGGCGTGGTTACTTAATAAAGTGCGATGTGGCGCACCCTACATATCGTAGAGTGCGCTGTCTTTTTAGGATTCCGTTTGATTTTTGGGAGCAAAACGAGCTAGTAATTCCGGGCGTTCGAGCTGCATACTCAGTCGCGTGCTTTCAAGAGGTTCTAGTTGAATCAAAGGCTCAATTATTTGGGCTAATTCTTCATCGATTTCGCCAAATCTTACTTGTAATATACTCTCAATAATCTCGCGTTTACCTTGCTGAAAACCTTGCTGAAAACCTTGCTGGATACCTTGCTGAAAACCTTGCTGGATACCTTGCTGAAAATATTGCTCGATACCTCGCTGAATACCTTGCTCGATACCTCGCTGAGTTGCTTCTTCCAGCCGTTGTAAATAGAGCGGTGACAGTTCCATAATTAACTCCCGATTTTCTCGATATATAATAAATATTAAAGTGATATTTAGCGCCCCCTACAGATTGTAGAGCGCGCTGATGAGTTAGGATTCCGTTTGATTTTTGGGAGCAAAACGAGCTAGTAATTCCGGGCGTTCGAGCTGCCTAATCAGTCGCGCGCGATCGAGACTTTCTAGTTTAATCAAAGGCTCGATTATCTGGGCTAATTCTTCATCAATCTCGCCAAATTTCACTTGTAGCATACTCTCAACTATCAAGCGTTGACTGCGCTGGATACCTTCTTGGATACCTTCTTGGATACCTTGCTGTATACCTTCTTGGATACCTTCTTGGATACCTTGCTGGATACCTCGTTGAGTTGCATCTTCAAGCCGTTGCAAATAGAGGGGTGACAGTTCCATAATTAACTCCCGATCTTCTCGATCTATGTCTTGACGGACTTCTAAAATCGTTCGCAAGTTGTACAACAATTCTAACGCGCTCAACCGAAAGAAATTATCTGAGGGTAATTCTCTCAATTCGGCAATAGCTTGCTTTTGCACGTTTCCCTTCCCCAAAATCCTCAGCCACAGCGTTTCGGGAGTGCGGGGCAGTTGGTGAATGGCAATAATTGCTGCTTTCAGAGACGGACTCAGAAAATAAACTCCATTTACCCAATTTTCGGGTTCGGGAATCGCTCCAAATCCAGCTAACATAACGTCGGAAACCGTCGGCGACAGTATCCAGAGTTGGGGCAAGTCTGCCTCTGCAATCCTGCTATTATCTCTGGCTGCGACTCGTTCATATTCGGCGTGGACATCAAATAGTTTGCCCAAACAACTGCGAATTTCTCCGGTTTGAACAGGACTGCGGAATGGTTCCAATACAGCGGGTTTTGCTGCGATTTGACCCAAAATGCCGAGGGCTGTTGCTTCGACTTCAGGTTCCGATTTGGGGGCAAAAAAAACGTCAACCTGCCTTACTTCTCCAGCAATGTCGAGGCTGGTTTCGACTTTGCCCAGAGGGGTTAATAGTTCTTTGAGATACTGTTTTGCGAATTGGTCGTGAATAAATCTAGTCATGAGAATTGTCAGCTATCAAGTGTTTAAAAACCTCGCGACTACTCATCTATTCGCTACTTGTTACCAAGCTATACCAGGTAATGCAGATCGGGAGGCTCGGCCTCCATTGTTACAGCGGAGGCTCTGCTTCTGGAAAATTTCATGCTCTGGCTGGGAACCAGTTAAACCAGTTAAAAACAGTTAAATCTGCTCGTCAAAATTATCAGATATCAACTGTTTAAAACTCTCGCCATCAACTATCAATTATCAACTATCAACCATCAACTGTCAACTTTTGGCAGCATTTACCCTCGCAGTTGCGTCGGCTGCGAATACACCCGTATTCCTCGAAACGTTGACTGTGTTTGCGAACAGTAGGATAGGCCAGTAAATATAAGGGAATTCCGATTATTTTGTAAAGCAATCGACCAGCAGAACAATATCCCAAATTTCGCTTAAATTAGGTTCTTGAACAAATTCTCCTATTTCATCTTTTAAGGCAAGCCACTGAGATTGCACAGTAGGAGAGTGACAATTATCAAATACTGCCATACCTTTTTCGTAGTTTTGCCAAATTTTATTCATATATTTAATCAAATCCGCCTCACGTCTGATAATATCAGAAGTTAATCTGAGATTACAATCATCCGGTCTTTTAAGGAAATCAGCTATGCGACTCTCTCAAATGCTTTTTGTCACCCTGCGGGAAGACCCTGCAGAAGCAGAAATTCCCAGCCACAAACTATTACTCCGTGCGGGATACATCCGGCGCATCGGTAGCGGAATTTACGCTTATCTGCCTTTGATGTGGCGAGTTCTCAAAAAAGTTTCTCAAATTGTGCGGGAAGAAATGGATGCTACCGGCGCTCAAGAATGTCTCCTCCCGCAATTGCAACCTGCTGATTTGTGGCGGGAATCCGGTCGCTGGGATACCTACACTCAAGCTGAAGGTATCATGTTTTCTCTCACAGACCGTCGCGATACTGAGTTGGGATTGGGCCCAACTCACGAAGAGGTAATTACTACAATTGCTAAGGATATGGTTCGTTCCTATCGGCAGTTGCCTTTGCATCTCTATCAAATTCAAACTAAGTTTCGCGATGAAATTCGCCCGCGTTTTGGGTTGATGCGCGGTCGCGAGTTTATTATGAAAGATGGCTATTCTTTTCACACTAGCGAAGAAAGTTTGAAAAAAACTTATCAGGATATGGATCGAGCCTACAGCAATATGCTGCGCCGATCGGGCTTGGAATTCCGAGCAGTAGATGCCGATTCTGGTGCAATTGGTGGATCTGGTTCTCAAGAGTTTATGGTGCTGGCAGAAGCGGGTGAGGATGAAGTTCTTTATACTGAAGACGGTCAGTATGCTGCTAATGTGGAGAAGGCTGTATCGATTCCTGCTGATGCGGAACCGTCGCCCTTTGCAACTTTTGAAAAGCGGGAAACGCCGGGAACTGACACAATTGATAAACTGGGCAAGTTTTTGAAGTGTTCTCCGACGCAAGTTGTCAAAAATGTGCTGTATCAGGCTGTTTATGACAGCGGTATTACAGTTTTGGTATTGGTAAGTATTCGCGGCGACCAAGATGTGAATCAGGTAAAGTTGCTGAATGAATTGACGAAGTTAGCACCAAATTATCAAGCTAAAACTGTTTTATTTTTGACGGTTCCTGATGCGGAAGCTCAGGGGAAATGGGCGGCTAAATCTTTGCCTCTGGGTTATATGGCTCCGGATCTTGCTGATGATTATATCGCTGGGAGCAAGGAGGTAAATTCTAAGTTTTTGCGTTTGGTCGATCGCACTGCTGTCGATCTAACCAACTTTGTCACTGGTTCTAACGAGTCAGGATACCACGTTGTGGGAGCTAATTGGAATAAAGAATTTCCGCTACCTGCAACGGTTGTGGGTGTCAGAACGGCCAAAAAGGGCGATCGGGCGGTGCACAATCCGGAACAAACCTTGCAAAGCGCCAGAGGTATCGAAGTCGGCCACATCTTCCAATTAGGAACCAAATACTCGCAAGCAATGGGCGCCACCTACACCAGCGAACAAGGGGAAGAAATGCCTTTAATAATGGGCTGCTACGGTGTCGGCGTGTCGCGGCTGGCTCAATCTGCCGTAGAACAATCCTACGACAAAGACGGGATCATCTGGCCAGTGGCGATCGCGCCGTATCACGCCATCATTAGCATCCCCAACATTTCCGACGCCCAACAAGTAGAAGTCGCCGAAAAACTCTACGCAGAACTCAATCAATCTGGCATTGAAACCCTACTAGATGACCGAGACGAACGAGCCGGAGTTAAATTTAAAGATGCTGATTTAATCGGCATTCCCTATCGCATTGTTCCCGGTCGTTCCCTGAAATCGGGTAAAGTTGAAATTGTGGAAAGAGCAACTCACAAATCCCATGAAATTCTCATTGAGGAAGTTAATGCTACTTTGAAAGAGTGGATTGATGCCGCCATCAAATAAGTTTTTATAACGGTAAGGTGCGCGGCGCGCACCTTGCATTATCCCAAAATATCAGTTGTTATGCGTTTAAATTTTATGTCAAAAAACAATCAAACCATAAGTGTATGGGTTTGATCTGCATCCTGAATGTGCAGCTAGCAAGGTGCACAGCCTGCACCATAAATTAACGAGTAATAAGGTGCGATATGAATCTGAATATAAGTCAGTTTCTTCGATTCCCTCAATCCCGAATTTGGCGCTACTTAGCCCAAGTAACTGTCCTTGCGATCGCTTACGCCGTGGGGGCGAGACTAGCATTTGCAATTCAAGGTGTCAATCCCTTTGCTTCCTCGGTGTGGCCCCCCGCAGGAATTGCCCAAGCTGGACTTTTATTGTTTGGCATAAAAGTCTGGCCTGCGATTGTTTTGGGTATATTTATACTCAATTTTGTTAACCCAACTGAACAGATATTAGCGGTTTGGCTGGGAGGAAATATTGGTGCTATTCTGCAAGCTGTTTTTGCAGCAACTGTGCTGCGGCGGCTGGGGTTTCGTCCCTCTCTAGAACGTTTGAAAGATGTAGTTAATTTAATCTTGTTTGGCGGTCTAATTTCTACTCAAATCAGTTGTACTATCGGCGCGCTTTCCATATATTTGGCTGGGAAAGTAGATTTGTCAGAATATTGGTCGCTTCGGTGGAATTGGTGGTTGGGTGACGCAATGGGAGTTTTGATTTTGACTCCCTTAATCCTGATATTTTTTCGTCCTCAAGTAACCGCCTATCGTTTAAAAATACAAACACATCTTCCGAAAAATTATTTAATTTGGCGGGGAGTATGGTTGGTGTTATTAATTGGGGTAAGCTGGCTGGTCTTTGTATCGAAAAATGACACTTCTATTTCTCGCTATCCCCTTGAATATTTGCCGTTTCCTTTGATAATTTGGGCGGCGCTCCAATTCGGTCAGCGGGCCGCTGTTCTGGCATCGTTAGTTGTCTCAAGTATCGCAATTTTAGGCAGTTCTAATGGAGGTGGCCCGTTTATAGCCAAAGCAGAAAATATTAATCAGGCTATTTTATTTTTACAAGCTTTTATGGCTGTAGTTACGATTACTTCGCTGTTATTGGCAGCGACGGTAGCCGAACGCGCAGCCGCCGAAAATTCTCTGCGTGAAAGTGAAATTAAATATCGAGAGTTAGTTGAGAATGCTAATAGTATTATTGTCAAATTAGAGCCCAACGGTAAAATTATTTTTTTTAATGAGTTTGCCGAAATATTGTTTGGCTACAATCAGGAAGAAATCCTGGGGAAAAATGCAGTGGGAACAATTCTTCCCCAAACCGACGACGAAGGGAATAACTTAGAGTTGGTTTATAATGAAATTTTACAAAATCCCGATCGCTTTACTAACTATGAAAATGAGAATATCCGGCGTGACGGATCTCGCATTTGGGTATCTTGGGCAAATAAACCGCTGTTTGATGCAGCGGGAGAACTCCAGGGTATCCTCTGCATCGGCACAGATATCACCGATCGCCGCAACGCCGAAATAGCCTTACAAAAGTTGAATGAAAAGCTGGAAATACGAGTAGAAGAGCGGACAAATGCCCTGAAACAAAGCGAACTTCAGCTACAGAAACAGAAATCGGCATTAATTGATTTAGCCAAAAATAAAGCGCTGAATCAAGGGGACTTAACCAAAGCACTTGAAGAAATTACTGAGACTGCTAGCCGTACTCTGGAAGTTGCGCGATCGAGTGTCTGGTTGTACGATCGCCCTAAATCTAAGATGGAGTGCTTAGATTTGTTCGATCGCACCGCCAACCAGCACTCAAAGGGTATGGAATTAGCAGAAGCAGACTATCCTGTCTATTTTCACACACTTCAAGAAGAACGAGCAATTGCTGCTTTTGACGCGCAAAAAGATTTCAGAACTAGAGAATTTGTGCAAGATTACCTAATTCCGTTGGGCATCACTTCCATGCTAGACACGCCGATTCAAATAGGCGGAGAAACAGCAGGAGTTCTCTGTTTGGAACACGTAGGAATGCCGCGCTATTGGACTATTGAAGAACAAAGTTTCGCTGTTTCTCTAACAGACTCTGTAACTTTTGCAGTAGAAGCGCGGGAACGCCAGCGCGCTGAAGCAGCGCTGCGGCAAGCTGAGGCCAAATACCGCAGCATTTTTGAAAATGCGATCGTCGGCATCTTTCAAACTACTCCCGATGGGGAATATCTCAGCGTCAATCCTGCTTTGATTCGCATTTATGGTTACAGTTCCTGCGAGGAGTTGATGGCAAATTTAACTGATATTAATCGCCAGCTATATGTCGATCAAGAACAGCGCGCTGAAGTCATAGATTTAATGCGAATCAACGGCAAAGTATCGGATTTAGAATCTCAAGTTTACCGTCAAGATGGCAGTATAATTTGGACTGCCGAAAATGCTTATACTGTCTGCGACATACATGGAAATTTGCTTTATTACGAAGGTACTGTTGAAGATATCACAACTCGCAAAGAAGCTGAGGCAGCTTTGCGCTTAGAACAAGAAAAATCCGATCGCCTCCTGCTCAACGTGTTACCACAAGCGATCGCCGAAAGACTCAAACAAGACCAAAGCATCATCGCCGATACTTTTGCCGAAGTAACAGTATTGTTTGCCGATATAGTCGGTTTTACCCAAATTAGTTCCCAAATTTCTCCACCGGAATTAGTTTCCTTGCTTAACGACATTTTTTCTACCTTCGATCGCCTAGCCCAAAAGCACGGATTGGAAAAAATTAAGACCATTGGTGACGCTTATATGGTAGTTGGAGGGCTGCCCCTGCCCCGCAGCGATCATGCAGAGGCGATCGCCCAAATGGCCCTGGATATGCAGCAGGCAATTATTGATTTCAGCCACACCCAAAATCAAGATGTCAGCATCAGAATCGGCATCAACAGCGGCCCAGTTGTCGCGGGAGTCATCGGGATTAAAAAATTCATCTACGATTTGTGGGGAGACACCGTTAACACCGCTTCTCGCATGGAATCCCACGGCTTACCTGGGTGCATTCAAGTCACTTCTGCAACTTATGATATATTGCAGTACAAGTATGTATTTGAAAGTCGCGGCGCGATCGAAGTTAAAGGCAAAGGTGAAATGAACACTTATTTTCTCACAGGCATTAAGTTGTAAAATAAGGAAGAAGGAAGAAGGAAGAGGAAATAAGGAAGAGCAAAAAAAAATGGGGAAAAGGAATAAATAATGTTTAGCTCATATTTATGCAATTAATTAGATCCTAATCGTCTTGGCTGTGGGCATAGCCAGTTAAAAATATAAAGCTCAGTATGAACCAAAACAAAAATCTGTTGCTGCGATTTGCTCAATCTATAAATTGGCAATACTTAGCAAAAATAGCTGCCATTGCCTTTGCTTACGCTTTAGGAGCAAAAATAGCAGTTTCAATCCCCGGCGTAAATAAATTAGCTACCTGCGTCTGGCCGCCCGCAGGAATTGCACAAGCTGCACTTTTATTATTTGGTCGGCGAGTTTGGCCGGGAATAGCTTTAGGCGTATTTTTTTACGAAACTATTAACCTTAATGTGTCTTTAACACTTGCAACAATTAGTGCTTTTTGTGCTTGTTTGCAAGCTTTATGCGCCTTTATTTTGCTGCAAAAGCTCAACTTTCGCCCCTCACTTGAGCGGCTAATCGATGTAGTCAATTTAGTCTTTTGCGGTGCTGTAGTTGCCACTCAAATTAACTCCACTCTCGGCACGCTGCGCCTCGGTGTAACTGGTTTAATTGAGTGGAGCGAATATTGGCAAGTTCGCTGGAATTGGTATCTTGGAGATACATTGGGAGTTGTAATTTTTACTCCCCTGCTGCTGATTATATACCAAAAACAAGCCACACGCCATCCACAAAATACAGGCAGTCAAACAATTGTAAATCGAATCAGTGCCGGAATATGCCTGCTGTTATTAGTAACAGTCAGTTGGCTCGTCTACAACTCAAAAAGTGAAAGTAATCTCTCCGGGTATCCCCTCGAATACTTGCCATTTCCCTTGGTAATTTGGGCAACCATTCAATTCGGTCAGATCGGGGCTGTTTTAGCATCTTTCATTGTATCCTGTATCGCCATTTGGGGCGGTTCTCAGGGAGGTGGCCCTTTTATTGCCAAAGCGGACAATATTAATCAGGCTATCTTGTTTTTGCAGGCTTTTATGAGCGTAATTGTAGTTACATCACTGCTGTTGGCTGCCACTGTAGCCGAACGCGCATCAGCAGAGGATTCGCTGCGGCAAAGTGAAATTAAGTATCGGGAATTAGTCGAAAATGCTAACAGCATTATTTTAAAAATAGATACGGAAGGAAATATTACTTTTTTTAACGAGTTTGCACAGAAGTTTTTCGGTTACGACGAAAAAGAGATAATTGGCAAACACGCAGTGGGAACAATTATTCCCGAGATAGATACAAAAGGAAATGACTTGGGAGCAAAGTTGAGAGATATTTTGCAAAACCCAGAACAATACACGCGAAATGAAAATGAAAGTATGCGGCGCAGCGGCGAGCTGGTTTGGGTATCGTGGGCAAATAAACCGCTGTTTGACGCGGCAGGAAAGTTCGCGGGAATGCTGGGAATCGGTACGGATATCACAGAGCGCAGGCGAGCTGAAATGGCGCTTTACAAACTCAATGAAGAGTTAGAATTTAGAGTTGAAGAACGAACTAATGCTCTCAATGATACTTTAAGTGCACTGCGGGTTCAACAGGAACAATCAGAACGGTTGCTGTTAAATATTTTGCCGGAAGAAATAGCCAATCGGTTGAAGCGGGGAGATAGTACGATCGCAGATACTTTTGCTGATGTTACGGTCTTATTTGCGGACATAGTAGGTTTTACTCAATTGAGTTCGCGAGTTTCTCCTACAGAATTAGTTGCTTTGCTCAATGACATTTTTTCGACTTTTGATAACCTAGCAGAAAGGCACGGTTTGGAAAAAATTAAGACGATTGGTGACGCTTATATGGTAGTAGGAGGGCTGCCAATTCCTCGCCCGGATTGCACAGAGGCGATCGCAGAAATGGCTTTGGATATGCAGCAGGCAATTATTGACTTCAGCGATACCCAAAATCAAGATGTTAGCATCAGAATCGGCATCAACACTGGCCCGGTTGTCGCCGGAGTCATCGGGATTAAAAAATTTATCTACGATTTGTGGGGAGATACCGTTAACACTGCTTCCCGCATGGAATCTCACGGTGTGCCGGGAAGCATTCACGTCACCTCTGCAACTTATGAGCGATTGCGAGGAAAGTATGTATTTGAAAGTCGCGGCGCGATCGAAGTTAAAGGCAAAGGTGAAATGACTACTTATTTACTGAAATGCCGAAAATAGGTTTAATCAAGGTTTGTAATCGGGACTTTAGTTTTTTCTTTTCTGATTCGTGGAGAAAAAGTGAAGTTCTTACTAGGAAGGCTTTTTTTGTAAAAGTAAGGGCGATCGCACTTTTAATTTTATACGATCGCCCTTTGCTCAATTAGCAAGGTTATTTAAAGCTTGTAAAGGTTAATTCCAGCTTTCTTAGCCATAATTTCCAAACCCTTGTGTTCCAAGGTTTTAATTGCCTTCGTAGAAAGGTGCAATCTTACCCAGCGCTTTTCCTGCGGCCACCAAATCCGCTTCCACTGTAAATTTGCGTCTTGCAACTTGTGAGTGCGGTGGTGCGAGTGAGAAACCGCAAAACCGTTATTCGCCTTCTTCCCCGTTAACTGACATTTCCGTGACATATTGCCCTCCAGACTACTTGTTTGTGATGCAGCCTTTTATTATAGAGCAAGGACTAGGCGCGCAATGCGCGCCACACTTGCAAGATTACATTGCACGTTCAGTTAATTTTGTCAAGACATTGTTCGATCGCTCGACAAACTCTTTCATCCCCTCAGCATCGAAACCCTTCTGGGCCATCAGAGCCAAGTCATAAACGTGGTGACAAATCATACTCGCCAACTGCGCCGACGGAGACTCGCCACCGTCTTGAATAATCGCACCCTGACTCAAATTCGCCAGATTTTGAATCAGCGGGTGAGACGTATTCACCAGCAAAACGTGTTCTTCGGGGAATTCCGCTGCTTGCTGCTGTAACAGCGCCGTCATATCCCGCATCCGGCGCAAAGCTTCCGGTAAAAGGACGATCGCAGGTGGCGCACCCTCCGTAGAGTCAGACTTCAAAGCTTCGGTGCGGATGTTCACTTTCGGCTTGTTGAGAGCATTTTGGAACATTTCTTTAACTTGTTCGCTGCGAGTTTTATTGGTCGCCGGATCGACAATTTCCGCTTCTTTTTCTTTATCAATTAGCGTTTCGTCAATGTCCGAATCAACCCGCAAGAATTTAACATCAGAATATTCTCGTTCCAAGAAACTGATAAAGTGCGTGTCGATGAAAGAATCCATAAACAGCACTTCTAAACCTTGGCTTTTGTGCAGGGCGACGTAAGTTGCTTGAGACGCAGGTTCCGTACAGTAAAACACGCGATTTTCGTGACGTGTTTGATTGCGTTCCAAATACTCTTTCAGTGTCGTGTAAGGCAGTGTCGAAGCGGAACTATCCGATTTGGGAGTTACATCTTGCCACAAATCTCCGTCCTCTGTTTGCACCTGCACTTCTGGGGTTGTAGTTTCTGGCTTGTCCGCTGTTGGCTCGTAGGTGCTGCGGTAGATTAAGATATCTTCGACTTGCTTTTTGAACTTGTCATCGTTAAGAGCTCCAAACTTGACAAAAGTTCCGATATCTTGCCAGCAGCGGATGTATTCCGATCGGTCGTCGCGGTAAAGTTCCTTCAGGCGATCGCCTACTTTTTTCGCAATATAGTCAGCGATTCTCCGCACGGTGCGATTGCTTTGCAAAGAACTGCGAGAAACGTTCAGCGGAATATCGGTACTGTCAATGACTCCCCGCAGCGGCATCAAAAATTTCGGGATAATTTCTTCGCAGTGGTCGCTGACAAAAACCTGATTGCAGAATAGCTTAATGTTGCCTTGGGTAACATCAACATCCGGCCGCAATTTGGGGAAGAAAAGAATGCCGTTGACAATAAAAGGATAGTCTGTATTCAGGTGTACCCAAAGCAGCGGCTCGTCTTGGAACGGGTAAAGGTAGCGGTACAGTTCCAAGTAATCTTCTTTTTGCAAATTGCTGGCTGATTCCCGCCAGATTGCTTTGTGTTTGTTGAGTTCTTCTCCCTCAAATTTGATGGGAACCGGCATGAAATCGCAGTAGGTTTTGATTAACTGCTTGATGCGGCTGGCTTCTACATATTCCTGTTCTTCATCTTGGAGAGTGAGAGTAATTGTAGTACCGCGTTCGGTGCGGCTAGATTCTGATAGTTCAAAAGCGGGGGAACCGTCGCAAGACCAATGTACTGCTTGGGAACCTTCTTTGTAGGAAAGAGTGTCAATGTCTACTTTCTTGGCAACCATGAAAGAAGAGTAGAAACCGAGTCCAAAGTGACCGATAATTGCGTCGTCGCCGCTGCCTTGGTATTTTTGAATAAATTCTTCGGCGCTGGAAAAAGCGACTTGGTTGATGTATTTTTTAACTTCGTCGGCGGTCATGCCGATGCCGTTATCGGAAATTGAGAGAGTTTTGTTTTCTGTGTCAATGGCAATGTTGATTTGCGGTTCGCCAATATCGCCGCTATATTCGCCGGAACGGGAAACCATTTTGAGTTTGGCAATGGCATCGACGGCGTTAGAAATTAGTTCCCGCAAGAAGACTTCGTGGTCGGTGTATAGCGACTTCTTGATAATCGGGAAAATATTCTCGGTATGGATAGAGATTGTTCCCTGTTCTAAAACTGTCATAGTTCTTCGCTAGGTATTTTTTAAGAGTCATTCGTCATTCGTCATTAGTCAGTAGTTATCGGTTATTAGTTATTTGTTATTAGTTATGAGTTATTAGTTAACTATCAACTATCAACGTATAGGGCCCGCACGGGGCACTGCCCCTACCAACTGACAACAGCCAACTGACAACAGCCAACTGACAACAGCCAACTGACTAATGACTATTTATTGATTTTGGGCGATCGCGCTATCTTTTGCAAAAGGGATTACCCTAAAAAGATGATTCGGTTTCCCTCACATAGTAGCTTAGAAAGGCAACCGCAGGACAAAGGTGCTGCCAAAACCCACTTCGCTGCGGGCGCTGAGGCTGCCGCGGTGGGCCGTAACGATCGCCTGCGCGATCGCCAATCCGAGTCCCGATCCGCCGGTATGGCGCGATCGAGATCTGTTGACTCGGTAAAATCGATCGAATATGCGCGGTAAATCTGCCGCCGGTATCCCAATACCGGTATCTTGCACCTGAATTATCGCCTCCTGGTGAGTGCAATCTAAAACCGCTGTGACTTTTCCCCCAGGCGGAGTGTATTGAATGGCATTGACAATTAAATTCGTAACTAAACGGTAAAGTCGATCGGCATCTCCGACGACATTCAACGGCTGCTGTACGCGGATTTCGGAGGTTAGCGCTACCTCGGAGGATTTCGCCAAAGCCGCCAATTCCTCGACTAAATCATTCACCAAGTCATTCAAACAACAAAGCTGAGGGCGATCGGATCTCACCTGAGAGTCCATCCGCGCCAACAGCAACAAATCAGCCACTAACTGAGTCAATCGTCGGTTTTGGCGATCGATTGTTCGCAAAATTTCCCGCACTTCTTTTTCATCCAATTCTGGCATCAACAGCGCCGATTCTACAGTTGCTTGAGATGCTGCTAGAGGAGTTCGCAATTCGTGGGCAGCATCCGCCGTAAACTGTTCGATTTGTCGGTAAGAATGATAAATCGGTTTCATCGCTAATCCGGCGAGCCACCAACTCGAAAAACCGACTAAAATCAGCGCTGTCGGCAATCCCAACTTCAAAATTAATTTGACTGCCATGAGATAATCCTTGAAGTCTTGCAAGCTGCGTCCAACTTGAAAATATCCCCAATCTTGCTGTGTTCTTGTGTGCAGCGATACAGATATTTGGTGATAAATATTGCCTTGGATATCAGCGATTTGTTGCCAGTGTTGCGAGTTAAATGTCGGCGGCAATGCTTCGGGATAGGCGCCTGCTGTAGCAATCAAATTCCCTGCATTGTCAAATAAACGAATATAATAATAACTTTGATTCAGCGCGCTTAAAATATGGCGGTTGGGCAACTGTTCTTTCCTGCCGTTAACTCCAATTACGCGGAGGTTTGGCAAAAGTTCATTGACGGTTGGTTCTAGTCGTCCGGGCTGCTGCAGCTTGATTTCTAGGCTGTCGTGCAGCGTCCCCGCTACCGATTCTAATTCGCGGTCAATGGCGATCCAGTGCGCGTGGGCGATCGCCTTATATACGCAAAATCCCAACAAGCTTAAAATCAAACCCATTACTGCGGCATAGGAAATGGCTAATTGCGATCGAGTTCGATTAAATAGTTTGTTTTGATTCACATTAAGTTCAATTAATTTTAATATTTAACAAGGTATCTTGTCGGGGCAGGTTTACTCCAAATTTTAGCAAAAAACAAACAAGCTCAAAAACCTGCCCCCACCAAACAATCAATTTATATCTCTCCCCTTTTCATCCGATATCCAACACCGTAGACAGTTTCAATTAAATTCGCGCAACCAACTGATTCGAGTTTGCGCCGCAGCAAGCGCACTTGAGCGGCTACTACATTGCTAAAAGAATCTGCGCTTGCTTCCCATATCTGATTCCTAATTTGGTCGGTAGTGACAATTTGGTTCGGATGTTTCATCAAATATTCTAGCAGTTGAAATTCTTTGTTAGTCAGCGAAATATTCTGATGTTTCCCGTGGGAATCGAGATAAAAAACAGTGCGACTTCCGCAATCTAAGGCTAGATTGCCGATTTGTAGCTGTTGGGGCTGAATTTGGGGCGATCGCCTTTGCAGGGCCCGCAACCTTGCTAACATTTCCGCCATCCCGAAGGGCTTGACTAAATAATCGTCAGCCCCGGCATCCAATCCCGCGACTTTATCTTCCATCCTGTCTTTTGCTGTCAGCATCAAAACTGGCAAAAAACAATTTCTTTCGCGCAATTTTTGCAGCAGTTCTATTCCCGATAATCCCGGAAGCAACCAGTCAAAAATAGCTAAGGTGTATTGCATCCAATGACTCTCTAAATATTCCCAAGCTTCCTTGCCGTCTTGCGCCCAATCAACTATATATTTTTCCTGCTTTAAGGTGCGTTCGATCGCTTTTCCTAAATCTGGCTCGTCTTCAACTAGCAAAACTCTCATAATATTAATTTACAGCAGTAAATTTGTATACATTGTTAGATCAAATCCTCTATTCATCGGCATAGTAAATTCACTGTTAACATTATGTATGAGTGCAACCGGAATTGATAAGCTGTTGCTCATATAGATTGTGTATGGCGATTGAGGGTCCGATGGGGATCAGGGGAGAGGGGGAGAGAATTTGACGATTTTTGATTGTCATCAAAATATACAATGTTTATTTGCACAACAGCT
>NZ_JADEWT010000010.1 GCF_015207505.1 Tychonema sp. LEGE 06208
GTTGGGGCCCGATGGGGGGGCGTCGGCGGTCTACTTGCATTACAGTGTTGTGGTATCAAACTCGCAGGATAAGTTTATAATAGGTCGGCGTATAATACCATTTTAGATTTTAGATTTGAAATTTGAAAATTGCGAATCACTGATTATATAAGGGTTTGGATCGCGGGCTTACAGTCGGATTCTTTTGGGAAACTAATTTAAATGACCAAGCCCAAAAACAGGTACAAACCCCGAAGCGGCCGGGTAGTTGACCCTCCGAGATTCATTTCTGAAATCTGAAATCTGAAATCTAAAATCTAAAATGGACTGATACACTTATCAGCCGAGTCCGCCACTGCCAATTCGAGCTTTCTTCTAGGCTGATGCAGACTTCTAATAATTGTAAAGATTTCAGGATAGCACTCGGTTAAAGCAAAATCCTTTGAAAAACATGAGAAATTTTTGGAGTCCGGCTATTTGGGGATTTGCGATCGCCATTGTGAATAATTCTTTGATACCGGATGTGTGGGCATTTCAGCCTCCACCTGCTGTCGCTGTTGTCGATCGACCAACAAAAGCACAGGGCGCGGATGTAGCGGCCCAGTTGACGGAAAAAAGCGAAAAGTGGGACGTAATAAACAACCAAACTATTTCCAGTTTCCCGAGTCTGTTTTGGGAAATCAACAATTTATCTAAAATTTCCTATTCGCAATTGCTCGAAGTGCTCGCTAGAGGAGCCGACTCAGACAATACCGCGAGAGAAAATGCTGCACAACCCGAAGATATAGCACGTTTTGAAAAGATTGTACAGTATGCAAAACAACAAAATTTGCCCGATCGCGCGATCGGAGAAATCCTACAGGCGATCGCCGACAATTTCCTAGGAAAACCCTACGCCGAGAATTTGCTTGACAATTCCGGCAAAGAAAAGTTGATCGTAACTTTAAATAAATTTGATTGCGTTTTATTTGTCGAAACCGTTTTGGCTATTTCGCGAGGCGTAGCCGTCAAAGATTACGACTATCAAAACTTTGTAAATCGCCTAGAACAACAGCGGTATGTAAACGGTAAAATGAACGGTTATTGCAGCCGCCTGCACTATTTTTCTGAGTGGATTAACGACAATCAAAAACGGAAAACAGTAGAAAACATCACCGCTGAATTAGGCGGAGTGCCCATGAATAAAACACTAAATTTCATGAGCCAGCACCGCAGCAGTTACCCGCAAATGGTCAAAGACGAAGCAACTTATCAGTGCATAGTCAACCAAGAAGCAGACTTAGCCAAAACGATTGTTAATTACATCCCGACAAATCGGATAAAAAGTATTTATTCTCAGTTAAAACCGGGGGATATTGTGGCGGTAGCCACGGATCTTAAAGGATTGGATGTCACCCACACGGGTTTTGTGTACAGGAATGCAGACGGGAATCTGGGCTTAATTCATGCTTCGCCGGCTGGGGCTGTGACAGTTGCTTACGACTTGCAAAGATATATTAGCAGAGTCGAAAGCGCGATCGGCATTGTAGTCGTTAGGGCGATCGATCCCAGATAAAGATGATAGGGAGCATCTCACTTTTGCAGCCAAGCTAGAAATTGGAGGTAGGAGGCAGGAGACAGGAGACAGGAGGAAAGAGGAAGAAAGAAGGAGTCAAAAGAAGTATTTTTACAAATATGAGATGCTCCCAGATGATATCTGAGGTTATCAACAGAAAAAACTAAAGCCCTTACTAAAAACCTGTTATAACTTTTGGTATTTTTGCATGATTTTATGCTTCAGACAAACCACCAAAACCCACTCCACAATACACCCCAAAATATAGCCGATAAAATTCTCGCAAGCAAAGCTGCTAAGCTGTCGCGCAAATAAACATTGCATATTCAGGGTGATGCTCAGAGCAACGGCCCACTCATTGTTTTATTGTTTTTTACATAAAATTTAAATACCGCAACAGCTTAATTGCCTCTTTCTTCTGAAAAGGAGATAATTTCATGCTTTGCAGCGATCGGCATTTCATGCTGATTTCATAATTGCGTGTAATTCTAGAGAAGTAAACCAATTTGGAGTATCTCAGGTAGCAACATTTTCTTTCGCTACTCTATCTCTAGTCTCAATGAAGTGAGCGTTCTTCAACTTCTTGGCAAAGAGAGGATTTTCATTTCTTCTACTTAAAGTCCTTGCTATTAGCCGGTTCCAAAAAGTTTTTTCGACCGCTCTTCAAAACTATGTAATTTGGTTCCACTGCTATGCTGCTGACGCAAGAATTATAAGTGAAGTCATCCATTCTCTAAACCACTATTCACAATTTCATCTAGTAAACGACATGGACAATACTTTCATTGCAACTTATTTTGATTGGGATCACCGGACTCCACGCAAACGCCATCGCTTGGCTAATCGGGTATTGAATAAATTGCAATTGAACGGTCAAGTTATTCCAAAAACGCCTGGTATGGCAAGTATAGAAGCTCGAATGAATATTTTTCATTTGGCGAGCCAAACAGCAGCATACAAAGTAGATGGTGATGTTGTCGAAGTGGGTTGTAATGCGGGCGAAAGCTCCATTGTGATCCAAAAAATTCTGAATGAGTATGCGCCGGAGAAACAATTTCATGTGTTTGACAGCTTTGAAGGGCTTCCAAAACTACAAGAAGACGATATAAAAGATGGAATATACGCTCAAGGTTCGATGACAGCTAAACTCGACAAATTCAAAAAGAATTTTTCCGATGTTGGACTGGATCTACCACATATTCATAAAGGATGGTTCGAGGATACTGTTCCTTCATGTCTTCCCGATCGGATAAGCTTTGCAATTGTGGACGGCGATATATATAGCTCTACTAAATATGTACTGCCCTATGTGTACGAGCGTCTAACGCCAGGAGCTATTTGCTTATTTGGCATTTATTATGATGAAAAGGTGTTTTCACGTCCATATACTGCTGAGCCATTCAAATCGCCTGGTGTAAAACGTGCTTGTGACGAGTTTTTTAAAGACAAGCCTGAAAAAGTCTCTGTACTCTATGCTTGTGAGTATTCCAACGGCTATTTTCGCAAGTTGTAGAGACAGAGCAGTTTTATGGGGATAATAATCGGGTGTTTCTATCGTTAGAGTGTTTCATCACCTTCGTGAATAGGGAACTCCTCGGAATTGGGCGATCGGTAATAAATCTGGTTTATTGCCGATCGCCAACACCTAATAATGACGCAAATCCGTCCATTGCATCCCTAAGCGGGCTAGGTGCTTGTGGCTAACCTTACGCTACTTAACAATCAAGGACGAAACTCCTGACTACAAACCAAATTAATTGATAATTTCGTTGCGAGATACCTTACTCTTTCTAGCAGGATTTGGCGTTAATTCCGCCGGTGAGGCTTGAACAGTTCCCCAATCCTTCAAAAAGCTTTTCAGCAAAACCTCTTGCTGAGTGCGGAATTCCTCGACATTTGCCCCTCGATTCATAATAACAAACCATACTGTTTCCTGTTTTTGAGTTGGCAGCGCTCCGCCCAAAGCGCTAACATTGTCCAACGTGCCAGATTTGACTACTGCTAATTTTGGCAACGGTCGTTCAGAAAGGATTCCTTCATCTTTTCCAACTACAGTTAAGACATCGGCAACTGTCATGCTGTAAGGTTTAAGATAGCCTTCTAAAGCTATAAACAATGCACAAGCAGCGCGGGGAGAAATACGGTTATCTTCGCTCAATCCCGAACCGTTGACGAGTTGAATTTCGGCGGGAGGAACTCCAGTTGCTGCTGCTGCTTTTTGTGCAACTATTTTCGCGCCGCCGACACTATCGGCGAGCATATCTGCCATGAGATTATTGCTGTACTGATTCATTTTTTTGATCAGTTCGGTGAGGGGCAAAGAATAATGTTTGACTAAAGGCACGCTGGTGGGAGGTGCTGGCACAACTTTGACAGTACCATCAATTACTATTTGAGGTTTTGGGGTATTTGGAGCTAGTGTTTGATACTGGACGGCGGCTTCGCTGGGCCAGTTTTGACTGTTGAATGCTTGTTTGAGCAATTCTCCTGATTTGAGGGGATTTAATTCAAAGTTCATGTAAAATTTATCGACAATTATCAAATTACCAGTGATGCGCTTGATGCCTTTTTGATTTAAGGTGTTACCGAGGGCGATCGCCTCTTCCCAAACAAACAAAGGATCTTCGCTACCCTGAATAATTAAATCGCCTTTTAATACGCCGTTTTCGATCGTCCCGTCGGTACTAATTAAAGTAATAAATTGATGTTCCGGCCCGAATTCTTGCAGGGCTACCAGAGATGTTGCTACTTTGGTAATGGAAGCTGCTGACAGAGGAACAGTACCTTGATGGTTGGCTAACAAAGTATTACCCGATTGCATCCAGATTCCTTGGTCTTCTTTGGCAGAACCTTGGGCTGTCAATCCGTTGAGATATTGCTGAATTTTGGTATTTGTGGCGGTTTCAGGATTGTTGACAGAGACTGTTAACGGCTGACTCGGTTTAACCGGCGGCGGGGAAGATTCGGCTACAGGAGAGGGAGTTGCAAGTTGGGGTGATTCCGTAGCGGCGCATCCGGTAATAATTGTGAGAATGGCGATCGAACTTACAGCAGTCAAGTAGCGGTTTTTCAGCATTACCTTAATTTTTTCCATCAAATTGACCATTCATCCTGCGGCACACCCGATGGAAAGTTTAGCATTAGCTGCACCTCTTCCTTCTCTTATCTTCCTCCGCGCACTTCGCGTCTTCTTGCTTTCGTTAAATAGATATTCCCCCAATGCTTCGGGATTGGATATTCAGCGCCTGGGGCCTTCACCCCAGGCCGGGCAAATTCAAGGGTAAACTGGTTTATCCAGCCATACTTCCCATACTCAGCGGCACCATTTCCCCGTGCATCGTCAGGCCTAATAACATCGGCTCATTAACTCGGATTGCTTCTCCTGTAAGCGCGCAGCGTTCCTCTTGCTGTGCTGTGGCATTAATACTGGCTCGAATATCCTCTCTGCAAAACATCTGGCGATACTCTCCAGACTTCTGCTGGACGTAATTCCAGAGCAAATCTCGAATCAAAGCTTGATAGCCTTGATTCCCGGCGAGCTCTTTGAGTCTCTCCTTGAGTTCTCTTTCTAGTCGAATGCTGGTGACTTCCATTTCGGTGGTTGACGTTCTAGGTAAGGTATGCATTATTTTTCTCCGTGACAGGTAGACATATGTGTAATATCAGTGTAGTATGTTTAAAGCTAGATTTAAAGGTCTCCGATCGCTTTGTGCTTACTGTGATATTTCTCTCCACCAATTCCACCTATCAACCGCAGCGCGGCGATCGCCCTTGGGGTTGCAGCGACTCGTCACTGCGCGTCTTGATGGCGAGTTTTGTCACCGTCACAGCAATCTCGCGGGCGCGTATAAGCCCAATTAAACCCGGTTATAGTGGATTAAGACAAAATGCAGAAATTAATTACAACCAGGTAGACCGGGACGGTCTGGGAGTGGCACAGCCAGAGAAAGATACGCGAAGCGGGAGGTACAGCTAAAAAAACTGTACCGATACAGGATGAAAATTTGCATGAAAGCAGTTTTTTTGGCCCCCGCTTCTGTACGACAGAAGCGGGGGCATTTGATTGGATATTTGAGAAATTGGGAAAGGCTTGGGAAACTGGCAAAAAACCAGATTCAGCCAATGCTGGTGCAATACCCAAAATCCTAAATCTAAAACTTGTTTTGAGCGAAGTCGAAAAATTTTAAATTCTTCAATCTCACAATGCTGGTGAAACATCCACAAATCCCAAATCTAAAATCTAATCATGCTGGTAAAAAACCCAAAATCCCAAATCTAAAACTTGTTTTGAGCGAAGTCAAAAAAATTTAAATTCTTCAATCTAAAATCCTAATGAAGAGGAGGCAGCCGTGACCGTACTAACTGATGTATTGAGGCAATCTGTGGTGGTGTTTTCCCAGAATTACCTACCGATGAGCCGTGTCAACATCAAACGGGCGATCGTACTTTTGGTAACAGGCAAGGCCCAAGCTCTGGATTATAGCACCGGCAATGGCTGGCTGGTGCGATCGCCCACTACCAGCATCCACGTACCCGAACACATCCGCTTGACTTTTGCCAACAGCGAACGCCTTTGGAAAGTGCCACCGGTCAATCGCCGGGAAGTCCTGCGCCGCGACGCTCATTCTTGTCAATACTGCGGCAGCAACCGACAGTTGACGCTGGATCACGTCATGCCTCGCTCGAAGGGCGGGCTGCATACTTGGGACAACGTGGTGACTGCTTGCGAAGGATGCAACTCTCGTAAGGGCGATCGAACTCCCATAGAAGCTCAAATGCCTTTGCGAACTAAACCGAAGTCTCCTATGCACCCCACTGTGGCTTTTTCCGAAATGTTTTGGCACGAATACCAAATTGGGGAATAGGAAATTTGTCATTAGTCATTAGTCATTAGTCATTGGTCATTGGTCATTAGTCAATCAAAAACAACTGACAACTAACAACTGTATTTCGCGATCGCATTTGCGACCCCAGAAACGAGGTTTCTTAGTACATTGCTGGTGAGTCGTCCCAAAATTCGTGTATAAACCAGGTTTCTCACTGCCCATGCGTAATGCGCGAACCAATGACTAATGACTAATGACTAATGACTAATGACTAACAACTAACAACTAATGACTAATGACTACTGACTACTGACTACTGACCAACTTTCAATTTCAAATTTAGGGCTGTCAATATGCTGAAGTTGACTTACACTGAAACGGGCTTTAATCTAGAGCGTTTGGCTCAATCTCCCGAACAGTTAGTGGCGCTGCGAGTTGTGCTGGCTATGCGAGTTGGTCAAAGCATCAGCGTCGAACCGAGCACTGCGGCATTTTTGCTGCCGGCGAATTTGCCGGCGCTGTCTCTGTTGGAATCTGAGGCCCGCCGAAATGATAGCGAGGCGATCGATCTTTGTGTTGCTGATGCTGATTTTGTGGAAGTGACTCTGCGCGGTACGTGGATTTATGACGCGTCTGAGGGGGCCCAGGGCGTGTTTGCGACTGTTTTGGGCGATCGGGCCGAGCGATTGCTGCTCAAACTCTGGCTGGAAACTCAGGCTGCTGCGGAGGTTGTCGGGGAAGTTGGCGATTAATATCGGATAGATGAAGTCATTAGTCATTAGTCATTAGTCATTAGTCATTAGTTATTAGTCATTAGTCATTGGTCATTAGTTATTAGTCATTAGTCATTAGTGATTGGTCAGATGATGAAGTCATTAGTCATTAGTCATTGGTCATTAGTCATTAGTCATTGGTCATTAGTGATTTGTTATTAGTGATTGGTGATTGGTGATTGGTGATTGGTGATTGGTCAGATGTTGAAATCAATATTTTTGGAGCATCTGAATATTTGTAAAAACACTTCTTTTGACTCCTTCTTTCTTCCTCTTTCCTCCTGTCTCCTGTCTCCTCTTTCCTCCTGTCTCCTGTCTCCAATTTCTAGCTGGGCTGTTTTCCGACAGAGATGCTCCCGCTGCGATCATGGCGTATAAATTAGGTTGAAGTAAATGCCGTTATCTTGCAAATTGTCGCCTTTATCGCTAATTCTCACCAAAGGAAAAGCGTAATCTACGCGCAGGTTCACCTGCGGTATCGGTTGCCAAATTACCCCCAAACCCACACCACCTAAAAATCTCTGATTCGTTAATTTATTAGGATTGTTGGGATTATTCCACACCGTACCCGCATCCAAAAAAGGCGCTAATTGAAGTTTGGGATTTCCCGAAGCATCGCGCTGCAAAGCAATCCGATCCTCGACCGACACTCGGAAGCCGTTATCGCCAGAACGGGCATTTTGGCGGTAGCCGCGCAAAGATTGTCCGCCACCAATTACAAATTGCTGGGAAGGTAACAAACTATTAGCAGACAACTGTAAATCTGATTGCAAAATTAATAAATGTTTGTCGTTCAATCGCTGTACTCGCTGCACTTGACCAAGCCAACTCAAAAATTGTCCGTCAGGGACAGAACCTTCGTTTTGAGTAGCATCAAACAAGCTAGTGCCGATCGTAAATTGCGATCGCAAGGCCCAAGCACCCTGCGGGTCGCGCCGAATGTAGTCCTGTCCCAGCTTAATTGCAGTGGTAGTGCTGACACCCTTGGAGTCCGGGCCGATGCCAAAAGGAAACGGTTCGCCGGCGAGAAAAGTTCTGCTTGTCTGATAAGTAACACCGGCAGATAAGGCAAATTCTTCCCTCGGCGTTCTCCGCAGCGGCTGGCGGTAACTTAATTCAAATAAATGCGATTTTCCTGAAATATCAAAAGCGTCAAAAGGTGCTTGTACAATACTGTTGCGGTTCGGTGCCGCCCTCAGTTGCAAAGTGCCGTTCATGGCATTTAGCGGGATGCGGTAACTGAAATCGAACAAGTCTGAATCGCCTAGCGATCGGTAATAAGCCGCCGCCAGTTCGTCGCCATTTCCTGTGATATTGCGATGCCGCACACTTACCCCCAATCTTTCGGAACCGACGCTGGGAGGCGAGTAGTTGTCAAAGCTGAAACTAGATTGAAACGGATTAGCTTCGGTCACTCTGACGATCAGAATGCTCTCGGCTGCATTATCTCCAGCCCGCAGACTGGCTTCTACATTGTCGAATAAAGGATCGACTCGCAGCAGCCGGAGTTGGTTTTCTAATGAAGATGTGCTTAAAGGTATTCCGGCACCGAGTCGAATTCGGCTGCGGATGTAACTTTTATGCACTCTTTTATTTCCTTCTACCTCAATTCGGGCTAGCTTGCCTTCGATCGCTTGAATTTTGACTACCCCTGCGGTGATAGTTTGGGGTGGCAAGACTGCTCTGGAAGTGATGTACCCGCGACTGAGGTAAATTTCGGTAATTTTGTCGGCGATTTGTTGGATCTGTTCTAGGGTGGCAGAACGGCCCTCAAACGGCTTGATTAAGGCGTTAATTTCGTCTTCACTTAATATGGTGCTGCCAACTACTTCAATTTTCTGCACCTGAATTATCGTATTCGGCAGCGGCTGCGGAACTGGTGACGGGGGTTGGGGCGCAACTGTTGGTGGTGTTTGGGGAGGTTGTGGGGAAGGCTGCGGGACTGGTTGCAGAAATCGATCGCGATTTGGATCTGGTTGAGTCGGGGGCGGTGGCAGGTTTGGAGGTGTCTGGGGTTGGTTTTGGGCTAAAACATTGCAATCTAGGGGGTTATGACATTTTGGCTGGCTGTCTGCGAAATTTTTGGCTTCGGGCGACAGGCGCGTATCACAATCTGTTTGATTAATTGTAGAACAGCGATCGGGCTGATTCTCGATCGGGCTGCTTTCGGGAAAATCGGGGAGTTGATTTAAGTTGGTTGCAGTTTCATCTTGTTGGATTTCCAGTTTTTGGAGTGCTAATGCTTCGTTGTCCGTATTTGCTGAGTTGTCAGCGGCCGAAAACTGAGAAATATCATTTATTTGGGATATAGCTTTATTGGCATAAAAGCAAGCGATAGGAAGGGCTGTTAGAAGTGAAATCCCCAACCGAAATATTGCAATATTTGCTCTCGGGCGCATAATTAATGTGTTTTGTAAAATAAGTTTGTCTTCTGCTTGACTCTGCAAGTTTACCATTTAGTATTGGGCGCAATTTTACTATAAAAATTTGAACAGTCCGGCTTTCAAGAGGCAAGCGAAGCTGAAATGCTCATGAACACAAAAATTTGAATTTATTCAGGACGATCGACAAACAAACCCCCAACACCCCCAAAATCATCTGTGGCGCTGGCAGATACCGCCCTCGAAACCGAGTTTTTGGTACGCCGCGCACAAATAGAATTATTTTTTGGTTATGGGTGTTAACTCACTGGCGACTAATGGTGCTTGGGCGATTTTGCCGAGTTCGACCGAGCTTAACACTTCTGACCACTTGGTGGCTAAACTGGTATCGCTGGGAGACTCTAGGCGCAGTTGAGCTAGAGTTGCCAGGTACTCGTACCAGAGACCTTGTTGGGCGAAGATGCTGAGCTTGGCGTGACTGTCGGGCGATCGATCCAACTGTGTTTTCACTGTTGGGGCGAGTGCGGTGCGGTTGATCCACCCGGACACGAGAACATCATCTGTATAGCTTTGCGGGCTACATTTGATAGTAAAGTACCATTGATAGTTTTTGCCCACTTCCAGGGCTGGCGAGTTGCCGTCGGAGCCTAGGCTGACGCTAACGATACCACCACGGCTAGTTACCATCCGAAAACTTTTTTTGTATACTGTTTTGTCACTTTCGTCTGCTAACTCAAACTGAACTGTTTTGTCAACGGCTGCGGGAATGTAGTAGAAAAATGTCGGCTTTCCTGATATGGTTTGCCCCATAGTTGATTGGGGAATCAAGGCTGTGATCGGAGTGGGGCAGACTAAGCCCCTGGTTCCTCCCCCTTCCCGCCTTCCGGGTACTCCCTGTTCCGGCGGTTGAAAGTTATTCCAAGCGGCTCCGGGTTGCTTGCTGTTGGTTCTGTTTCCCGTCTGTCCGGGGGGTTGAGCTGTTTGCAAGTTGAGGGGTAGCTGCGGTGTTGAGGGGCGGTGGACGCTTTTTGCGGGGCTGTTGATAGCCTCCGCTGGTATAAAGAAACTACCGGTGCCAACTGCCTGTAAAGACAGAATTAAAGAAAGGGCGCTGGTATTGAGAGCAGACTTCCAAGCCATGATGAACCTGCCTTCTGATGAACCTAAGAACTCGATGCACATTTTTATTCTACCCAAGGTTTTGGCGGATATAGTAATCTGTTGTACTTAATTTATATGTTCAGACAGATACGATTAGTTTGGCTGCTGTGACGGAAATAGAATTCTGTGTAGCGTTTTGGCGCGGTGGTTTAGTGGTTATACTTAGCTGCATTCACAGCAGCAAGTTGGGTTGACCTTGTTACACCCAATTTTGACAATGACTAATATTCCGGGTTTTTTAACTACGACGACAGGCTAAAACTTGTATTTTCGTAAACAAACCCGGTTGATGCGTTAGTTTTGGAGACCGGGAATCTCGGTAATGAAGACCGGTGGATCTCAAGCGATCGGCTACAAGTCAAAAGTCAAGTTTTCTGTACAATACCGACAAGAAATTTAGCATGAACCTCGATTCACCAGTTATCTCGGACAAACAGCCTTCGGGGCTGCGAATGGTCAGACCGATCGGTGTATCTGCACTGCACGGCATTGCTTTTTTGGGAAATCGGTTGTTCGGTGTCGATCGCGCCGAAGGGCTGCTATTGGAGATCGATCGAGAAACTGACAACACTACTGTTTTGAATCCTTATCAAACGGTTAAGTTTGCGGGCGCAACCGGGCTGGCTATTTGGGAAGATACTCTCTGGTTTGCGCGAGGTCAGGATATTTGTTGCTGTCCGGGTGCAATTCGCGATGGGGCGATCGCACAACTCAAACCGGAACATTTTGTTTCCCTTTCTTATCCAGTTGACGGGATTGCGATTTGGCAATCTACGCTTTACGTGACTTGCCAGAGATTGGGCTATATTCTGGTTTTTGACGGGAAAACTGGTCGGGAAATTACTCGATTTTTTGCTCCGGGTATCGGAGTAGAAAATATCACAATCCGGGATGAGGAAATTTGGATTTGCGACAAAACCGAGCAAACTGTTTACTGTTTGGAACGGGCCACAGGAGAAATTAAATTTAGCATTTTGACTCCCTTTGAATATCCTTCTGGTTTGGCTTTTCACAAGGATTCAGAGACGGGAGAAGAGGTTCTCTACGTGGCTTATGCGGGCGATGAGCTTTATATCCGGGATGACCCGAATTCGGAAGATCCTTTTCAGTTGACGAAGCGCGATCGCACTTTTATTCACCCTTTGTCTTTTCACTACAATGAGGCAGAATGCTACGCTTTGTCAAACGGTTTTTTGATAGAAATGTCCTATGTGGAGGAACTGTCTCCTCTGGATGAGGTAGAAATCGACAATTTGGAGTGGCGGATTGCTTTACCTTCGGAAACTCACCGGCAAAAGGTGAGGAAAATTACGCCAGTCGGGATGCCTTTTACTGAGGAAATTCAGGAAGGGGAACGGGTGGCGGTGTTTAAGTTCGATCGCCTGATGAAGGGGGAACGGCGAATTTTTGGCTGGAAGGCTTTGTTGGAAGTGCGATCGATTAAGTATCAATTGTCGCCTCGGGATGTGGAAAAAATTCCAAAACTGTCGCCGGAGTTTGAAGCTAAGTATTTGGTGGATAATGATAATTTGGCGATGGATACGGAGATTGTGCGATCGGCTGCGGTGGCCTCAATTGGCACAGAAACTAACATTCTCAGGCAATTGTTGAGCATTCGCAATTTTGTTTACGACCAACTTTCTTACGGAATCAGACCTCACATAGATACACCCGATATTGTACTGCGGCGCGGCATCGGTTCTTGTGGCGAGTACGTAGGGTTATTGTTGGCTTTGGCAAGGTTAAACGGGATTGCTTGCCGCACAATTGGGCGTTACAAGTGTCCGGCTTTTGCTGACAGAAAAGGTGTGCCGCTGGAACCTGATTTCAATCATGTTTGGCTGGAGTTTTATATTCCGGGCTTTGGCTGGGTACCGATGGAATCTAATCCCGATGATATTCAAGACAGAGGCCCTTATCCTTTGAGATTTTTTATGGGCTTAGCTTGGTACCACGTAGAAATTGGCAAGGGAATTCGGTTTCAAAGTCTCACCAGCGGGGGCGTTCCTCTGAAGAAGGAGGATGTTTCCGTGGGGACTTTGGCAATTAATCATGTCCGGTTTACAATTTTGGAAGAGTTGTTGTAAGGTTTGTAGTGAGGAATGCGAGTCTGCAGAGTTTGATGAGGACTTATATTCCTCGTTACAAACTAATTTGATTGCGGTTGTGCGATCGCACATAATCTCAAATCTAAGCCAAGCAGGAGGGGTTGTGGAATTTTCTATTGCTAATTTTCTCGTTTTAGTGGCCTTTGTACTGCTGGTGACTGTCACAGGCGGGGTTGCATATTTGACTTCGGTTGAGTGGCGCGATCGCAGGCGGTTAGATAAGGCTAAACGGAAAAAATAGTCGCTGTTTGCTATTGACAAATTGCATTTTTTATTAAATAAAATAAGACGACCCCAATAGGTCGTCTTGTTTTTTGGTTGAGGTATTTTTACCGCAGATTAACGGAGATTAACAGAGTTGATGCCGATCGACTATTGGTTAATTATCCATCCGCGAATCAGTTCGTTTACCTGTTCCGGTACTTCGTCATGGGGACAGTGACCGGCTTTGATAAAGTGTTCTGTCAACTGCGGATAGTGTTGGCGAAATTTGGCGCTTCTGTCTGCAGAATTCATCCACGGATCGCCTTCTCCCCACAGCATCAGCAGCGGAGAGGTTAATTGACTCAGCAATAGGTCGATCTTTTCACCTTGGGGCGTTCGGAATACGGAGGCGAATACTTTGGGTGCACCGGGATCGCAGGAGGGAAGGTAAATTTCTTCTACTAATTGGTCTGTGACGGCGCTTTGGTCGAGATACACTTTTTCTAGAGTTTTCCGAATTGTCGATCGCTGGCGCGCGTACTGGAACAGCAGAAAACTTGCCCAATCTTGCTGGAATAAGGTTTTAGCTACCACAGATATAGCTTTTTGCACGGGCGGGGCTTCGGGTGCCGGTTGGGGTTCGCTGAAGGGGCCGGCGCTGTTGATTAAGATGAGTCCGGCGGCTGATTCGGGACGCTGGGCGGCGACACACAAGGCGGCGTAGCCTCCGAGGGAGTTGCCGGCGAGGACGGCGGGCCGGCCGATGACGTTGGTGATGAAGTCGTGGAGTTGGTCGCGCCAGAGGTCGCCGCTGTACTGGATTTCGGGTTTTGCCGATCGCCCAAATCCGATCAGGTCGATCGCCCAGACTTCAAAGTCTTTGCTCAGGCCGCTGATATTTTTGCGCCAATGGTCTGTGGACGCGCCAAAACCGTGAATTAACAGCAAGGGAGGGTGTTCGAGATGCCGATCGCCGGATCGGACGTAGTACACTGAATGGCCCCGCCACTGCCAGTAAGTGCCTGCTATAGGGGCTGTGGTGATGGTTGGGGTGGTTTGCATAATGTAAAGAAATAATTATTTACTTTAACTATTGTATCGCGACGTTCAGATTTACAAAGTTCGGTAAACGCGCATGAGATTCGCCAGCAAAGGATTTGTCAATTTTGGCCGGTTGGGCGATCGCGAGTTCTTGACTCATGTGAAATAAGTTTTGTAACAAATATTGATTTAATCAAGATTACTGCAGTGCGATTTTTTTGCGCCGACCGGCATAGGAGAAATAGATGAGATCTTGATGGCAACACACCTAGGTATGATGTTCGTGCCCTAAAGCGGCCAGATCGCTCTGTGGGGCGAGAGAGTCTGGCGCGATCGGCGATGGTTCTAGGGCTCGATGTTTTAATAGATATTTTAGATTGTTTATGGCTGGGGATCGTTTCGTACCGCGACTGTTTGCGGCTTGGGAGATGTCGCGGCGATCGCCCGTGAGTTGCCTCGATCCGAGATCAAAAATCTGGTGCAAGTGAAACTGATAAGTAAAATTACTGAGGGTTGCCGCTATTCGTTTCTGAGAATCGCAGAATATTTTGTGACGTTGTTTGCTTTGCTTAAATGCTCAAATACTCTAAGATAGAAATAGAGTGGCGCAGCTCAATTAATTAGCATTTTGAATACTAGGGAGCCAACTTATGCAGGGTGTGAAGTTCATCCACCTGAAAGTTAGGGAGTTTTCTGAGTGATTGCTATTTCAACCCGTCCGACCGGACGCAATTGGATTACGATTAGCTTCGCTTCTACCCTATACCTTTGTCCTGTTTTGGATCTGCTCCTAGCAGAGGTTCCACAGCGGTGGCAAGCGGAATTGCGGTTAGGGCTTCAAGAAGCTTTGGTAAATGCGGCTAAGCATGGAAACAAGTTAGACCCCAGTAAAACAGTTGGAGTCCGTTTTTCGATCGTCCAAAACCAATACTGGTGGGTGATATCGGATGAAGGTGCTGGCTTTAAAACTCCTTGCGGTTGCGATCTTGATACCGATAATTTTGACAGTCTCATAGCAGAGGATGTTGCAGATAACTCTGCACTCCCCCATGTGGAACAAGAATGTGGTAGGGGGCTGTTTATTCTTTACCAAATATTCGATCGGGTAGAGTGGAATTCTCAAGGTACAGAGTTACGGCTGTGCAAAGAAGTTTCCAGTCGCTACCGGCTGCCTCGTTTGCACTAAAAATGATATTTTGCAGCAGTTTTAGGTTCGGCTAGACTGGCAAATTTTTTCGTTTCCCCGCTGAAGCAGGGATTGAAAATTTGGATTATCTGGCTATTGATACTAGATGATAATGCAAAATTTGAGTTTTGAGTTAGAAAAGTATAAAATCTTTTTTAACTCGCAATCGCGCTGCTCGATCGAGCGGCGCGATCGTCTGATTTTTTAGCAACAAATCCGCTGTTCACCTCAAGACTCAGCGACTCACAATTATTTGCCGTGGGTGGGACAGGGAGGAGCAGAGATCGATCGATCCAGCCATCCTGCGGCTTGTTGTAAGCGCGGGAGAGCTTCTTCTGGCTGTTTTTTGAGCAAAAACACCAAAGCGGCCGCAGCTTGCTCGCCCGCCCGCGCAGAACGGTTGGCTTTGAGACGGTGCCAATCTTTTTCGGAGATGGCGAGGCGCGCTGCTAGAGCTTGAGCTAGTTCTACCGTGCTAAGCTCGTTGAGGTTGACAGTTTGGGTTGTTTGTGCGGTTTCAAGCATAGGTGGCAATTATAGGGATTTGGCTAGGGTTTCTGAATTTTTTAAATAACTGCACATAATAATAACAATTTAATTGGGAATCGGTTTTTTTTATTCTCGTCAGGTTTGCAGATCGAAATGCCTCAACAGCCGTCAGAGTTAAGTCAAAAAGAGCAAGAAGACGAGTTTGTGCAGGCGATCGCAGCAGTGGAGCGATCGCTCGCAGCCGTCAAAGAGCGTTACACTCAAATTCAGGTCGATCGACAGCGCCAAGACGAACTCGGGCACCGGCGCGAAGACGTGCGCCAGTCTCTGCGCCAAAATCCATTGCCGCAACTCAAGCAAGAATTGCGGAAAATTGAGCAAGAATTGGAAACGATCGAGTTAAATTTAGAAAGCAGCCTGTTTTCTTGGGGAAGCATAAAACAACCTTTTTGGCAAGCAGTTCGCTTTGGGGGACTCGGCATTTTGATCGGTTGGATTTTGAAATCCTACGCGGGTTGAATTATGTTGGGATTTATGATTTTTTTTACCGCAGAGGGCGCAGAGGGCGCAGAGGAAGAGAAAAGAGAGAATTTTGGTGCAAAATATTAAATAAACAGGAGTGGATATTATGACAAGTCAACGAATTGCAGCAATTTTGCGCGGTGGTGAACCGGGCGAAACTGTCACTGTTCAAGGTTGGGTGCGTACTAAGCGCGAATTGAAAGAATTTGCCTTTGTGGAAGTTAACGACGGTTCGGCGATGGCTAATTTGCAGGTAGTCATCAATGCTGATTTGCCGGATTTTGAAAATATACTCAAACAACTTAATACAGGTGCATCTTTAGAGGTGTCGGGAGTGCTGGTAGCGTCACCTGCGAAAGGACAGCGAATTGAGTTAAAAGCCTCGCAAGTACAAGTTTACGGCGAAGCAGACCCGCAAACTTATCCGCTGCAAAAAAAGCGCCATTCCTTGGAATTTTTGCGGACAATCGCCCATTTGCGGCCGCGCACAAACACCCACGGCGCTGTGTTTAGAGTCCGCAATGCTTGTTCGGCGGCGGTACACCAATTTTTTCAGGAACGCGGCTTTTTGTGGGTTCACACTCCAATTCTCGCTGCTAGCGACTGCGAAGGTGCGGGGGAGATGTTCGCCGTTACCAACTTTGATTTAAAGAATGTGCCGCGCACGGATTCGCAAGAGGTTGATTATGCGAAGGACTTTTTTGGCAAGCGCGCTTATTTAACAGTTAGCGGCCAGTTGGAAGCGGAAGTTATGGCGATGGCTTTCGGCAATGTTTACACTTTTGGCCCGACTTTTCGAGCGGAAAATTCTAATACTTCGCGACATTTGGCTGAGTTTTGGATGATTGAACCGGAGATGGCTTTCTGCGATTTGCAGGGTGATATGGATTTGGCTGAGGCGTTTTTAAAGTACATTTTTAAGTACGTTTTGGAGCATTGCCCGGAGGATATGGAGTTTTTCAACGAGCGGATTGATAAGACGGTTTTGGCTACTGCTGAAAATATTATTAACAATCAGTTTGAGCGGATTACTTACACGGAGGCGATCGCACTTTTGGAAAAAGCCGACAAAAAGTTTGATTTTCCCGTAAGCTGGGGCTTAGATTTGCAGTCGGAACACGAGCGCTATTTGGCTGAGGATTTGTTTAAGAAGCCGACAATTGTCAGCGATTATCCGGTCGGAATTAAAGCATTTTATATGCGTTTAAATGAAGACGAGAAAACCGTGCGAGCTATGGATGTTTTGGCTCCGAATATTGGGGAAATTATCGGCGGTTCCCAGCGGGAAGAACGGCTGGATGTGTTGGAGCGGCGCATGGAAGCGCAGGGGATGAATAAGGAGGAGTTGTGGTGGTATTTGGATTTGCGCCGCTACGGTACTGTGCCTCACGCTGGCTTTGGTTTGGGGTTTGAACGGTTGGTGCAATTCATGACGGGAATGGGGAATATTCGCGATGTAATTCCGTTTCCGAGAGCGCCTTTGACTATTGATTTTTAGTTGCAGACGGCGGTTGAAACCGCACCTACAAAAACAAACTCCGCCTCCGCGGACTGAAGACAATAACATAATCTTCACAGCGTGTTCTTTAACCCGCAGAGGCGGGTTTGGTCTGTATAGACGCGGTTTCAACCGCAAGCGTCTTCTTTTCCCATCTCAAATATAAAATCTCAAATGGTATGAGTTAATGGTTCTTCAAATCTCATCAAGTTCCACAACACCAACTGTCACCTGGGAACCCCTACCAGCCGACTTTGTTTTACCGGACGATCCTGTGGAAAATATTCAACAACCGCCTCTTGCTGCTGCTCTCACCGATGCTCTGGGAGCCGCTGGACGCATTGAACAGATCGCCCTGATCGGTTCCAATTTTGGACTGGTAGCGACGGTAAATAAGCAGACTGTCGTTAAAGCACCGGATTGGTTTTTCGTGTCGCAAGTGCATGGAGTTGCAGAGGGCACGATTCGCCGCAGCTACACGCCGAATCTGGAGGGTGCGCCGGTATCGGTGGTGATGGAGTTTTTGTCTAATGA
Source organism: Tychonema sp. LEGE 06208 (assembly GCF_015207505.1). GTDB lineage: Bacteria > Cyanobacteriota > Cyanobacteriia > Cyanobacteriales > Microcoleaceae > Microcoleus. The sequence continues at coordinate 18,258 of NZ_JADEWT010000010.1, forward strand.
AGATTACGGCGAATTGTCCGTGCGATCGACTCCTCCCTACGGCAAGCTCTACTTCTACGAACAGATTCTGCAAGTGCCAACCTATGTGACTTACGACCCCTACGAACCCAAGCTGGAAGTGCGGTATTTGCTCAATGGAGCCTATGAAACGCAGGCTGCTGATGCGTCAGGGCGGGTGCGGATTCCAGAGTTTGATTTGTGGCTGGGGATTTGGTCGGGGGAACGGCTGGGCCAAACTATGAATTGGCTGCGCTGGTGGGATGAAGCTGGAAATTTGCTGCTGTGGAGTTCGGAACAGGCGGAATATGAACGGTTGCGGGCCCAACAGGAACGCCAGCGGGCGGAACGTGAACGGTTGCGGGCGGATTTATTGGCGGCTAAGTTGCGGGAGTTGGGTGTTGATATCGATCGGCTGGCCTGACTCGGGCGATCGGGGAAATCGCTACTCAATCCAAATTGACCATAGGGCGCTTCAAACCCAGCATTACTGCTTGAATGCGATCGGGTTCAAATTGGTATTATAGCGCGATCGCTTACCAACTAAGCATTAATTAGATCGGCCAGATCGGGGGAAAGAAAGAAGTGGGGAAATAGTAAAGTCTCTAAATAGTGAAAGTTTATTCCATAAAGTTTTTTAATTTCCTTAATCTGTCCAATAATCTGCTCCTTATTGATACTATGATTGCTTTTAATTCCCACAATCATTATATTTTTACTCGTATGTTCAGCAGCTATAAACTCAAAAACCTTAGTCTTATAGCCAGACAATTCAAGTAAAAGCGCTCTCAATCCATCAGTCACTATTTCCGATTGCCTCTCCAGCAAAATACCAGACTTTAGGAGATCCTTCAAAACCATATTCGGATGAATTTGTTTCCTAACTTGCTTGTGGCAGCATGGTGCTAGGATGATCAAAGAAGAATCAGACTGTATCCCTTTATAAATTGCATCATCTGTTGCAGTATCGCAGGCATGAAGTGCGATGGTTATGTCTGATTTTTCTGCGCTATAGTTACTGATGTTTCCTTGGTTAAAATATAACCTTTCAAAATTAACTGATTGGGCAACAGAGTTACAAAAATCCACTAAATGTATTCTGCTTTCTATACCAATCACCGATGCTTCCTTGTCTAAAATATTGTTCAGAAAATCATATATTGCGAAGGTTAAGTATCCCTTGCCTGAACCCATGTCAACTACAGAAATATGACTTTTTTCTGCCAATCCTGATGATTCAACTAAGCCATGTATGATTTCCACAAACTTATTTATCTGTCTGAACTTATCTTCCATCGTTCTTACGACATTACCTTGACTATTGGTAATGCCTAATGCTCTGAGATATACATTATTTTCTGATTCAATATACCGTTTCTTCCTGCGGTCGTGTTGCTGCGGAGTCGTATCAACAGGATTGGTAAAAGTGGGCTTGATAAAATTAATTTTAGGGTTTTTATTTTTGCCATACTCAAGTTGAACATCTTGCTCGATCGAGAATAATCTAATACTCATAAATTCACTGCCAATCAGGGTTTTGATTAAATCTAATCCCTCTTCGATTGGGTGATTTTTGACTATTTCCTTAGTTTTGTAACTATAGGTGAAAGAAAGCTTTATGCTTGCTTTTAATTGTACAATTCTCACAATAATTTTAGTTAAACCGTCTTCTCCTCCTCTATACTTTCCTAAAGTTAATCTGATGAATTCTTGACTTTCTATACTAGAACCTAGGATTAACTCGAATTGCTCTTGTGTGGTTATATTCATTATATTATTCATTAGCCGTAAGGTTCGCACTCGAAAATTTATATCAAATTCGTTAGCATCGGAATCGTAAATTCACAGTTAACAGTTAACAGTTAACAGCTAACAGTTAACATCATGTATGAGTGCAACCGGAATTGATATTACAAATTAGATTCACAATCTCACAGTGACGCACCACACAATAGTCTGGTGCGTCACAGGAATCATCGATTAAGTCGCGGACGGAATTGTGATATCAACAGATTGCACTTTTACCGCAGTTCCCAAACTCGATAGTGGCGGTTGAATTGCCGCAGTATTTCCCACTACTAATGTTACCAGATTCTCCGGTTTCAAGTAAGTCTTGGCTACGCGCTGCACGTCGGCAATTGTGGCTGCTTCGATGCTGCGGCGGTAGCTAAAAATGAAATCTTCGGGATAACCGTAGTATTCGTAGCGCATTAATCGCGACAATGTTTGACTCGGATTTTCAAATTTGAAGATGAAAGAATTGAGGGTGGAATCTTTAGCAAAAGCTAATTCTTCGGCGGTAATTGGTTCGGTGCGAATACGATCGATCTCAGCGCGAATTGCCTTGATAAACGGTACTGTCGCGTCCGATCGCGTTTGGCCACCAGCGACAAACACTCCCGGATAGTCATATCTCGGACTCCAAGCGGCGTAAACTGTGTAAGCTAAACCTTGGCGCGATCGCACATTATTGAACAAACGCCCGCCAAAACCGTTCAAAACCCCATTCATCACGTCCAAAGCACCGTAATCTGGACTGTTGAGCATTCCGCCCAAATGTCCCATCTGCACGTAACTTTGACTCAATTGTGGCTGGTTTACAAAAAATACGCCGCCCTCCTTTGCGGGCGATACCGTTGGTAGCGCTGGCACTTCTGCATTTTGAGTCGGTTGCCAATTCCCGAATTTTTGCTCCACGAGCGATCGCATTTTAGCAGTATCAAAGTCACCCGAAATACCCAAAATCATATTCTTGGGGTGGAAATACTTCTGGTAGAAACTCACCAAATCGTCGCGAGAAATATTTGCGATAGTCTTGTATTCTACCGTGCGGGCGTAGGGACTGCGATCGCCATAAATTAACTTTTCAAACTCGCGCCCGGTAATATCGTTAGGATCGTCATTGCGGCGGGCGATCGCACCTTGAGTTTGATTCTTCGCTAAATCCAACTTTTCCTCTTCAAAAATTGGCTCTTGAATCACCTCCGCAAACAAGTCAAACACCGATTCCAAATCTTCAGCTAAAGCACTAAAATTAGCGCTACCAGAAGTAACATCAATCCCCGTTTCTACCGCAGCCGCTTGCTGTTCTAGCAACTGATTTAATTCATCAGCCGTATGCCGGCCCGTGCCGCCAGTTCGCATCACTTCTCCCGTCAAACCTCCCAATCCAATTTTATCTGCAGGTTCAAAGCGATCGCCCGTGCGAAATAGCGCCGTTCCCCCGACTAACGGGAGTTCCCTGTCTTCCATCAGATAAACTCGGATGCCATTTTTTAGCTCGAAGCGAGTGTATTTAGGCAGTTTAATTTCTGGCACCGCCGGGAATGTTAATTCGTCATAGTGTTTGGGCCCTGCCGCGAAGGAAGGTAACAAATTAAACGTGCCCAATGAAACAGTAAAAATGCAAAGTGATAGCAGAAATAACTTTACTTTTTTTAGTTTCAATTTAGTCCTTTTCATTCTTTCTCCTAAGTTTAATCTGTTGACAATTCGACGAGGCAGAGCCTCGGGATCTGCATTTCCAGGCAGAGCCTGGAAACGAGTTTTTTTTACCTTTTTAACTGGTTTAACTGGTTCCCGGGCTATGCCTGGGAACCGATATCTAGAGGCTCTGCCTCGCTGATTTGAAATGAAGGATGTTGCTCGCTGATCTGCGTTTATCTGCGTTCCCAGGCAGAGCCTGAAAACGAGCTAATGACTGATGACTGATGACTGATGACTAATGACTGATGACTAATGACTGATGACTGATGACTGATGACTGATGACTGATGACTTCTTAAAGCGACAAAAGCTTACCAATCGTGCGGTTTTCCGGGCGGAAAGTTGCCTGAGAAACTCGCTGAATGTCAGCAGGCGAAACAGCCGCGATCGCATCCAATTCCTTAAACAAATTTTTCCACGAACCAGTTTTTACTTGATAGTCCAGCAGCGAAAAAGCCATGCCCATATTAGAATTGAGCGATCGCAATAAACCCGCTCTCGCCTGAGTTTTCACCCGCTCCAATTCCATAGCAGAAACTGGCTCATTTTTCAGGCGATCGATTTCCTTGCTCAAAGCCACCGCTACTTCATCAACCGTCTTTCCCGGAGCAGTTTGAGCGTAAAATAACATCAAATTCGGGTACTTTTCCCCCGGATAGCCGCTGAAACCTTGAGCCGCTAGCGCCAGTTGCTGCTGCTCTACCAAAGACTTGTAAAGCCTAGAAGTGCGGCCGTTGCTGAGCAAAGAACCAATAATTTCATAAATCGCATTGTCGGGATGATTCATCGCCGGCCTGTGATATCCTTCCAAATACCAAGGTTGAGTTTTTAACTTCAGCGTGACTTCCTTGGTTTGCGTTTGCGGAGGCTCCACAATTTCCAATTCAGAAGGCGCTGGTTTCGCTTTGTAGCGACCGAAATAAATTTGAGCGAGCCGCTTCACTTCCGAGGCTTTCACGTCTCCTACCACCGCTGCTGTTAGCTTGCTGGGGATGTAGTGAGTCTCAAAAAACTTCTGCACGTCTTCTCGTGTCAGGTTTTTAATGTCTTCGGTGTAGCCAATTACGGGGCGGCGGTAGGGATGAACCGAGAAGGCTGTGCTGGCAAAAGCTTCAACCATTTGTCCGATCGCAGAATTCTCAGTTCGCAGCCTCCGTTCTTCTAAAATTACCTGTTTTTCTTTGTAAAATTCCCGAAATACAGGTTCTAGAAATCGCTCTGATTCCAGCGACATCCACAGTTCTAATTTGTTAGCTGGGAGGCTGTAAAAATACATTGTTGAGTCGGTAGAAGTAGCGGCATTTAGTCCGACTCCGCCTGCTTGTTCGACTATTTTGCCGAATTCGTTGCGCTTGACAAATTGCCCTGCTTCTGCTTCAACTTTGTCCAATTCTGCTCTAAATTTGGCGACTTCTTCGGTTTTGCCGATCGCCTTGGCGGATTGCATTTGCTCGAAGAGTTCGTCTTGTTTTTCTAGCAGCGGCTTTTCGGCTTTGTAGTCGGTAGTGCCGATTTTTGGCGTACCCTTAAAAGCTAAATGTTCGAGATAGTGGGCGACTCCGGTTTGACCGTCGGGTTCGTTTGCGCCTCCTACGTCAGCGTGAATTAAAAACGATGCTACGGGCGATCGGGGCCTTTCGAGCACCACGAATGTCATGCCGTTGTCGAGCTTGAATTCGGTGACTTGCTCGATTACTCGATCGAGCGACGGTTGAACAGACATTGCTGGAGAGCCGTTAGCGGGCATCTCGCGGGCGGAGGCGATTTGAGGGCAAATTCCCCACCACAGCATTACAGCAGCCAGCAGGGAGGCGATGAATCGAGTTGGGCGGGGCGATTCCCTAGGGGATAGCTTCGCCGCGCGTGGTTTTTGGAACTGCGGGGTCATTCGATTTTAGATTTTAGATTGGGGATTTTGGATTGTCAAACAAATAAATGTTGGCGATCGATGCCAGCGATACTTTTCTAAGGATAAAGATTTTTGGAGGCATAAGCGATCTGTTGCGCCGCAGATGTTAGGCTGATACAGCCAATCTCAAAAAGAATCTGGATCTCGGCGAGGAGTTTGAAGTTTAAGATTAAAGCCGCGCACAACTTAAAACTTAACATTATTTCGCCCGCCCGTCCCAAACCCGCAATTCCAAGTCACCAATTACCGATTAAGCCATGCGAATTTTTAATCAGTCTCCTCCTTCAGAAACAGAAACCAAAAAGCGGATTTTACAAGCGGCTGTGCGGTTGTTTGCCCGCAGCGGATACGACGGTACGACAACTCGCGATTTAGCAGCGGCGGCAGGGGTGGCGGAGGGTACGCTATTTCGGCATTTTGATAATAAAAAAGCGATTTTGATTCAAGTGGCGACGGAAGGATGGGTGGAAATACTGACAGATTTGCTGACAGAATTGAGTGAGATGGGCAGTTACAAAGCAGTGGCTCAGGTGATGCGCCGGCGGATGCTGAATATCCGCGCAAATAGCGATATGATGCGGGTCTGTTTTTTGGAAGCTCAGTTTCACCCGGATTTGCGCGATCGCATTCAGTTAGAAGTCATCGGAAAAATGAGCGTTGTAGCTGAGGCTTTTTTTGAAACGGCGATGGAAAAAGGAGTTTATCGGAAGATGAATCCGAAGATTGTCGCTCAGGTATTTTTGGGAATGTTTGCAGTAGCTGGTTTCAGTCAAAATACGATTGGGGAACCAAATGCTTCTCCGCAAGAAATGCAGGAAATGGCCGAAGGATTAGCAGATATTTTTCTGAACGGCGTTTTAATTAAGGATTAGTCAGTAGTCAGTAGTCATATCAAATCCTCTCTTCATCGCAAGAGTAAATTTACTGTTAACAGTTAACATCATGTATGAGTGCAACCGGAATTGATATCATTAGTCATTAGTCATTGAAGAGCGAATTTGTCGATCGCTCTTTGGGGACACTCCCACTATATAATTCCGATGCTACCCGATTTAATATCAGGCGCTGGGGAGCGGGCATCTAAGTCAACACTAACCGAAATGCACACCTAAATGCTGAGATGCTCCCATAAGTTATTTAGTCCTATGCAAGAAGACTTTCGCTTTTAGACAGGGGTTTAAAACCCATACTAACAAAGCTCTACCTCGCTGACACTACTCGTCGTTAAACTCGTACACTTGCTGCACCCAATTCTCCCGAATATCCTGCCATTCATCGGACAATACTTCCCAAGTTGTATTGCTTTCTAGTTCCAGCAATAAACTTGATACTTCTTCCATAGTCGATGCTGAATGACAGTCTTCTACCCAACTTTTCCGGTAAATCTTCCAGTAATTTTGTACCGCTTCCCACTCGATTTCTGATTCCAATTCAATTAGATATTCTGCTAGCTGTGACGGTTCTACGGCTGCTTGCACTTTACTCTCCCAACTGTCGCGACGTTCTTTCCATTCTTTCGTCACAGCTTCCCATGTGAGGTTGCTTTCAAACTCTAACAGTAACTGGTTCAGTTCTACCATATTAAATGTTTTCTTGTTTGCAGTTTTTGCTATTTTATTACAAATTTTATTGATTTAGACTGTTTGTTTTTTATAATGAGCGATGTGGCTGAGGCTTTTTGGGAAACGGCGATGCAAAAACAAGTTTATCCAAAGATGAATCCGAAGATTATCGCTCAGGTATTTGTGGGAATGTTTGCAGTCGCGTGCTTCAGTCAAAATACGATGATGGATCCGAATGCTTTAGTCATGAGTCCTTAGGAAATTTTAGAGCCTGAAAACGCATATCTACAGGCTCTGAATTGTCGAAACTACTCCTTAAACTTGTGCATTTGCTGTACCCAATTATCGCGATTATCCGGCCATTCATCAGCCATAGCTTCCGAATTTGTCTGGGTTTCTAGTTCCAGCAATAAACTTGATACTTCTTGAACAATGGATGCTCCCAGACATTCTTCTACCCAACTGTTCCGACGCTCTTTCCACTGAATATCAACCGATTCCCCCTGCAAGTTGGATTCAAATTCAACTAGCAATTTTGCTAGATATGTCAGGTTAACTGATGCTGCCACATCGCTAACCCAACTTTCCCGGCGCTCTTTCCATTCTTTTGTGACTTGTTCCGATTTGACGTTTCTTTCAAACTCTAACAGTAACTGATTTAGTTCTACCATCTTAAATGTTGGATTTTTTGTAGTTTATGCTACAATTATACCAAAATTTTCAAGAAACAAAGTGTTAATTTTTTTTAAGATTGCGGTCGCAGTGAAGCTACATAAAAAATAACTGAATATTGACACTCAAGCGGGCTTAAGCCACTGAGATTCTGCGGACAAAGCAGCTTTAGGTAACACCCAAAGTTTTACTCTCGCTACGGTAGTCAAACACCGTCTACACAGTCGATCAAGTTTTACACCTAACTTACTGGCTACTTTTCTTAGAATGTTGGCCGCGCCGTTCAGATCTGCATTGATTACAGTTCCATCGGCAGAGCGATACAAACCACGTTTAATTCGTTTTCCAGATGCTTTCCACCCTTCCGGCTTTTCACCGTACTTGGGTAGGGAGTCTCCATCAAGAAAACTACTCTTGGAAGTATATGCTTCTTCCGTTTCAGTGAACTTAACGCCGTGTAAGTTACACAGTTGTTTTAATCGGTCTTTCAATTTACCCAGAGGCATCTGAATAAACTTTTGATTGTTCAGTTTGCCCATATCAACATTAGATTTAAAACCTTGGTTCCATCCAATTACTAGATTACCGATACCGTGCTTCAAACAATGATCGACGATTAACTTTGCAGCTTTGTTGACACCATCGCGCATCTGGTGGTTGCGCTTACGGGTTACGCGGTCTAGCCAGCTATCCCAGTAACCTACGGGCTTTCCTTCCTTTCTAGTTGCTACTTTCTTGTTCCAAAGCTGATTCATCGCTTTTATGGTGCGAGCATCAATCAAGAAGGAATTTCCGAGCGTATCAACGCAAGCCGCTAAGTTGTCAGCAGTTCCCAAGTCAATTGATAGGGCTTGGGTACAATCTAAAACGTGTTGTTGACATTCTACTTCGTAAGACATCTCCAAATAGAAAGCGCCATTTTTTGGGAGAATAGTAAACTCTTTAACCTTTGAGCAGTCAAGATTTGACGGCATAGGCAAAAGAAATTCTGAAATTCCAAACCAGCGTCTAACTGTCAAGCCCAAAGAAAATCTCAACTGATTGCCAACTAATACTGGCTTTAATCCTCCAGAGTTTGGGTAAGCAACTTTGAACAGTTTCGATCCTTCTAAGTACCCCGGAGGCTTAGGTCTGAAAGGCAATTGACCTTCATTGTATAAGGCTCTTAATTCTTTAAAACTTTTAAAAGCCTCTGCAACCGACATCAAAGTTTGCTGCATGGGTGTTGAAGGCAGCGACTTAGCAACCATCGACTTTGCGATTGACGTTTCAAAAGACAAGTCAAACTTTCCGGTCAGCAACCTTCCTGTTTTGAAAAATGTCTGTCGAGCCAAATAGACAGCGCTGTTGTACAGCTTCCCAGATTGCCGACAAAGATAATTTAATACTGCCTCAACTTCTTTAGTGGGAGACAGCAATACTTGCTGTACTCCCATCGTTTTTTTGACCTTAGCCACCTCTTTTTCCTGTAAATTAAGTAAGTCGGTGGGGAAAAACACAACTGTGTTAAGAAAGATAAATGAGGCTAAAACCCCAATCCCTCCTGCATTCTGTCTCCTGACTCCTGCCTCATCCCAACTACAAATATTTACGCCTTTCTACTTAGTTGATTTATTTAGTTTAGATAAATATAGTGGAGAGGTCAAGTCATAACAACAAAACTTTATGTTGCCACTCCCGGAGTACAAAACCCACAACCACGTTAAATTATTGCTTAACTACCATTTTGTTTTCATTCCCAAACGTCGCAAGAAAGTTCTGGTAGGTAGTATAGCAACTAGACTGCGAGAGTTATTTTTAGCGCTTTCGACCGAGAAAGGTTGGGATATTCTGGCTTTAGAAGTGGCCTCAGATCACGTACATTTATTTGTCGCGGTCAATCCGATGGATACTCCTGCGCTAGTCGTTAAGGCATTCAAAGGGCGTTCTAGCCATCATTTAAGGGCTGAATTTCCAGAACTAAAAAAGCTGCCATCCTTGTGAACGAGCAGCTATTTTGTTACTACCGCAGGTAATATTAGTAGTGAAGTTGTGAAGAAATACATAGAAGCTCCGCATCATTCGGCCAATTAAGAGGGAAAGAACACGGGGACTGAAGTCCCCCGTGTCGCTTACCTCTCAGGACTAAAGTCACTGAGTTTCCCGCATCCCGTATTAATTCTTATGAATGATGAATTTACGTTAGATATGTTAGACTTTCCCAGCGCTTGGAATCGGGGGGAAGGCGACTGGGCGGGAATAGCGGCAACTATGAAGAGAGGAGAAACTGTAGAAGTAATTCAAGAAGTTGGTTCTACTTTGTGGCAAAACAGTTTGCCAGACAATCATTCATTGTATTGGGAAGGGGAAAATCTGTCAACTATCAAAGGGCGAATTTGGATTAGTTTTACCCAGAGAAGATTTGCACCGGAATCTACTTTACCAAAGGTTCAGTTGCACCCGCGAGTGTTGTGGGTAGGGATAGGTTGCGAAGGCGGAACGCCACGGGAATTAATCGAAACTGCGATTCAAAATGTCTGTCGGGGCGCTCATTTGGCCGAAAGTGCGATCGCAGGTATTGCTACTGTTGATACTAAAGCAGGTGAAGTCGGTTTGCTGGAACTTTGTGCTGGGCGAAACTGGCCGCTAAAAACCTTTGCTGCTGATATTTTAAATTCTGTAGAAGTTCCGAATCCTTCCAATGTGGTAGCGCAAAAGGTCGGGACTAAAAGCGTAGCAGAAGCGGCTGCACTTTGTGCGATCGCCCAAATTGTAACCGCCCGCCAACATCAAGAAACGCAGATATCCATCAGTCATCCGCGTTTATCTGCGTTTGGGGGTGTTTTCCATCCCCTCTTAGTTCCCAAAAAAATCTTTCGATCGGAAAAAAAACTAGGCTCTGTTACAGTAGCGGTTGCTGTTTGCCCGATCGACTATCTGGGATAATATCTTCCTAATCCAAAGTGCCCGGATTCACAAAACGACCAATCAACCCAGAAACAAACGACAAAACAATCGAACCAAACAAAGCAGGCCAAAAACCATTAACCGCAAAACCAATATTGAATATACCCGCCAACCAGGAAGCCAAGGAAAGCGAAATTGCATTCACAACAAACAAAAACAAACCTAAAGTAATCACAGTCAAAGGAAGCGTCAGCAGTGTAATAATCGGCCTGACAACCGCATTCACCAATCCGATCACCACAGCAGCCACCATCGCCGCCGGAAAACTAACCACCGCAATACCTGGTACAATGTTAGCTGTAATCACCAGCGAAACTGCGGCCACTATCCAAGTTAAGAAAAAACTTAACATATCGCTTTTTTCATCTCCATCACTATTAATTGAGATTGTAACTGTTTGGTCGATCGACCAAAGTTCGGGATACACTACAAAATACCCACCTTGTGAGAATATCAGACTTATGAAACTCCGGCAACTAGCAGCATTCCTCTTAGCGCTAACTATCTTCATCCTCCCGCGGCCAGCCCTGGCTCAATCTAAATATTACGCCCCGCCGCTGTCCTTTAGCAACGCCGAACTCACAAGACGCGATTTTTCCGGTCAAATGCTGCGGGCTGCTGAGTTTTCTAACGCTAATATGGACTTAACTAATTTTTCTAATGCCGATTTGCGGGGAGCAATTATGAGCGCTTCGGTGATGACTGAGGCGAATTTACACGGCGCAAATTTAACTAATGCCATGATCGATCAAATTAAATTTACTAAGGCTGATTTAAGCGATGCCATTTTAGTGGAAACAATTTTGTTGCGTTCTACTTTTGATGGAGTTGATATCACCGGTGCTGATTTTACTGACGCAATTATGGATGGCGCACAAGTTAAAGAATTGTGCGCGAAAGCCAGCGGAATTAATTCTCAAACAGGCATTTCTACTCGCGATTCCTTGGGATGTCGCTGATACCATCTCCGGTCAATTACTGATGATTGTTTGTTGGTGGGGGATAGTTTTTGAGAGTGTTTGGGGCGATTATGGTTGGTGAACTCGCCCCTAAAAAACCCTATTTTGTAGGCCAGGTTCACCCAAAATATATAACGATTAGCAACAATTTAGATAAACCCGCCCCCACACCACGAATAATTTACTTTGCTTTTTTCTGTGAAGCCTCATAATTATCGCTCATTAACTGATTAACTTCTGGATTGTAAATCCGCAGATAGTTCCAGTAATTCTCAAACACCGATTTTACGTATCCTTTCGTTTCAGGAAACGGAATTTTTTCCGCAAAAGCATCCGGATCGCTAAAGCTAAATCTCTTCAACCAATCTGCTACTGCATTCGGCCCGGCATTGTAACTCGCCACAGCTAACATCGAGTTATTCTTGTATTCGTCGTGAGTGTGATCCAAATACCAAGTTCCGAGTTTAATATTGTCGTCTATATTCTCCAATGAATATTTTTTGAGATTAATTTTCTCAGAAACCCAAGTTGCTGTCTCCGGCATTACTTGCATTAAACCTGTCGCGCCAACTACTGATTTAATACCAGGCATGAATCGCGATTCTTGCCGGATTAATGCTGTCACTAATAATGAATTTATTTGGCGCTCTTGAGACCATTTAACAATGGTTTCTAGGTACGGAAAAGGATATAATGCTTGCCAATAGGCCGACTGCTGTCTGAGGGCGAGGTATTCGGTTCTATCGTCTGGTTTTTCGCGCTGCCGCAAACTCCCAATCATCCACAAACCGTCTAAGTTGTCTCCTACTCCAATTCGCATTAAACCGTCGGTAAATTGTTCGGAAATACTCGGTTCAATGCGGTTGGTAAATTCTATTTGCCACAGGGTCCAAGCATCTCTATCTTGACCTAGTTGATAGAGTTCTTTTAATGCTGGAGAACCTGCGCTTGGTTCCGGGCGCTGAAGCGGCCGCACTACCTTGGGAGACAAATCTCGGACTGTGGTGAAGTCGCCTACTGGCCAGCCCAGAAGTACGGCCGACCGCCATGCAAAATATGATTCGGGATAGCGTAAAATCGTGTATTCAAATGATGTTTTTGCATCTTGGTTGCGGCCGAGTTGCTGCGCCCATTTCCCCACCCAAAATGCTGCTTCTGGCGCTGGTTCGCTGTCGGGATTGTTGGTGGTTAGTTCCCTCGCCCACTGCCAAGCTGATTTTAAATCTCCGGCTTTGGCATATTGTTGGGCGATCGCCCAACGTAACTCGCCGGCTTTATCAGAATTGCTGTATTTTGTCAATAGCAACTTGCGGGTATCTGAGGCGGATTTAGCACTGCTTGCTTTGTCGAGAAGTTTGGATTTGTCTAGCAAAGCTTCGGGGGCATAATTGGGAAATTTGCTAATCGCGCGATCGAGCAAAACCATCGCATCCTTGGGCTCATTCAGTCGCGACAGCCGAATTAAACCCAAACCAGTATCTTCGGAATCGGGAAAGGCCGCAATTAATTCTTGATAGGCAATTTTTGATTCGGGAATTTTGCCGTCAAGCCACAAACCGCGAGCTTTCCGGTAAAGATTTTTGGCGGTGCGGGGAGCTTTTCCGTAAGCAATTGCTCCTTTGCCGTAATCCTGTTTTTCCCAATACCCAAAGGCAATTTCTTCCCAATCTTCTGGTTTTAAACTAGCGCTGTTTTGCTGCACCAATTGTTCTAATAATGTACCGTAATCTTTGACATAATGACCGTGTTTTGCTACTAGCAGCATCAACTGCGGCTGGTTGGGATTTTCTTTTAACTTCTTCAGGGCAATTTCTATGCTGCGCGGATGAGCGGGAAATTCAGTAATTGCCTGCTGCCAATATTCCGGTTTTGACTTGCCTAAAACATATAAAGCTTCCGCTGCTACTGGGTCGTTGGGATAATTTTTTAGCAGTTCTTGCCAAGCTTTTTGTGCTTTGCCTTTGTCGCCACTTAATTCGTAAGCTTGGGCGCGTTTTTGGGCAATATGAGAGGCTAAAATAGGATATTGTTGCTCTAGTTTGTCCAATAATTCTAATGCTTTGGTGGCATCTCCTTGCTGGATTAAATCGCTCGCAAGCAGGTAGCGGGCGCGACTTTGAGGGGAGACTTCCTGCTGGGGATTGGTACTTGCAGGCTGCAGGGTGGCGAGTTCAACTAATTTCGCCGATCGCTCCTGGGGTGAGAGCGATACGAGCATCTTAACCGACGACGCTGCAGAATTCGCTGCATCTAGGGGCTGCTGAGCCTTCTGGAACGGGCCGACACCCATCAATTTTGCTGCAGCCACCAAAGAGCCGAGCACCATCACGCAAACTGAAACACTGATTAAAATAGAAAGTTGGGTTTTACGTTGCTTTAACATGGGAAAATTTCAGATAATTAAGAATAGAAAACCGATCTGTTGTCAAGAGGCATCACAGGCATCCTGGCTGTTCCATGCCATCGCTGGCATCGAGCCCGTTCCACGCTGATATAGTACCAGAATTTATTTTGATGTGGAGCGGGGAATTTGTGCGATCGATATATTTACGCGCACCAAGGAAAAACCACAAACCGCCCACAACAAAGTACAATCAAAAATCTCAAATCTAAACAGTAAATCAAAACATGGAATTTCTAGTCACCGATACGCCCCGTTCTGCTTGGACGGGAGATGCCCTAGCAATTGGTCTATTTGAGGACGCTTTGGAACTCACGGGCGATTTGGCACAATTAGACGAACAACTCGCAGGCACTTTAAAAGAGCTGATTCAGGAAGTAGATTTTAAGGGCAAAACCGGCACCAGCGCGATCGCCAGAGTCGGCGGCAACAATCCGATTCGCAAAATTGCGATCGTCGGTTTAGGAAAAGCCCCAGACTTAAAATTAGACACCGTGCGGCAAGCTGCAGGCGTTTGCGCCAAGTTAGCCAAAAAAGAGAAATGTAAAACCCTCGGAATTAGCTTTCCTCTCTGGAAAAACGCGCCGGACGCTACAGCAAGCGCCATCGTCGAAGGTGTAGAACTCTCCCTGCATCAAGACAACCGTTTCAAATCGGAACCAGACAATAAAACCCCGCAGGTCGAACAAATTCAGTTGCTCGGTTTTGCCGGTACCGAAAGTGCGATCGCCCGCGCCCGCCAAATCACTGCCGGAGTCATTTTAGCACGGGAATTAGTCGCAGCGCCGGCCAATTATGTCACCCCAATTACAATGGCCGAAACCGCTCAAAGTCTAGCTGCAGAATGCGGTTTAGAATTAGAAATATTAGAGCGGGAAGACTGTGAAAAACTAGGCATGGGAGCCTTTCTCGGCGTTGCCCTAGCATCGGATTTGCCGCCTAAATTTATCCATTTAACTTACAAACCCGCAGGCACACCGCGCCGTAAAATAGCAATTGTCGGCAAAGGATTGACCTTTGATTCCGGCGGTTTGAACATCAAAGGAGCCGGCAGCGGCATTGAAATGATGAAAGTAGACATGGGCGGCGCTGCGGCTACCCTGGGAGCGGCAAAGGCGATCGGACACATCAAACCAGATGTCGAAGTTCACTTTATCAGCGCCGTCACCGAAAACATGATTAGCGGTCGCGCCATGCGCCCTGGAGACATCCTCACAGCTTCCAACGGCAAAACAATAGAAGTCAACAATACCGACGCAGAAGGGCGTTTAACCCTGGCTGACGCTTTGGTATTTGCTGATAAATTGGGACTTGATGCAATTGTCGATTTAGCAACTCTGACAGGGGCTTGCGTAATTGCATTGGGCGAAGATATCGCCGGTTTGTGGAGTCCTCAAGATAGCGTCGCCGCCGAAATAGTCGCCGCCTCAGAATTGGCCGGCGAAAAGTTTTGGCGAATGCCGATGGAAGAGAAGTATTTTGATGGTTTAAAAGCATTGCACGCTGACATGAAAAACACAGGGCCCCGTCCCGGTGGTTCGATTACAGCGGCGCTCTTTTTGAAGCAGTTTGTCAAGGATACTCCTTGGGCGCATTTAGATATTGCCGGCCCGGTTTGGATCGAGAAAGAAAACGGCTACAACGGCCCCGGAGCTACAGGTTTTGGAGTTCGGACTTTGGTGCATTGGGTGCTTGGAGGCGCTTAATTAATTGTGGATTATAGAGCGCAAAAATTGATATTTGCGCTGCCTTAAAAGTCCGCTAATTGGGAGCATTTCCGGCTGGGGAAAAAGCATTTTTTCTGGAAATTGCTGTCGGGAGCATCTGGTGTTTTGCATTTATAGTGCGATCGTCCCTGCTCGCGAGTACAATACGCCTGCAGGGACGATCGCACGCTCAATAAAAAAATGCTTTTTACAAAACACCAGATGCTCCCAGTGCTGTCGGGAACTCTGGTGCTTTACAAAGCACGCGAGCGGGGACTATTGTCTACTGTTTGTTGTTTTCTGTTTGCTGTTGAAGCGCAGGGGCGAAAAACCCGGTTTCTACACAATTTACGTTTGATAGCGAGAAATATACGACGAAGAAACCCGGTTTCTGAATTCAGCGCGCATCAGCCAACTAAGTTTTTAGCTCGCAGTATGAAAACCTTGATTTTCAATCAGGCATATCCTGTGCCTCAAGCGCCCCCGAAACCATGATTATACGGTGGGATGTCCAAAAACTCTCCGAAGTGTTGTTTCAAACCAACTCAAAAAAGTATATAATTATCTAAATATTTCACTCCCAGAAATCAAATAATTGTATTTGAGCGGATTTGCATTGGTACAGATAAATTTTCTTGAACTTTATGCAAGAACAATTAACAATTTTTTTTTCCACACTTCCTGTATCTTCCGCCGTTGGCTGTGACGCGCTGCGGGAGTTGCGACTGTACGCTGTTTTTGACTCGCTGACGGCTCTGGCTTATTGCTCTGTCGCGCTATCTTTAGTCTATTTTACCCGCCAAGGTTCTCGCAGCAAGATTGGACGGCTGTTTGCTGTTGGTCTTTTTGCCTGCGGCGCTGCTCAATTGATGCAAGTTTGGATGCTTTGGCATTCTATTTATTGGTTGTCTGTAACTCTCAAAGCTGCAACTGCTGTAATTTTTTTATTGTTAGCCGCAGCGACGATGGCTCTGATGCCGAAAGCACTGACTCAATTAACCTTAAATAAAACAAAAGATCTTCAAAAAATGCTGTTCAAACAAGTAGAAGAAAATTACGAAAACCCAGATATCCATACAGGAGAATTTGCCAAACAATCGATCGCGCTTGCCGATCCCGAAACCATTGTCAATTCGCTTAACGAACAGTTAGAAAAAGAAATTGCCGATCGCCACCGGGTTGAGGAAAAGTGGCAGTTGGCTCAATTTGCGATCGACCGATCGGCAGATGCGGTATTCTGGATCGGAGCCGACGGTAAATTTGTATACGTCAACGACGCGGCTTGCTCTTCCTTGGGATATTCTGCCGAAGAATTGCTCGACCTCACTATACACGACATCAATCCCGATTTTCCAGAAACTGCTTGGAGTTTGCACTGGAAAGTCTTAAAAAGGTGCGGTTCCGTTAATATTGAAGTTCACCACCTTACTAAGTACGGTCGCATTTTTCCGGTGGAAATTACGATCGACCATTTGGAATTTAACGGTAAAGAATATCAGTGCGCCTTTGCTCGCGACATTAGCGAACGCAAGCGGATTGAGGCAGCTTTGCGCGAAAGGGAAGAAGAATTTAGATCCTTAGTTTCTAACATTCCCGGCGCAGTTTATCGTTGCAGTGCGGCGGGGCGATCGAGCCTAACGTTTATCAGCAGCGGCATAGAAGCTATTTCTGGCTACCCCGCAGCTAACTTTATGATTCAACCGGTGCAGGCTTTTCCTAGTATAGTTCATCCCGATGATGCGGAGGCGATCGAGCAATTTATCGATCGCGCGATTCAGACAAAGCAACCTTACGCGATCGAATATCGCCTGATTCACAGCGACGGAAATGTGCGGTGGGTTGCAGAAAAAGGTCAAGCCATTTTCCACACAGATGGTCAAATGTTATCCCTCAACGGCGCTATTTTTGACATCACAGAGCGCAAAGCAGCCGAGGACGCTTTGCGGCTGTCCGAGGCGATCGCCAACAACAGAGCCCAGCAGCTAGAAATCGCTCTCAAAGAACTCCGAGAAACCCAATCTCACCTAATTCATACCGAAAAAATGTCAAGTCTCGGTCAAATGGTAGCGGGAGTGGCTCACGAAATCAACAACCCAGTCAGTTTTATCTACGGCAATATTTCCTACGCCACCCAATACATGAAAGACTTGTTGCAGCTTGTGGAACTTTATCAAACACATTATCCTCAGCCAACGGTAGAAGTTCAAAAATATATTGAAAACATCGATTTAGAATTTCTGAGAGAAGATTTACTAAAAATATTATCTTCAATGAAAATGGGAGCCGATCGGATTCGCGAAATAGTTCTGAGTTTGCGAAACTTCTCGCGTTTAGACGACTCGGTAAAGAAGCCGGCCAACATTCATGAAGGGATAGATAACACGCTCCTAATTTTGCATAACAAACTGCGAGCCCGATCCGAATATCCCGAAATCACAATAATTAAAGATTACGGTGAATTACCATTAATTGAATGTTATTCAGGTCAGCTAAATCAGGTATTTATGAATCTGGCGAGCAACAGTATTGACGCACTAGAAGATGCTTGCAACCACAAAAGGCGAGCGGGCGACAGCGACTGGACACCAACTATTAGTATTCGCACCGAAGCCCTTAACGAAAATAGTATTTGCATCAAAATTGCCGATAATGCGCTAGGCATGACAGAAGACGTTCGCAGCCAATTGTTTGACCCGTTTTTCACCACAAAACCCCTAGGAAAAGGCACAGGTTTAGGGTTATCCATCAGCTACCGAATTGTTGTTGAAAAACACGGCGGAACCTTGACCTGTAGTTCAGTTTTGGGTGAGGGGACGGAATTTGCGATCGAACTTCCTTTGTGAATTGGTCCGACGGAAGTATCAAGACTTTGGTCGAAGTTATCGGTGACTATAAAGCGGGCGGTATAACTATTAAGAAAGGAGAATTTGCTGGAGTAGGAAGTGATATCAAGTCCGGTTGCACCGTCACGTGACTGTTGACTGTTGACGGGCGGGTGGAAAAACTGAATGGTTGAGTGTTAACTGTTGATTCGATTTTATTATTCCGATGCAACCGGAAACGATAGGAAAATTAGCTCAAAATTAAGGTGGTTTCAGGCTTTAAGTTAACTGAAAAAAAAAACGCGCGACTTGCTAAATTTCGTGAAAAGTTTAACAGAAGTCTGATTTATCAAAAACCCCGCTTTGATAATTCCGAGTTTACGCTTGTTTTAACTCGCCTATCGGCAACTCAATCACCCATTTATATCGTTTCCGGTTGCATCGGAATAGTAAATTCGAGTTCATTGTTGACAGTTGACGGTTGACGGTTGACGGTTGACAGTGAACAGTGAACAGTCAACAGTCAACATCACCTGATGGTGTTACCGGAAATGATATTATTCCCCTCGCCGGGAGTAGAAAAACACCGCGCCGCTCAACATGGAAGTGAAATCGTAAATTCTGTACCTCGACCTAAAGTTGAGTTCACTTCTAGCATACCAGAGTGTTTCTCAACTACAATCTGCCGTGCGATCGCCAATCCCAACCCCGTGCCTTTCCCCACGCTTTTGGTTGTAAATAAGTGGTCAAATATCTTGTATTTGACCGATTCAGTCATCCCCATACCATTATCAGCAATAGTGATTTTAACTAGATTATGTTCGACTGAACTGGTAATGGTAATGCAATTAGGATTGACTTTGATTTCCGTAAAAGTCCGCCCAATATTTGACTCATCTAAAGCATCGATCGCATTGGCCAGAATGTTCATAAACACCTGGTTAAGCTGTCCAGGAAAACATTCGATCGCAGGAATATTCCCGTAGTCTTTCACTACAACGATTGCGGGTCGCCGATCGTTGGCTTTCAATCGATATTTGAGAATTAAGATCGTGCTGTCTATGCCAGAGTGGATATTGAAGGGCACTTTGTAGTCTTTGTCAGCACGGGAGAAAGTGCGGAGCGTCGTGCTGATACCTTTGATGCGATCGCAGCCCAATTGCATCGAGTCAATCATTTTGGGCAAATCTTCGATGATATAGTCTAAATCAATCTCGACCGCATGGTCGGCAATGTTAGCAGCAGATGCTTGGGTGCGATACAAAGCTAGATGTTCTGTTAAATCTTGAACTGTGCGCTTGGCTTCATTCAAATTGCCAGTTAGGAAGCCGACGGGGTTATTAATTTCATGAGCAACGCCAGCAACTAAGTTTCCCAATGCCGACATCTTTTCGCTTTGAATCATTTGCAATTGGGTTTGCTGTAAGTTTTGTAAGGCTTGTTCTAGCTGTTGGGCATAGGTTTGCGCTTGCTGATAAAGTCGGGCATTTTCTATAGAAATTGCCGCTTGAGCGCATAACAGATTGAGTAATTCGACGCGATCGCTCGTGAACGCCCCCGTTACTAAATTATTTTCTAGATATAAAATCCCCAGCAACTTCCCTTGATGCAAAATCGGGCTGCATAAAATACTCTTAGGCTGCTGACGAATAATATACGAGTCATTAGCTAAAGTCGGATCGGCGATCGCATCCAGCAGCACAACAGTCTGCCGATTGTGCTTGACTTTGTAAATCAGCTTCAGGGGAATGTCCTGGCTATCATCAACAGGAAGGCGTTGCAACACAACTGGCTGCGTCCCTATAGTAATTGACCCTTTAATCAGCAGGCGCGAGTCTCGCAAGAGCATTAACACACACTTATCTGCTCCCGCATTTTCGATGACTATAGAAAGTAACGATGCCAGCAGTTTTTCCAGTTCGATTTCACCTGAGATAGTTTGGGAAGCTTTGAGAATAGCAGCTAAATCTAGAGCAGTAGAGACACTGCTACTGCTGGACGTGGCGGAACTGGTAGAGGTGACACTCCCCAAGGCGAAGATAGTTTCGTGAGTGGAGAGGGGAGAACGGGTTTGCTGGAGGATGGGGGCGAGAAGTTGCCGATAGCGTCGTTCCAAGTCAGCGACTTTGGCTTTAGCTCCCCAACGGGCATAGCAGTAATATGCTTCTTGGATATATGCTTGGGCGACTTTTTCTTTCCCCCAATTGAGGTAAAATTTGGCGGCAAGTTCATTCCCTAGTGCTTCTTCTTGGATATATGCGTTTTCTTTTGCGGAGGCGATCGCACGATCGTAGTAATCCATTGCTTCATACATCTGCCCCAACACCCGATACTGCTCTGCTTCAACCAAATAAAATTTGTGTAAATGGTTTGTGGGTGCATGGTTTGCCCATTCTTTGAGCTTCTTCTGGTTGTCAATAACTTCCTGGGGGAGGCGATCGCATTCCCTACCTTGGGCGTTGGGTAACATAGCAAGATGGGTCAATGAATCGTAAAAGTGAAACACCGGAACCTTAAAACAGCCGGATACTCCACTCAAATATTGTTTGGCATCAACTGCCACTTTGATTGCTTGCTCCCACTCATTAAACAAGTAACAAAGAATTAATTTATTGATATACAATGCTCCCATTGCGTAAAGATCGTTGGCCTTCTGATGCAATGGCAACATCATTTGTTCGTCATAGATTACACCTTGAATTTCCCACGGACACTTGCTCTGACCGAGCAAATTTAATACAGATTGGTAAAAGACTCTAAGATAGTTATGAGCGACTTCCTGTTTGAGTTGAGCTAAGGCCTGATTGTAAACCTTCATCTCTGGTTCTAGGATTGACAAATCTTTTCCTAGAAAAAAGGACAGCGAACAGTAATTGTAGGCACAGTAGGCAGCATATTCTAAAGTACCCATCTCCAGACCGCTATGGTATCCGTCGAGCAAAGGAGCGAGTGAATCTTGAATATGATGTTTCCAGGGCTTCACGAAGGGATAAACCATATTAATCGTGCTGGCTTTAAATTCTCTACTCTCAAAGCGTGATAGTAGTCCCATTGCCATTTGACCAACGCGATCGCCTAAATCTATTTCTCCAATACCGCACAGAATTACTCCATACCAAGCATAAGCCTGTGCTGATACCGCAGCATTACCATATTCCACTGATAACCTAACCTGCTTGCACACGATTAACGGCAGTAATTCTGGAACCGCTTGATAGACTGCGGCTGTCACAGTCGCCAAAATTCGGATTGCTGCCAGAGCTTGGACGTCTTTCATCTCAGGCAGTTCCAACAAATCTTCTAAATCTTTTCCTTTTAATAGATATTGAGTCTGTTGCAAACTTTGAGTAATCTCTGCGTCAGTGGGCTGCTCAGGAAACAACACTCCAAATAATTTCAAAGCAGAAAGAGCAGTTTTAATGGCTTTGGGCTGTTGGCTCTGGGCCACGTCAGCCAAAATTGTCACTTCATAGACCTTAACTTTGTCTAGTAATTGACGAGCATTTTGTACTACCTCATCAACTATCTGCTCCATTTGCCTAAAGTCACCGCTCAGACAAGCTACTTCTGCGGCTAAATCGTACAGAGCCAAGGTTATGTCATAGCATTGCTGCCAACAACTTGCTGTGAGAAGTTGTATGCCTTGAGTGGCGTATTCAATTGCTGCGACGTAAGCGGTTGCAGATTTTGCCCTTTGTGCAGCAGCTAGATTTAGCTTTGCTAATTCCTCGCGTTCAGTTTCTGAGACAATTAAATCTGCTCCTTTATTTAATTGATTGACAATCTCAAAGATTTTTTCCTCTTTTTCCGTCTCGCTCATTACACTTAAAAGCAATTGCCCACTTTTTAAGTGCGTCAGTTGTTTTCGATCGTCGGGAATCAGCGAATAAGCAGCTTGTTGTACTCGATCGTGTAAAAATTTGTATGTAACAGTCTGAGATTTTTCTGTAGTAACTGCTTGACTTTCTTGCCAGACATAAAACTTATAAACATCGCTCAGCGGTAAAATTAGCCCTTCTTGTAACGCTTTCCATAAATCCGCAGCCGTTTCGATTTCCGATCGTTCTGAAACAATTGCCAAAGTTGCTAAATCAAACTGGTTGCCAATACAAGCAGCTAGCTGCAATATATTTTGAGTTGATGACGGTAGTTTTCGCAATTGCAATGCCATAAAAACCACAATGTCATTAGTTACCGCTTGCTGATGTACTTGAGCAATATCACATTGCCAAGAGCCTAATTCAAAATCAAATTGAATGAGATTCTCTTGATACAATGCCTTGAGAAACTGGGTTACAAAAAACGGATTTCCTTGAGTTTTTTGATAAATTAATTGAGAAAGAGTCCATGCCAAATTTTCTGAACATTTAAGTGTGTCAGCAACTAATTGATTTACTTTGACTTGACTCAGTGGCATCAAAGTAATCGTATTAATCGTTGCTTGTTTTTTTTGAATCTCACTCAAAGTCAACATCAATGGATGTGCCGGATTAACTTCGTTATCACGGTATGCACCAATTAACAAAAGATGACTTGTCTCAGTCATTAATAATTGTAGCAATTTCAGTGATGCTGAATCTGCCCATTGCAAATCATCTAAAAACATCACTAAAGGATGTTCAAAACTTGTAAAGACTTGGGTAAACTTTTGGAACAATAAATTAAATCTATTTTGTGCCGATGTTCCTGATAATTCTGGTGTGGGTGATTGCTTACCAATAATTCTTTCTAGTTCAGGGATGACTTCAATAATTACTTGTCCATTTTCTCCAACTGCTGATAATATTTTGTTCCTCCATTGCTGAATTTGTGCATCACTTTCGGTTAACAATTGTCCCATTAAATCTCGAAATGCCTGTACAAAAGCACTGAAGGGAATATTGCGCTGAAATTGGTCATATTTCCCTTTGATAAAATAACCGCGTTGGCGAACAATAGGTTTATGAACTTCGTTGACAACTGCTGTTTTACCAATTCCCGAAAAACCTGCTACTAGCATCATTTCTGTTGCACCAAGGCTGACTCTTTCAAATGCTTGCAGTAGGGTTGATACTGCGGTTTCTCGTCCATAGAGTTGGTCTGGAATCAGGAAGCGATCGCATACATCCCTTCGCGCAATTTCAAAACTCTCAATCTTACCAGTTGCTTGAAGTTGAGTTAAACATTTTTCTAAATCAAACTTTAATCCCAATGCACTTTGATATCTATCTTCGGCATTTTTAGACATCAATTTGATCGCAATATCTGAAATCACCTGCGGAATTTCTTCCCTGTTCGGTAAAAGTGGTGGTTGTTTGGCAATATGACAATGTACTAACTCCATTATGTCATTTGATTCAAAAGGTAATTTCCCGGTGAGTAATTCGTAGAAGGTCACACCTAAAGAATAGAAGTCAGTGCGATAGTCAATTCCCCGATTCATTCGGCCTGTTTGTTCTGGGGAAATATAAGCGAGTGTCCCTTCTAATATATTGATATTTATCAAAGCTTGCGTTTCTCGCGGTAGCAAGGAGGCGATACTAAAGTCAATTAATTTGACTTGGTTAGTTTCGGGATTAATTAAAATATTGCTGGGTTTAATATCTTTATGAATGATGCGATCGCGATACAATATATCTAAGGTGTTGCAGAGTGCGATCGCTATCACTAAAAACTCCCTCAAAGATAGTGCGTTCTTCCCTTTAATCGCCCATTCCTGAAGGGAAATCCCACCAAAATCTTCCATGATTAACGCATAGCCATTTTGGTAAGGTTCCAGGCTATAAGTTTGGACGATCAGAGGTGAGTTGAGATTTTTGGCAATGGTATATTGATTGCGAAACTGCACGAGTTCGCTAAAGGTAGGATAGTCATTTTTTAGCAGCTTGATGACGACAGGTAATCGATCGTGGTTACGGATGGCTCGATATACTAAGGTTCGACTTCCTGAATAAACTGTCTCGACAATTTGATAGTTGGGAATTTGAACGGTTGTGTGAGGTTTGCTGTTTTGATCAGAGTTATTAATGGTCATAGTTTTTTGAGGATTTATGAGTGAGCGATCGCTTACATGAGTCCGAATACTAGGGAAGAATTAACTTGTTTATACCGCCTTGATGGGTAAGGTGATGATAAATTCTGTTCCTTTTCCTAGTATAGAGTTAACCTTCAGGGAACCGCCATGTTTTTCCTCAACGATTTGACGCGCGATCGCCAACCCTAAACCAGTTCCTTTCCCTACACTCTTAGTAGTAAATAAATGGTCAAATACTTTTTGTTTGACTGATTCATTCATTCCCTTGCCATTATCAGCAATGGCAATTTTAACGACCTTATCTTCTACTGAAGTTGTAATTGTAATTCTGTTGGAATTTGCTTTAGCCTCAGCAAAACTCCGCCCTATATTTGATTCTTCTAAGGCATCGATCGCATTCGCCATAATATTCATAAATACCTGGTTAAGCTGTCCTGGGAAGCATTCGATCGCTGGAATATTCCCGTAGTCTTTGACTACTTCAATGGCGGGTCGCTCATCGTTAGCTTTCAATCGATATTTGAGAATTAAGATCGTGCTATCTATCCCCTCGTGGATATTAAAAGGAACTTTGTAGTCTTTGTCAGCCCTAGAAAAGGTGCGGAGGCTCGTGCTGATATCTTTGATGCGATCGCAACCCAATTGCATTGAGTCAATCATTTTGGGCAAGTCTGCGATAATATAGTCTAAATCGATATCTTCGGCATGGTCTGCAAGCTCTGTTTCCGGGGCGCGAGATCGATAGAGATTGAGATGCTCCACTAAGTCTTGAACTGTGGATTTAGCTTCATTCAAATTGCCAGAAATAAAGCCAACGGGGTTATTAATTTCGTGAGCCACGCCAGCAACTAAGTTTCCCAATGCCGACATCTTTTCGCTTTGAATCATTTGCAATTGGGTTTGCTGTAAGTCATGCAAGGCTTGCTCTAGCTGCTGAGCATAGGTTTGTGACTGTTCATAAAGTTGGGCATTTTCTAGGGAAATTGCAGCTTGAGCACAGAGTAAATTCAGGAGTTCCACGCGATCGCTCGTAAACGCTCCCTTGGCTAAATTATTTTCTAGATATAAAATGCCCAATAATTTACCTTGATGCAAAATCGGGTTGCACAAGATACTCTGAGGCTGTTGACGCACAATATACGGGTCATTCGCTAAAATCGGATCTGCTGTTGCATCAATCAACACAACAGTTTGATTACTGTGCTTGACTTTGTAAATGAGCTTGTGGGGGATGTCTTGACTCTCTTCAACCCCAAGGTTCTGCAACACAACTGGCTGTGTTGCCTGGGTAATTGAGCCTTTAATTAGCAAGTGACTGTCTCGCAACAGCATTAATACACATTTATCAGCCCCAGCATTTTCAATGACGATTCTCAGTAACGATGCAAGCAGTTTTTCGAGTTCGATTTCGCTTGAGAGAGTTTGAGAAGCTTTGAGAATCGCTTTTAAATCTAGAATATCTGAGACACTGGTGCTAGAACTGGAAGAAGTGGTAGATGTCACAGTTCCCAAAGTGAAGATAGTTTCGTGAGTAGAAAGAAGCGAACGGGTTTGCTTTAATATTGGCGCAAGCAATTGGGGATAGCGTTGTTCTAAGTCGGCGACTTTGGCTTTTGCTCCCCAACGGGCATAGCAGTAGTAAGCTTCTTGCATATATACTGCGGCAATTTTTTCTTTACCCCAATCGAGATAGAATTTAGCTGCAAGTTCATTTGCTAAGGCTTCGTCTTGGATAAAACCATTGGCTTTAGCGCCCGCAATGGCCCGCTCATAGCCATCAATTGCCTCTGAGATATTGCCCAAAACTCGACATCTTTCTGCTGCCAAGAGAGCCACCTTGTGCTGGTGATTCATAGGGGCATTCTCTGCCCAGGTTGATAGGCTAGCGTGATGCTGTTCCGCTAAAGCAAGTAGTTGTAACTGCTCATCCTCAGACTTACCTGCTACCACCGCTAAATAGGTTAACCCCCCATAGAAATGCAAGGCGGGAATATGCAGCATTCCGACAATACTACCTAAATATTGGCTAGCTTCATTGAGATATTCAAGGGCGCGGTTATAATCACCAAACAAATAAGCCAAGATCAGCTTGTAGGTGTAAGCAATCCCAAGACCTGTTAGTTGCTTATTTTGAAGGTACTGTGGAAATATTTTCGTCTCGTCATAAGCATCTCCAATCAACAGAGTTGGTTGATGGGTTTTTTCAAGCAAGCGCCCAAACAATGCTTGGTTCATTGTTAAGAAGGCTAGGGCATTATCCTGCTTTAGTGAAGCAATGACCGAACAAAACTGAGCGATTTCTGATTGAAGGGCAGATAATTCCTTTCCGGCATAGAAATAAGCGTAAAAATAGTGGGCCATACAATAGCTTAAATACAAAAAGTCACCGACTTCTATTCCTACTAAATATCCCTGCTTGAGCAAAGCAGCCATAGAAATCATAGATTCTTTTTGATGCTGGACACAGGCAGCAAAATGAAGTATTGTCAAACACTTGTACGCTTTTGTATTGAGCCGATCGATTAAAGTTAAAGCCATTTTCCCCAAGTGATAGCCCCGCTCGACTTGACCCAAGCCCGTCGTTAAGACCAAGCCATAGGTAGCATAGCCAACACTCGAAACAGGAGCATTGCCAAACTGGAGCGACAAGCTCACAATTTTTGCACAAACAAAGGGCAGAAATGTAGGTCGAGCTTGTAATACCATTGGCATGATCGTTCCCAGCAGTTCCATTGCAGCAATTGTCGTCGGGTCAGTCATTACAGGCAAGTTGACCAAATCCTCAATGACTTTCCCCTCTAGCTCGACTTCCACATTTTGTATGGTTTGTTCGCTTAGGCTCGGTGTGATGTCTGAGGGAAATTCTATCCCCAATTGAGTGACGGCTTGAGCAGCAATGGCGATCGCATCCGCCAATTGATTCTGAGCCGTCAACACCCTGATTTGCACCATATAAACAGGCACTTTATCCAACACCGTCTGAGCTTTATCCAAAACCTGTTGAACTTGGGCGATCGCTTCCTCAAAATCAGCCTTTAAACAGGCCACATCTGCGGCGATCCCATGGAGTTTTAAGCTCAACTCATACTGAGTTTGCCAACTATCTTCCGAGAGTAATTCCAGTCCCACCGTCACCAAGTCTCTCGCCACGCCATAAGCGGTTGCCTTTTTCGCTTTTTCGATCGCAGCTAGATTTAGTCGAATCAAAGACTCACGTTCGGCTTGATGACTTAGCAACCCACGACTTAGATTTAGATGACTGACAATATCAAATAACTTCTCCTCTCGCTCTGCTGCTGACAAACGAGTTTGGAGTAACTGACCCATTTTGAGGTGAGTGGCCTGTTTTTGGTCTTCAGGAATTAGTGAGTAGGCGGCCTGTTGCACGCGATCGTGGAAAAAGCGATAGTGAATTTGCTCCGAAATCTCTTCACTCAGGGATCGATGCTCCTGGGGTTGATTATCATCCAAATAAAACTTATAGATTTTACCCTCCGGCACAATCAGCCCCTCTTTGAGCGCAGACCACAAAGTCAAGGCTACTTGAATTTCGTCTTGTTCTGAAACAATCGTCAAAGTCTTGAGGTCAAATTTTGCCCCAATACAAGCGGCAAATTTAAGCTGTTCTTGGGTGGTAACGGGCAGTTTTCGTAACTGCAAAGCCATGAATTCCACCACATCATCGGTTAAGGCTGCATCCTGTACCTGCACTAGGTCGCATTGCCAGTGACAAACCTCCCGGTCAAAAGTAATCAGACTATCTTGATGTAATGCCTTAAGAAATTGGGTCGCAAAGAACGGATTGCCCTGGGTCTTTTGTATGACCAGGTTGGTTAAGGGCTGCACAGCGCTTTGTGAGGCTTGAAAAGCATCAGCAATTAGGTGATTGAGGCTATCAGCACTCAAGGGACTGAGGGTGAGAGTTTCAAGGGTAACATCGGCATTTTCTAGGGTCTTAACTGTCATCAAAAAGGGATGACCGGGAAATACTTCATTATCTCGATAGGCTCCTAAGACCAAGAGACATTGAGAGTGAGATTGGGCTTCCGTCAACAAACTTTGCATGAGGTCCAAGGAGGCGGAGTCAGCCCATTGCAGGTCATCGATAAAGATGACTAGGGGATGTTCTACCTTCGCAAAAACCTGAATAAAGTTTTGGAACAGGAGGTTAAAGCGATTTTGGGCTGCCTCACCGGAAAGTTCTGGAGTGGGAGGTTGTGACCCAATAATCCATTCGAGTTCAGGAATCAAATCGATGAGGACTTGACCGCTATCTCCTAGTGCTTTGAGCAGCTTTTCTTTCCAGGTTTGTAACTGCCGATCGGATTCTGAGAGTAGTTGATTCATCAAATCTCGCAGTGCTTGGACAAAGGCTGACAGGGGAATGTTGCGGTTGAATTGGTCGAATTTGCCTTTGATGAAGTAGCCTTTTTGCTGGGTAATGGGTTTGTGGACTTCATTGACTACGGCGGTTTTGCCAATCCCAGAGAATCCCGCCACTAGCATGAGTTCTGAACTGCCTTGGGAAACGCGATCGAAGGCTTTAAGTAATGCTTGAACCTCAGTTTCTCGACCATAGAGTTTCTCAGGGATGAGGAAGCGATCGCATACATCCCTTCGCGCCATTTCAAAACTCTGAATTTCACCAGTTTCTTGAAGTTGAGTTAGACATTTTTCTAAGTCAAACTTCAATCCCAAAGCATTTTGATATCTATCTTCGGCATTTTTTGCCATCAATTTGCTGACAATTTTTGATAGTACAGAGGGAATTTCCGAGTTAATTTCATGTATTAATGGCGAGGATTTGGTAATATGAGAATGTACCAACTCCATTGGATCGTTGGATTCAAAAGGTAACTTTCCGGTTAGTAATTCAAAGAAGGTAACACCCAAAGAATAAAAGTCAGTCCGATAGTCAATTCCCCGATTCATTCGGCCTGTTTGCTCTGGGGAAATATAAGCAAGTGTCCCTTCTAACACATTGGGATTAATTAGTGTTAGGGTTTCCCTTGGTAGTAGAGATGCAATACTAAAGTCGATTAATTTGACTTGTTTAGTTTGGGGATTAATTAAAATATTACTGGGTTTAATATCTTTATGAATGACGCGATCGCGATACAATATATCTAAGGTATTGCAGAGTGCGATCCCTATTACTAAAAACTCCCTCAAAGATAGTGCGTTCTTCCCTTTAATCGCCCATTCCTGAAGGGAAATCCCACCAAAATCTTCCATGATTAACGCATAGCCATTTTGGTAAGGTTCCAGGCTATAAGTTTGGATGATTCCAGGTTTATGAAGATTTTTAGCAATGGTATATTGATTGCGAAACTGCACGAGTTCGCTAAAGGTAGGATAGTCATTTTTTAGCAGCTTGATGACGACAGGTAATCGATCGTGGTTACGGATGGCTCGATATACTAAGGTTCGACTTCCTGAATAAACTGTCTCGACAATTTGATAGTTGGGAATTTGAACGGTTGTGTGAGGTTTGCTGTTTTGGTCAGAGTTATTAATGGTCATAGTTTTTTGAGGATTTATGAGTGAGCGATCGCTTACATGAGTCCGAATACTAGGGAAGAATTAACTTGTTTATACCGCCTTGATGGGTAAGGTGATGATAAATTCTGTTCCTTTTCCTAGTATAGAGTTAACCTTCAGGGAACCGCCATGTTTTTCCTCAACGATTTGACGCGCGATCGCCAACCCTAAACCAGTTCCTTTCCCTACAATCTTAGTAGTAAATAAATTATCAAAAACTTTCTGCCGCACCGCTTCATTCATACCAATGCCATTGTCTGTAATCCGAATTACAACCTGTTTTCTATCTCCCGATAATTCTGTAGTGACAATAATTTGATTAGGATTGGCTTTAATCTCTGCATAACTACGTCCAATATTTAACTCATCCAAAGCATCGATCGCATTCCCCAAAATATTCATAAATACCTGATTTAATTGTCCGGCATAGCATTCAATTTTTGGGAGATCGCCATAGTCCTTAATAACTTGGATTTTGGGGCGAGTGTCGTTGGCTTTCAGACGATGTTTGAGGATCATAATTGTACTATCAATGCCTTCGTGGATATTGCAGGCAACGGGGCGATCGCTATCCGCACGCGAGAATGTCCGCAGACTAATACTAATGTCTTGAATTCGCTTCACGCCTTCTTGCATCGATTCAATTAACTTGGGTAAGTCTTCCCGGATGTAGTCAAGCTCAATAGTTTCAAGTTCCTCTTGAATTTCTGGATCTAGTTGGGGATATTTTTGTTGCACTAGATCGATCAATCCAAACAAATCGTTAATGTAATCTAAGGCTGGGGTAATATTACCAGTCAGGAAGCCGACAGGGTTGTTGATTTCGTGAGCAACGCCAGCTACTAAGTTACCCAATGCTGACATTTTTTCGCTTTGAATCATTTGCAATTGGGTTTGCTGCAAGTTTTGTAAGGCTTGCTCTAATTCTTGAGATTTTTGGATGATGGCGGCTTCAGCACGTTTGCGATCGCTAATATCTAACACATTACCAAGAATCACTGCTTTGCCATCGAGGATAATGCGGTTGAGCGTGACATCGACCTCAAAGACTGTATTAGAATCAATTTTTCTGACATTCCACTCAAATTGAATTGTTTCCCCAGCTAATACCCTTCTCCACCAGTCTTCTACCAGATGGAACGGATTATCCGGTGTAGAATAGTCATTCAAGATCGAGCATTGCAGCGCTTGCTCTCGCTCCACACCAAACATTTCTAATACTCTGTTATTAACATCTAGCACCTTGCCATCCAGATCGTGAATTATGATGGCACTACTAACGTTGTTGAAAATGGTACGGAGGTTCTGCTCGGAAATTTGTAGGGCAGTTTCCGCAGCTTTATATTCAGCTTCGCTGCGTTTACGATCGCTCACATCAAAGACAACACCATCCCATACAGTTAACCCATCGCCTCGTCGTTCTGGTTGGGATATCGCTTGCACCCATTTCATGGTGCCGGACGGGGTGACACTGCGCCATTCATGATTAAATGGGGTCAGGGTTTGGGCAGATTTGGTAATTGCTTGTTCAACATCAGCAAGATCGCCGGCATCAACTGGATCGAAGACATTGATGATTCCTGCCATCACCATTTCTGGCTCAGCTTCATACAGATTGATGCAACCAGAACTTGCGTAGGTTATAGACTTAGCACCATCCGCAGCCAACTGTAATTGAAAGACCATCCCTGGAATATTGTCAGCCATCTTATGGAAGCGGGCTTCGCTGGCACGGAGTTCTGTCAAAGCTTGTTGTGACTGTTGATAGAGGCGGGCATTTTCGATGGAAATTGCTGCTTGGGAGCAGAGCAGATTGAGCAGTTCGACGCGATCGCTCGTAAATGCTCCAATTGTCAGATTATTTTCCAAGTATAAAATTCCAATCAACTTACCTTGATTGAGAATTGGACTACAAAGCACACTTTTAGGCTGGTGTTTTTCAATATAGCGATCGCCAGAAAACTCAGGATATAACCTAGCATCAACCAGTACCAGAGGTTTCAAACTCCGCTTAACAGTATTCACCAAAGCGATCGCCACATTCTGACTTGATTCTAGCGGCATCGGCGGTAATAGCTGCGGTTCTTGTCCCTCTTCCACAAAGGCTGCTACCTGTAACTCAATATCTTGTTTAAGCAATAACACACACTTACTTGCCCCAGCATTTGTCATCACTATTTGTAAC
Source organism: Tychonema sp. LEGE 06208 (assembly GCF_015207505.1). GTDB lineage: Bacteria > Cyanobacteriota > Cyanobacteriia > Cyanobacteriales > Microcoleaceae > Microcoleus. The sequence continues at coordinate 50,457 of NZ_JADEWT010000010.1, forward strand.
AGAGTAGTCAAGAGTTGATCGAGTTCAATTTCCCCTGAAATAGCTTGAGATACTTTAAGCAGAGTTGCCAAATCTAGAACTTCCGAGACGCTACTAGAGGTTTTGGTAGAAGCGATCGTTCCCAGTGCGATAGTTTCCTTGAAGGAGACAGAGGTATGAGGTTGCAGAAGGATGGGCGCGAGGAGTTGAGGATAACGTTTTTCTAAATCAGTCACTTTAGCTTTGGCTCCCCATCGGGCATAACAGTAATAGGCTTCAATCATGTAGGCTTGGGCAATTTTTTCTTTACCCCAGTCAAGATAAAATTTGGCGGCAAGTTCATTACCTAGTGCTTCTTCGTTGAGAAATAGATGTTCTTTAGCGAGCGAAATGGCGCGATCGTACAAGTCTATGGCATCGGCTTTATTACCCAAAATCCGATATTTTTCTCCTTCAACTAAATACCATTTATGCTGATGATTCATGGGCGCATTTTGCGCCCACTGTTGCAGAATAGTTTGATGACTTTCCACCAGGGCGAGTATTTCAGATTGCTCCTGCTTTGGCTTTGTGGGGAAGATTGCCAGGTACGTCAAGGCTGCATATAAATGAAAAATAGGAACTTGAATTAATCCCGATATTGCCATCAAATACGGCTTCGCTTGGGCAATGTAATCTAGGGCAGACTTGTTGTTGCCATAACAGTAGGCAAGTAAAAGTTTGTAAACATAGACCTTAGCGAGCACCGTAAGTTCATTATTCTGATGATGCTTAGGAAGCATCACCGTTTCATCGTAGGCCTTGCCGATTAAGCAATCCGACGGAATACAGACTTTTCTCAAGTTATTCACAGTCTGCTGCATCATATCAAAATAAGTCTGAGCCGAATATTGTTTCGCCTGTGCCATCACAGCACTATAAATTGCTATTTCGGTCTCCCAAGTGTCTAGTTCCACCCCACCGAAAAAGTTGGATTCGAGATAATTGAGTATGCTATAGCCAGATTGTAAAAAATTTCCTGTTTCCATAGCAGCCGTATAGCTACCTTTCAGCGTCGGTATCGTTGCCCTTATAGCTTCTTGGCGATGCTGAATAAAGCTCCCAAAAAAAGCTGGAATTGTGGCTTCAAGTTCGCGGATATTGAACCTATCGAGCAAATTCATCGCCAATTTACCAAAGCTATAGCCTGTTTCCACCTCTCCCAAAAAGGCACATAATACCATTCCGTGAATTGCATACCCCACCGTCGATGTGGGTGCATTCCCAAAGTCCATCGATAAACTCACCATCATGGAGCTAAGGATGGGTAGCAATCCTGGCCTTGCCAGAAAAACGGGCGGAAATAAAGTTCCCAATAGTTGTATTGCTGCCTGAGTTGTGGCATCACTCATCACTGGTAGGTCAACCAGTTCTTCAATCAGTTTGTCACCTTGTTGGCTGCCAAGGATTTGTAGTGCTTTGCCAATTTTATTTTCATCAGTTTCGGTGGGGATTTTAACACCTAATTGCTCCAGTGCATCTCTCCCTACCGCGATCGCTTCTAACATCTTGCCTTGGGCTGTCTGGGAAGCGATTTTAAGTTCGTAAATTTTCACTTTGTCTAAAATTGTCTGAGTTGATTGCAACACCAGTGTGGCCATCTGTTCCAGGCCATCAAAGTCATGATTCAAATAGACAACTTCGGCAGCAGCAACATAGAGATTTAGAGTCAATTCATACTGATTAACCCAGCAGTTGCTTGTGAGTAAATCAATCCCTATTTGTAAATAAATCCTTGCTGCGGCGTAAGCTGTAGAATTTCTCGCCTTAACTCCAGCTTTCAAATTCAGTTGAGCTAATGTTTGGCGTTCGGTTGGTTTGCTGATTAATTCAATTCCTAAATTCAAATGCCCGACAATATCAAACAGTTTTTCCTCTTGCTCTATCTCTGAGGAATTTTGTAGGACTAATTGTCCGATTTTGAGATGAGTTGCTTGTTTGCGATCGTCAGGAATTAGGGAATAAGCAGCTTGTTGGACGCGATCGTGCAGAAACTTGTAGGAACAGGTATCAACCTTTTTTGATAATATTTGAACTGTGGCTGATTCCTCGGCTTGATAAAACTTGTATACCTCATTAATTGGAATTACAAATCCTTCTTGCAATGCTTTCCACAAGTCCGCAGCGGTTTCGATCTGAGACTTTTCATAGACGATCGCCAACGTCCCCAAATCAAACTGATTGCCAATACAGGCTGCCAGTTTCAAAATATCTTGAGTGTTGGGTGGCAATTTCTGAAGCTGTTGCGCCATAAATTCCACCACATCATCGGTGAGGGCAAGCGATCGCACTTGCGCTACATCACACTGCCAGGAGCCTGTATTCCAGTCAAACGCAATCAGCCCATCCTCATACAACGCCTTGAGAAACTGCGTCGTAAAAAACGGATTGCCCTTGGCTTTTTGATAGACTAACTCTGTTAACAGCATTGCCCGTTCGATCGCACAACTCAAAGTGTCTGCAATCATAAGATTCACGTCAGATTGGCTTAACGGAGTCAATGCGATCGTGTTGACAGTTGCCATTGTTTTTTGGATTTCTTCCAACGCCAGCATCAGCGGATGAGCTGGAAAAACTTCATTATCGCGGTAAGCACCAATAATGAATAGATAGCCCCCCTCTGCTTGACTCATCAACAACTTCATCAAACCCAAAGATGCTGAATCTGCCCACTGTAAATCGTCCAGAAACATCACCAATGGATGCTCTAACGTGGCAAACACCTCAATGAACTTCACAAACAGTAAATTGAAGCGATTCTGTGCCGCACTAGCAGCAAGTTCGATCGCAGATGGTTGTTTGCCAATAATTTCTTCTAGTTCAGGAATTACATCGATCAAGACTTGCCCGTTTTCACCCAAAGCAGACAAGATTTTGGCTTTCCACTGTTCTAACTGAGCATCGCTTTCACTCAGCAGTTGCCCCATCAGATCGCGGAATGTTTGTACTAATCCAGAAAACGGGATATTGCGTTGAAACTGATCGTACTTGCCTTTGATGAAGTAGCCTTTCGATCGCACGATTGGCTTATGCACTTCATTGACAATTGCCGTTTTGCCAATCCCCGAAAAGCCTGTCACTAGCATTAGCTCAGATGCGCCATTGGCGACTCGTCCAAATGCTTGGATTAAGGTTTCTATTTCCGCTTCTCGTCCAAAAAGTTTATCTGGTATTAAAAAGCGATCGCTTAAGTCTCTCTGTCCAATTTGAAAATATTCAATCTTTGCTGTTTCATTCAATTGCAACAGACATTGTTCTAAGTCATGTTTGAGTCCCAATGTACTGTGATAGCGGTCTTCGGCATTTTTGGCGATTAATTTCATCACAATATCGCAGAGAACTTGAGGAATACCTTTTCCTTTCCCCCTTGTTCTTAAATTGGGCGGTTGTTTGGCAATATGGCAATGCACCAACTCCATTGGATCGTCAGACTGAAACGGAAGTTTTCCAGTTAGTAATTCAAACCAGGTGATACCTAATGAGTAATAGTCACTGCGATAGTCTATACCTCGATTCATCCGTCCGGTTTGCTCTGGGGAGAGGTATGCTAGGGTTCCTTCTAAGGCATTAATGCTCTGAATTTGTTGGGTTTCTCTCGGTAGTAGAGTCGAGATGGAGAAGTCAATTAATTTAACTTGCTTTGTATCCGGGTGAATAAGGATATTGGCAGGCTTAATATCCTTGTGAATGACGCGCTGTTGATGTATGGAATGGAGGATATCTGTCAAGGACCAAGCAATAGGAAGAAACTCCTCTATTGTTAGTGGTTTTTTATGCGTAAATTGTTCTAAGGAAATGCCGCCAAAATCTTCCATTACCAGGGCATATCCGTTATGATACAGTTCCAAACTGTAGGGTTTGACAAGGCCGGGAATGTCTAAATTTTTGGCAATGCTATACTGATTGCGAAACTGCACCAGTTCGCTAAAAGTGGGATATTGCCGTTTCATCAGCTTGATAATTACAGGTAATTGGTCATCGGTACGGACTGCCCGATAAACTATTGTTCGACTCCCTGCATAAACTGTTTGGGTGATTTGATAGTTGGGAATTTGAATGCTTGTGGGAGAGTTGCTGTTTTTATGGGAGTTATTCATAGCCGTTTTTGTTTGACAATTGATGAGTGAATAGTGGGTCAAATGAGTCTGAGTGCCAGGTAAAAATTAACTTGTTTGTTTTGCTTGAATTGGTAAGGTGATAATAAATTTTGTTCCTCGACCTGGTGTCGATTTAACCTTAATTGAACCGCCATGTTTTTCAGCGATCGCTTGATAGCTAATTGACAGCCCCAACCCTGTTCCTTTACCCACGGGTTTAGTTGTGAAAAAAGGATCGAATATGCGCGATAGGATTTTCTTTGGAATACCGACTCCGTTATCGGCGATGATAATCTGCACTTGTTTTTGTTCTGTCTTGACTGTGCTAATCCAAATCCGATTCTGGTTGGTACTAATCTCTTGGAAACTACGCTTTCGATTGGTCTCTTCCAAGGCATCAATTGCATTCAGTATCAAATTCATAAACACTTGGTTAATTTCTCTGGCGTAGCATTCGACCAAGGGCAGATCGCCATAGTTTTTGACAATTTCAATCGCCGGATGTTCTGCCTGTCCTTTGAGTCGATGCTGCAAAATCATTAAGGTGTTATCAATACCTTCATGGAGATTCACTGCTTTGTATTCTGATTCATCCAAGCGCGAAAAGCTGCGTAAAGATAGAACAATTTGCCGAATTCGCTCAGAACCGAGTTGCATCGATTCAAGTATTTTATGTAAATCCTCTGTCAAGAAATTCAATTCAGCAGTTTCTAGCTCTGCTTGCAGGGATGCCGGTGGATTAGGATAGTGGGATTGATAGGAGCTTAATAACTGTAATAGCTGTTGTGTATATTGATGAATGTGATTTACGTTTCCATGAATAAAGTTAATCGGGTTGTTAATTTCATGGGCAATCCCTGCTACCAGTTGTCCCAAAGCCGACATTTTTTCACTTTGCACCATCTGGGTCTGGGTACGATGTAATTCTTTTAAGGTCGTTTGCAGTTGGTCATTTTTTTGGTTTAATGCTTTGGTGCGTTCTTGCACCTTGTCTTCTAGTTCGGTGTACAACCTAGCATTCTCTAAGGAAATTGCTGCTTGTGACATTAATAAATTCAAAACTTCGAGCCGCCCGCGCGTAAATGCTGCCACGGTAAGGTTATTTTCCAAATATAAAATGCCAATCAACTTACCTTGGTTAAGAATTGGCGCACACAGAATACTCTTGGGTGAATGGTGCAGAATATAGGGATCGGCCGCTAGGGTTGGCTCGATCGCTGCATTCTCGATCGCAGCCAAGCAGAGAGTATTTTTGACCCGATTGATGAGGCTAACAGGTACTGTTTGACCATCGTCCAAGGGCAGCGAACGCAAAACAATGGCAGGCTGTTCGAGTTGGGATAATGCCTCAATTACCCAGAGATTGCCTTTTGGCATCAGCAACGCACATTTATCGGCTCCCGCATTTTTGAGTACTACCTGAAGTAGGGTTGAGAGTAATTTCTCCAACTCAATTTCACTCGACAGAGATTGAGAGGCTTGGATAATAGTAGCTAGATCGAGGGCTTCTGAGAGGCTAGTTTTATTGAAGGTGGAACTTTGGATCGTTGGAGAAATCATCCTTTCGGTCGGATTGGCAGACTGTGGCTGTCTTGACAGTATAGGTGCGAGTAGTTGGGGATAGCGGGTTTCTAAATCAACAACTTTAGCTTTTGCTCCCCAGCGGCTGTAACAGTAATAGGCATCAGTCATGTAGGATTGAGCGATTTTTTCTTTGCCCCAATCGAGATAGAATTTGGCGACAACTTCGTTGGCTAAGGCTTCTTCGTTGAGGAATTGGTTTTCTTTGGCAAGTTGAATGGCGCGATCGTAATGTTCGATCGCCTCTGCTTTGTTGCCCAAAATCCGATACTTTTCTGCCTCAACTAAATGCCATTTATGCAAGTAATTCATTGGGGCATTTTGTGCCCACTGATGCAGAATCATTTGATGAGTTTCTGCATCAGCAAGCATGGAGGCTGGCTCTGGTTGATTTGTAGGAACAACTGCCAGGTGCGTCAGGGCAGCATAGAAATGGAAAACGGGAATCAAAACCATTCCTGATACTGCCATCAAACAGGACTTGGCTTGGGTGATATAGTCGAGGCAAGCCTGATAATTGCCATACCAGTAAGCAAGTTGCAGCTTGAAAATGTAGGTATAGGCGATCGCCGTGAGATTATTATCCTGCTGATGCTTCGGCAGCATCACCGTTTCATCGTAGGCAGTACCCCTTAAGCAATCTGGTTGGCTCACCGTTTCTGTCAACTGTTGCATCGTTTGTCGCACGAATGACATAAGAAGATGAGCCGAATCTTGTTTCATTTGAACCATAGCAGCACTGTAAGCAGCCAATTCGGATGACAACGTTTCCAGGTCTACACCTGCGAAAAAAGCAATATAGGCGTAAACTAACAAGTTGTAGCTAGCGTAGAGAAAATCGCCAGTTTCCATGCCAGTCCTGTAGCCCTCTTTCAGTGTCGGTAGCATTCTTAACAGCGCTTGCTGGTGATGTTGGATAAAACACCCAAACTGGGCTAGAATCATGGACTTCATTCCCGGAGCATTCAACCTCTCTAGCAACGAGAGTGCTAATTTACCAAACCCGTAGCCTGTTTCAACTTCGCCGAAAAAGGCACACAGCACCAAGCCATGAATCGTGTATCCGACCATCGAGGCGGGAGCATTGCCAAAGGAGAGCGACAACCGCACCATCGTCGCGCTCAAGAGGGGTACTAAACCTGGCCTTCCCATGTACACTGGGGCAAATAATATTCCTAACAGTTGTATTGCGTCTTGGGCGGTGCGATCGCTCATCACGGGCAGGTCAATCAGTTTGGCAATCTCTCTACCGCTTTGTAGGTGCTTAAGGTCTTGTAAGGCTTTGCCAATATTGGCTGCGTCTACTTCGGTAGGGAATTCTACCCCCAATTGCGCTAGAGCCTCTGTTCCCACCGCGATCGCCTCTAACATTTTGCCCTGAGCAGTTAGTGCCGAAATTTGAATCTCGTAGATTTTTACTTTGTCGAAAATGGTCTGTGCTTGCTGCAAAACTAATGCCGCTAGTTGTTCCATACCCGCAAAGTCAGCATTCAAATAGCTGGCTTCCGTTGCTGCCACATACAGATTGAGAATCAATTCATACTGATGTTGCCAGCATTTTGTCTGTAATAGGTTAATCCCTGTTTGCAAATAAACTCTTGCTGCGCTGTAAGCTGTAGAATTTCTCGCCTTCAATCCAGCTTGCAAATTCAGTTTAGCTAAGGTTTCGCGTTCCTCTGGTTGAGTAATTAACTCAATTCCTAAATTCAAATGCTCGACAATATCAAACAGTTTTTCTTCTCGTTCTATTCCTGAACACTTTTCTTGAAGTAACTGTCCAATTTTGAGATGAGTTGCTTGTTTTTGCTCGTCAGGAATCAGGGAGTAAGCTGCTTGTTGCACCCGGTCATGTAAAAATCTATAAATCGGATTAGCGGCTGCATCAAAAACTGAGGTAGTGTTAGAATCAATAAAGAACTTATAGATTTCTGTATTCGGAATAATCAAACCTTCTTGTAGTGCTTTCCATAGATCGCTCGCTGTTCCTTCTAGGGATTTTTCTGAAACGATCGCCAGCGAATGCAAATCAAACTGCGCCCCAATACAAGCTGCTAGTTTAAGAATATCCTGAGTCTCGGTTGGCAATTTCTGCAATTGCAGGGCTAGAAACTCCACTACATCATCAGTAATTGCTAAAGCTTTGATTTGAGCGATATCGCACTGCCAAGAGCGTGTTACTGAGTCAAAAGTAATCTGTCCATCTTCATGCAATGCTTTAATAAATTGTGTGGCAAAAAAAGGGTTTCCCTTGGTTTTTTGGATCACCAATTTTGTTAGGGGTTGAGCTAGAGACAATTGGCAATTTAGCGTATCTGACACTAACTGATTCATATCTCCTAAACTCAATGGTGAAAGCGTAATTGTTTTCACCGTTATACCAGTTTTGACGATATCATCGATTGTCAATATCAACGGATGCACAGGCGAAACTTCATTATCCCGATACGCCCCCAAGATTAATAAATTTTCTGTCCCTTCCATTAATAATTGCAGCAATTTTAACGATGCGGAATCTGCCCACTGTAAGTCATCCAAAAACATCACTAAGGGATGTTCTTGGCGGCTAAAAACTTGCACAAATTTCTGCATTAGTAAATTAAAGCGATTTTGGGCAGCACTCCCCGACAGTTCTGTGGCTGGGGGTTGAGTTCCAATAATGCGTTCCAGTTCGGGAATCACCTCAATTAAGACTTGTCCGCTATCGCCAACGGCTTCGAGAATCTCGTTTTTCCAGGCTTGCAGTTGTGCATCTGATTCACCAAGCAATTGCCCCATTAAATCTCGGAAGGCTCCCACGAATGCAGCCAAGGGAATATTTCGCTGAAACTGGTTATATTTGCCTTTAATAAAATAGCCTCGTTGTTTGACAATGGGCTTGTGAACTTCATTAATGACGGCGGTTTTACCAATCCCTGAGAAACCCGCTACTAACATTAGTTTGGCTTTGTCTTGGCTGACCTGATTCTCTTGGGGGGATGCTACGCGAACGAAGGCATCCAGTAAACTTTGCACTTCGGTTTCTCTACCGTAGAGTTTTTCAGGGATGAGGAAGCGATCGCTAATATCTCTTTTTCCGAGTGCAAAAGATTCGATATTTCCGGTTGTTTGTAATTGACCTAGACACAATTCTAGATCGTGCTTGATTCCCAAGCTACTCTGATACCGTCCTTCGGCATTTTTCGCCATTAACTTACTAATTATTTTAGATAAAACTAACGGGATATTAGGCTCAATTTTAGAGACTGGGATGGCAGTTTGTGCTAAGTGACAATGCACCAATTCCATCGGATCGTTTGATTGAAATGGTAATTTCCCTGTCAGTAATTCATAGAAAGTTACACCTAAAGAATAAAAGTCACTCCGATAGTCAATTCCCCGATTCATTCGACCTGTTTGTTCTGGGGAAATATAAGCAAGTGTTCCTTCTAATACATTGAGATTCATCAAACTTGGCGTTTCTCGTGGTAGTAGAGAGGCGATACTAAAGTCAATTAATTTGACTTGTTTGGTCTCGGGATTTATTAAAATATTACTGGGTTTAATATCTTTATGAATAATGCGAGCGCGATACAATATATCTAAGGTATTGCAGAGGGCGATCGCGACATCTAAAAACTCCCTCAAATATATTTTTTTTTCTCCTTTCAGGGCCCATTCTTGAAGAGAAATACCTCCAAAGTCTTCCATCACTAACGCATAGCCATTTTGATAGGGTTCGAGACTATAGGTTTGGATGATTCCAGGTTGAAAAAGGTTTTTGGCAATGGTATATTGATTGCGGAACTCCACCAGTTCGCTAAAGCTCGGATAGTCACTTTTTAGGAGTTTGATGACAACAGGTAATCGATCGTTGATACGGATAGCTCGATATACCAAGGTGCGACTTCCTGAATAAACTGTGTCGAGAATTTCATAGTTGGGAATTTGAATGGTTGTGTGAGTGTTGCTATTTCTGTTAGAGTTATTCATAGCTGTTGTTGTTTGAGAATTGATGGGTGAGTAATGGGTTAGATTAGTCTGAATGCTAGGGAAAAATTAACTTATTCTGCCTTCAGGGGTAAGGTGATGAGAAATTCGGTCCCTTCTCCTAGTAGAGAGTTGACTTGAATGGAACCGCTATGTTTTTCGACGATAATTTGACGTGCGATCGCCAATCCTAATCCCGTGCCTTTTCCCACGCTTTTGGTTGTAAATAAGTGGTCAAAAATATTTGCTTTTACCTCATCTGCTATCCCTTGCCCGTTGTCAGAAATGCGAATAGTCACCCACTCCTTAGACTTCATTTCTGTCCGAATTGTGATGCAATTGGCTGGTGCTTTAATCTTCTCAAAACTCCCTTCCCGATTTGATTCTTCCAGTGCATCAATGGCATTCGCCAATATATTCATAAACACCTGATTTAATTGTCCGGGGAAGCACTCAACTGATGGCAAGTTCCCATACTCTTTGACAACTTCAATCGCTGGACGCTGTTCGTTGGCTTTCAATCGGTGTTTGAGAATCAAAATCGTACTGTCAATTCCGTCATGAATATTGAAAGGAATTTTGTAGTCTTTGTCGGCTCTGGAAAAGGTACGAAGACTGGTGCTGATACCTTGGATGCGATCGCACCCGACTTGCATAGAATTCAACATTTTGGGTAAATCTTCTAAGAGATATTCAATGTCCATCTCTTCTGCTTTTTCTTCGATTTCGTCACCCGGACTGGAAAATTTTTCTTGGTAGAGTTGCAGGTATTCTGTAATATCTTTGACGGCGGCGATCGCTTCATGAATATTACCAGAAATAAATCCGACTGGATTATTAATTTCATGGGCTACCCCCGCTACTAAATTGCCCAAGGCGGACATTTTTTCGCTCTGTACTAATTGCAGTTGTGATTGTTCCACCTGGTAGGCATAGTCCTGGGCTTGCTGATACAATCGCGCATTTTCTAGGGAAATGGCAGCCTGGGTGCAGAGGAAGTTGAGGACGAGGAGGCGATCGCGAGTAAACACTCCTTTTGTCGATCGATGTTCCAGATAAAGTATGCCAACTAAGTTCCCGCGATCGAGAATCGGAGTACATAGCATACTCTGAGACTGATACTGGAGCGTACAGTCATTCATTAAACCGGGAATATCGGTTTTGCCACCTTCAATAACCACAGTTTCCAGGGTATGTTTGACATAATAAACCAGCTTGAGCGGAATCACCGCCGAGCCATCTAGAGGTTGGGTTTGCAGTAGAGTTGTGGGTGGCTGGTTATCTAGATTGATGTGAGTTATTGCCCGGATTTGCCATTCATCCTGATGGGGAAGTAGCAAAGCACAAGTTTCGGCCCCAGAAGTTTTTAAAATAATTTGGTTGAGGGTGCTGAGCAATTCATCAATCTGAATTTTACTGGATAAAGCTTGAGCCGCTTGCACAATAGATGCGAAATCAAGGGCATCAGAAATACTGGTGCTGCTATTACTGGAAGTATGCGAAGAGCGGCTAATCGTTGCCAGCGTCTCTAGGGGATTAAAGCGAAGTTTGGGCTGATTCAGGATGGGATGAAGTAACTGCGGATAGCGTTGTTCTAAGTCTTCAACTTTCGCTTTAGCACCCCAACGAGCATAACAGTAATACGCTTCCTGCATATAGCTGGCGGCAACTTTTTCTTTGCCCCATTCCAAGTAGAATTTGGCTGCGAGTTCGTTGGCTAATGCTTCTTCTTGGGTATAACCGTTTTCTTTGGCTCCTTGAATTGCTAAATCGTAAAATTCTAGAGCTTCTGTTTTGCAATTGAGTAATTGATGCTTTTGGGCTTCAACTAAATGGTATTTGTGCAAGTAATTCATGGGAGCATAATGCGCCCATTCTTTTAACTTTGCTTGATTTTCTTGCATTCGCTGCCATCGAGGCTCCGACTCAGTTTTCGATTCACCAGGAGTGGCCAGCACAGTCAGAGAATCATAGAGGTATAAGATCGGTTCAACGATACTTCCCATCCCTCCAGCCAAATACTGTCGGGTTTGAGCAGCATCGTGTTCTGCTTTAGGAAAGTCTTCCAACCAGTAATTCAATGTGAATCGATACAGGTAAAAGTAGGATAATCGATAAAAATCGACTTTTGCCTGGGCCAGGACTTTTTCTTCATAGTCATCCTGGCGTAAGGGAATCTCGTCCTCTGACTGACCCAAGAGAATTTGAGCCGCCTGCAAGTACGCCAAAACACAGTTTGCTGCTGTGACTTGGTGGAGGTCGCACAACTGTTGGTAATAAGCGCGAATTTGGGGTTCGAGTTCACTTAGCGGTTGACCGCACCAGTAGGCATTCAAGCAGTACAACTGTGCGTCGTAGCCCAGAAATTCTAGATTCCCAGTTTCCAATCCTGCTTGATATCCATCGAGAAGAATTGGCAGCGTTTCTTGCAAATGGATAGTCCACAGACCAACATATCCCCCCATTAACAGGGCTGTTGCCGATCGAATATTTTTGGCATCTGGTTCTGAGGCGAGTTGGTATCCTAATTGCCCAAACTGAGGCACCTTTGTCATGTCTCCCCACAGAATTCTCAGTTGGAAGGCGTAACCAGCGTAGCAATAAGCCGAAACAGGACTGTTGCCAAATTGAATTGATAATTTGACTTGTAGCGCAACTATTAGGAAATAGAGCATTGAGCCTGTCATGTAACAGACGGGTGTAAGACGAGCCGCATTTTGCATAATGGCTAACTGCTGGGCATCAGTCATGTTTGGCAGATGAATGAATGTCTCAATTGACCGATCGCCAATTAAGGCATCGATTTCCTGCTTAAGCGGTCGAATATCCTCTAACGTTGGGCTGTCTGGCAGGTTCACTCCCAACATTTGGAAGACAGATTGACCGATCGCGATCGCCTCTAAAAATTTATTGAGGGCTACCAATGCCTGAATTTTGACTTGATAAACTTGTACCCGTTCTAAAGGCGTTTTCGCACGATCGATCACCGCTTCAATCCACTGGTGCATCTGCTCAAAATCGCCAGCCAAGAAAGCCACCTCGGCAGCTAAGTCGTGCAGGGATAGGGTGATTTCGTAATGCCGTTCCCAAGCGTCTGTTCCCAGCAGTTGCAGCCCCACTGTGGCATATTCGCGGGCTGCTTGATAGGCAGTTGCCGATCGGGCTTTGCGACAAGCAATGAGGTTGAGTTGTGCTAAATCGTCTCGTTCTGTTTGTTCTACAACCAGCGTCGTTCCGTAATTTAATTGATTGACTAATTCAAAAATGCGTTCTTCTCTAGCTTCTGGTGAAATCTGTTGCAGCAGCAGTTGCCCGATTTGATAATGGGCGATCGCGCGATCGGCTTGGGGAATCAAAGAATAAGCAGCTTGCTGGACGCGATCGTGCAAGAAGCGATAGGCAACCGTTTGAGAAGTAGATTGAGAAATATTTTCTACCCCAATATAAAATTTATAAACTTCACTCTGAGGTAAAACAAAACCTTCCTGTAAAGTTTTCCACAATGCGGTTGCTGCTTCTGTCTCCGAAATTTGCGAAACAATTGCTAATGTTGTCAGATCGAATTGATTGCCAATGCAAGCGGCTAATTTTAAAACTGACTGAGTTTCAACGGGCAATTTCTGTAACTGCTGTGCCATGAATTCAACTACATCATCCGTCTGTGCGGCTTCTGTAACTTTGCTAATATCGCACTGCCAATATCCAGCTTTGACATTGAAAGTAATCAATTCATCTTGATGCAATGCCTTGAGAAACTGCGTCGCAAAAAATGGGTTTCCTTTTGTCTTCCGAGCCACTAATTCCGTCAGCGGTTCTGCCAATTTAGGCAAACAAGTTAGCGTATCTGCCACCAATTGATTCAAACTGGTTCGATCGAGCGGTGCAAGTGTGATGGTATTGACAGTTGCCCCTGCTTTAGTGACTTCATCTAGGGTTAATATCAGGGGATGAGCGGGGGAAACTTCATTGTCTCGATAGGCTCCAATTAGTAGCAAGTGACTGGACTGCGATTCCCCTACGAGCAACTGCATCAACTTTAACGATGCCGAATCTACCCACTGCAAATCATCCATAAAAATCACTAAGGGATGCTCTTTTGTGGTAAAGACAGAGATAAATTTTTGGAATAGTAAATTGAAGAGATTTTGAGCGGCAATCCCCGACAATTCTTGGGCTGGGGGTTGTTGTCCGATAATCCATTCCAGTTCGGGAATTACTTCAATAATGACTTGTCCGTTGTCACCGAGGGCTGCTAAAATTTTGGTTTTCCATGCTTGGAGTTGGAGATCGCTTTCACTGAGCAATTGTGTCATTAAATCGCGGAATGCTTGCACAAATGCCGAAAAGGGAATATTGCGATTGAACTGGTCAAATTTACCTTTAATGAAATAGCCGTGCTGTCGGACAATGGGTTTGTGAACTTCATTGACCACAACGGTTTTTCCTATGCCGGAAAAGCCTGCAACGAGCATCATTTCGCTGTTCCCTTGTGCTACTCGTTCAAAGGCTGCTAAAAGTTGCTGTATTTCTCGTTCTCGACCATAAAGCTTTTCGGGAATTAAAAAGCGATCGCATACATCCCGCGTTCCTAAATCAAAAGTCTCAATGTTCCCAGTTTCTTGCCACTGCTGCAAACATCGTTCTAAGTCATTCTTCAATCCCAAGGCACTTTGATAGCGCTGTTCGGCATTTTTTGCCATCAACTTCATCACAATATCCGACACTACCTGCGGGATTTCTTTGCTGTTGATTGAAGGAGGTTTTTTGGCAATATGGCAGTGAACCAACTCCATCGGATCGTCACATTCAAATGGCAGTTTTCCTGTTAGCAGTTCATAAAATGTGGCTCCCAGAGAATAAAAGTCGGTGCGGTAGTCGATGCCTCGGTTCATGCGTCCGGTTTGTTCGGGAGAAATATAGGCGAGAGTTCCCTCTAAAACGTTGGGATTTTGAATTTCTTGAGTTTCTTTCGGCAGTAGGGAGGCGATGCTAAAGTCAATCAGTTTGACTTGTTTAGTTTCGGGATAAATCAGGACGTTAGCTGGCTTAATATCTTTGTGAATGACTCTGTTTCGGTACAGTCCGTCAAGAATGTCAGTTATTTGAATGGCAATTTCCAAGATTTCTGCTAGAGTCAGCTTCCGTTCTTGGGCATAGTCTCGCAGAGAAATGCCACCAAAATCCTCCATCACGAGGGCATAGCTGTGGCGATAGGACTCTAAATTGTAGGGTTCAACGACTCCCGGCATACGTAGATTTTTGGCGATGGTGTACTGGTTGCGGAATTGCAGCAGTTCGCTAAAGCTGGGATAGTCTCGATTTAATAGTTTAATGACAACCGGAAGCCGATCTGTTTCTCGAATGGCTCGATAAACTAGGGTTCTCGAACCACAGTATAATTGCTCAACTAGATGATATCCAGAAATTCGGTTTGTCAAATCCACTGCGGTACTCCTCTGGATTACTCCATCTCAGATGACATTGACTCTTGTCACTAAGTATACACTTTTATTGATCTAGTCTGAGGAAAATAAAACTGCGAAATCCCCAGCCTACAAACTATACCGCTTTTATGCTTTTTAACTTTTGAATAAAAAGATGGCGCTCTATCAAGATAGTCTGAGGGAGTATCTCAACGAAAGCAGCTAAGCTAGAAATTGGAGTTTTGAGACAGGAGACAGGAGACAGGAGGAAAGAGCAAGAAAGAAGGAGTCAAAAGAAGTGTTTTTATAAATATGAGATGCTCCCAGACAAATCCCCCCTAGCCCCCCGAATCAAGGTGCGGACAAGAAGTTGCTCTTTCATCCCCCGACAATCATGCAGATGCGAGGGCTATCTCCGGGAATTAACAGCTTAACAATCGCTTATTGAGTTATGACGGGGACGGTTTCAAGGGTCTAGCAAGTTCAACTTTCGTCAGCCGAAGATTGACTGGTCGATCGAGGGGTTCCAAAACCCAGGTTTGGTATCAATCAACTGTGAAACGGCACCGTCAACAAAGGTAAAAGTGTTAAAAGTAGCCAAGCAAAAAACCACTTATTCACCTTTAAAACTAATTCAGGCTCTGCCAACAGCGCCTCTATTCTCTCTCCCAATCTATTTTGCGAACCGACAGCACCAACTACGCAATCTTCATCAAAATTTCGGTGCGGATAACTCGCTACTAACAGCAAAGCTTCTGCTAACAATAAACCATCCACTCCCGCCGCCGCCTTAGCATCAGCCCGCAATTCCCGCAGCGTTAATAACTCTTCCCACAAAGCTTGTGTATTCGGCAGCCACACAGTAATTTTTCGCAGCCATCCCAACCAAAAAAACCAGAACGTATCCCGATAATAGTAGTGCGCTTGTTCGTGAGCAATTACTGCTTGCAGGTGAGCTGAGTCTAGGGTTTTCAACAATCCCGTACTGACTGCAAATTCGGCTTGCCAAAAACCAATTATAGCAGAAAATAGAGCAGGGGTGTCGAGAATTCTGACATTTTTTCCGGCTATTCTTTTTTGAGGACAGGTGCGAATTCGCTTTAAAAATAGATGGCCATCTACCGCTAGCTTGATGCACAAGATTGCAGCAACAAGGGAAAAAATTACAGCTAACAAATAGCTCAACCATCCGTCCCACAATCTTACCATTTGTCCCTGAGTTCCCATGAAAATCACTGCGATAGCTGTCGCAAACAACAGCAGCGGGGGAAACAAGAAAAATAAGAGCGATCGCTGCCAGCGACGGGCCCAATTTCCTTGAGGAACAGACCATCTAATTCTCAAAGAACAAGCTGCAACCAAGGCGGTAACAATCAGGATTAAGTGCATTATTTTGGCTCCTCCCGGGCTTGGCGGACAGCTTGAATGCGAAGGGAAATTTCTTGTAATTGTTCGACTGTTGCTTGGTCGAGGCTGTCAGCAAATGCTGCTACAATATCGGGATTGCCAACTGCTAGGAACTTTTGTAGGCGATCGTAAGCAAAAAGCGATCGGGCTTCTTCGCCAGAAACTAAAGGTTGCCAAGTGAATGTCCTTTCGCTTTTGTTACAAACCAGCCAACCCTTGTCTGTCAGGCGGCGCAGCACTGTTGTTACTGAAGCGTAGGCTAATTCGCGATCCGGATCGGCTAAAATGCGATCGTGCACGTCTTTGACTGTAGCAATTTCTAGCTCCCAAACTATATTTAAAATCTCAGCCTCCAAAGGGCCGAGAGAAAGTTGCTTGGGGCGATAATTCGGCAGAGGATTCATGTAATTTTAGATTGGAGGTTTGAGATTTTAGGGATAATATAATTAATTAATTATCGATCGACAATACATCATTAAGGCTTTTTATCGACTGTTTCTTTAGAAAGGCTTAATCACTTGGCTATTTATAAGTTTGACAAGCCGTCATTTGACAGTTGCAGCAAAAAGTGTAAAAATCAGGCCGGAATTACCTGAGTTAGTATTTTAAGTATCCCTAAATGAAAAAACAACTAATCTGGGCTTCAACCTTGGCAGGCGCAGCTATTTTGGGTAGCTTTTTGGCGATTGACAGGGATCAAGCCACAGCCGCAGAAACTCAAGAAATCGAAATTAAATTTAGCGCAACGGTAGGCGAAAAATCCTTTAACTGTGGCGAAAGCTACAGCAATTTAGGCACTTCGGCTGCTACCGTTACACCTACAGATTTCCGCTTTTATGTATCCGAATTTGCTTTAATTGACGGTAGTGGCAAAGCTGTACCGCTGACTCTCAAACAAGACGGCAAATGGCAGCATCAAAATGTGGCTTTGCTAGACTTTGAAAATAAATCCGGTGATTGCGCTAACGGAACAGTCGAAATTCGCGATCGAGTAATCGGTACCATACCCAAAGGCAACTACAAAGGCCTGCAATTCACCCTCGGCGTACCTTTTACCCTCAATCACGAAGACGCAAGTCTAGCACCTTCTCCCCTCAATTTAACATCCCTGTGGTGGAACTGGCGCGGCGGCTACAAATTTCTGAGGATTGACATGAAAAATCACATGGCTGACAAAAACCCCGACGGTAAATCAGGCACAGAAAGCCGCCAAATTGCTCACAACGCAGGCAATCACGGCAGCAGTCACGGTGGCGGATTGCACGGTTTTATGATTCATTTAGGTAGCACGGGATGCAAAGCTGAAGGCAACAATCAAAAGCCGACTAGCTGTGCCAATCCTAACAAATCACAAGTAATTTTTAGCAACTTCGATTCAACTAAAAATACAGTTATTGCTGACTTGAACTCCCTAGTTTCTCAAACTAATTTAACAGCAAATCAACCCAATACTCCGCCCGGATGTATGTCGGAACCGAAGGATGGCGACTGCGCCGGAATCATGAAAAACTTAGGTTTGACATTTGGAGAAAAACCTGCTGGGGGACAAACTTTCTTTCAAGTTAAGTAATAAGCTGTCGCGCATTTAAATTGCGGCGTTGCTGAATACAAATATGAATTCAAGATTTCCCAATTGCTATAAGCCAAGTATGGTGAGCTTTGTAACATCAAGCGCAAAGTTGATTCATATTTAGAATCAGCAACGCCTTTTTTTTACCGCAGAGGGCGCAGAGAGCGCAGAGAGAAGAGGGAAGAGAGGTCTTGTGGTAATGTGAAATTGCTCGTTACCAGGCTCTGCCTAGTAATGCAGATCCGGAGGCTCTGCCTCTGTTTATGACACACCTCAATCTCTATGTAATTGTCAAACCGCCGGCTACCTACAAAACATCAAATGAAGCGGAAAAAATTATCAAATCTGACTATTATCTGCATTTTATCATGCTTCCTAGCAATGAGTTTGAGTGCAGTATTATCCTCCACAAATTCCAGTTTAGCAAATCCACCCGATCCTACTTACAATTGGAACATTCCCGCTGGAATACCAAAACCAATTGTACCAGCCGACAACCCAATCAGCCAAGAAAAAGTTGAATTAGGCAGGCATCTTTTCTACGAAAAACGCCTGTCAGTCACCGGTGAATTTTCCTGCGCTTCCTGTCACATTCAAGCCAAAGCTTTTACCGACGGAAAAACGCTAGGAGTCGGCGCAACCGGAGAAAAACATCCGCGCAATGCTATGAGTTTAGCCAACATTGGCTACAATTCCGTGCTGACTTGGGCAAACCCGCTACAAAATAAACTCGAATCTCAGCTATTAGTACCTTTGTTTGGCGAACATCCCGTAGAAATGGGAATGGTTGGTAAAGAAGAGGAACTTTTGCTAATATTGCGATCGGATTCGCAATACCAAAAAATGTTTGCGGCAGCTTTTACTCAACAACCCAATCCTATTAATATTAGCAATTTAGCAAGGGCGATCGCCTCTTTTGAACGCACTTTAATTTCCCTCAGTTCTCCCTACGATCGATACCGCTACAGCGGCGACTCCGGCGCGATTTCAGCTTCAGCCAAGCGGGGCGAAGAATTATTTAACAGCGAACGTTTAGAATGCTTTCACTGTCACGGCGGACTAAACTTCTCAGATTCGATCGCGCACGATCGCCTAGCTTTCAAAGAAATAGCCTTTCACAATACAGGATTGTACAATATTGATGGAAAAGGCGCTTATCCGCCCAACAATACTGGAGTATACGAAATCACCAGCGAACCCTCAGACATGGGCAAATTCAAAGCACCAACCCTGCGAAATATTGCTTTGACAGCACCTTATATGCACGACGGAAGTATCAAAACCTTGCCCGAAGTTATCGGCCACTACAAAGCGGGCGGTAGAACTATTAAAAAAGGAGAATTGGCGGGAATAGGTAGCGAAAATCCGCTCAAAAGTAACTTTGTTTCTGGGTTCAAACTCAACGTACAAGAACAGCGGGATTTGTTGGCTTTTTTGCACAGTTTAACAGATGAAAAATTTATCACAAAATCTGCTTTTAGCGACCCATTCGTTCGCAGTGAAGACTTTAGTCCTTAAATTTTTAGGAGGAGGATCGTCCTCACTACGAACCTATTTTATTCGCCGTAGCCGCCAGTAACCTTACCCCGAAATACAATGTAATTGTAGATGTTGTAAAAAATCATGATCGGGATCAAAAAGCCAATAAACACAATCATAAACACCAGGGCGCTGGGGGAAGCTGCGGCTTGGTAAATCGTAATTTTGGTCGGAATAATGTAGGGAAAAACAATCAATCCCAAGCCGATAAAACTTAGCAAAAAAATTAATATTGTCCACAGAAACGGCGTTTTTTCTTCTTTTTTTGCTAAACTTTTTAGGAGCATTCCTACCAGCAGCAATCCCAGCAAAGGAATCGCCACAAACACATAAACTAGCGGTTTTTCAAACAATCTCGCCCTGATACTTTCGTAAAAAACCGGAGTGGCGATCGTAATTAAAACTGCTCCGATTAAAGTCGTCACCGCCGCAATTTTAGCAGTGCGATAGTGATTTGTTTGCAGTTCTCCGTCAGTCTTCATAATTAGATAGGTGGAACCGATCAAAACATAGCCTTGAACCAGCGTCAAAGCCACCAAGATCGATCGCCAATCCAGCCAATCCCAAGTTGTCCCCACAAAATGCCCAGCCTCATCCACCGCAATGCCTTCAAGCACCGCACCGAGGGCAAATCCTTGAGCTAAAGCAGCCAAAAAACTGCCGACCCCAAAAGCATAATTCCAAAATTTTTTCCGGTTAGAATGCTCGCGAAATTCAAAGGCGACAGCCCGAAATATCAAACCAAAAAGCATCATGCAAATCGGTATGTACAAAGCAGTCAAAATCGTGCCGTAAGCGAGGGGAAATGCGCCAAACAGAGCGCCTCCCATCAACACCAGCCACGTTTCGTTAGCATCCCAAACGTTGCCCAGACTGGTCATTAAAATGCCCCTGCGTTCCTCGTCAGAAGCAGTCAAAGACAAGATTCCAACTCCCAAATCAAAACCGTCTAGCATGACGTAGAGGAGTAGAAATAGAGCCAAGACTACAAACCAAACTTGCGGGAGAAAATGCTCCAAAGCTTGCATAAAATCTCCTATTGTTGTGCTTCGGCTGGACGTTGATTGGGAATATGTTCTGCGGGTTGAGTTTCGATGGCGGGTTCATTCTCTAATCCCGGCACCGGTAGATTTAAATTCGGCCCTTTGCGGATAATTCTGCTGCCGAAATACATCGCACAAACAAACAAAAAGCTGTAGATAACGGCAAAGCAGATGAGGGAAGTTAAAACATTGCTAGCGGGGATGTTCGATACACCATCAGCAGTGCGAATTTGCCCGTATAAAACCCACGGTTGTCGGCCGACACAGCGCACTATCCAACCCGATTCTACGGCAATATATCCCAGCGGTGCAGCTAATACCCAAGCCCGCAGCAGCCAAGGTTGATTGCTGATATTTTCGGGCGAAAGTTTGCCTCGCAGCCACTGAATTATACTGAATAACATCAATCCTAGAAAAAAGAATCCAATGCCGGACATGATGCGGAAAGAATAGTAGATTAAACCCACCATTCTTGGTCTATCTTCGGGCTTCCATTCTTTTAATCCGAGAACTGGTTCGGATAGTTTTTGCTTGAATTCTAGAACGTATCCTAAGCCATTGGGAATCTTAATTTCCCAGTCATTTTTTTGAGCTTTTTCGTTAGGTAAAGCCATTAAAGTCCAATCGGCTGACTCTCCGGCTGGGGAGGTTTCCCACTTAGCTTCAATCGCAGCTAATTTAGTGGGTTGATAGCGATAAACTTGTTCGGCGCTCAAATGTCCGATGAATATCTGCAAAGGTGCAACGGCGATTGCTGTGGCTATGGCAATTTTTAATGATTTGGAAAAAAAGGCTTGGTTGCGCTTGTTAAGAATGTACCAAGCGCTAATGCCGCCAATTACAAACAGTGAAGTTTCTAACGTCGCAAAAAACATATGCAGAATGCTGTTTAATGCGAAGGGGTTGAGAATTGCTTGAAAGTAATCGCTGACAATAAATTTGCCGTTGACCATTTCTCCGCCCGCTGGAGTTTGCAGCCAAGAGTTGGCGACTAAAATCCAGACTGTGGAAAGGTTTGCGCCGAAGGCTACCATGATTGTAGCGAAATAATGGACGATCGGGTGAACGCGCTCCCAACCGAATAGCATAATTCCTAAAAAGCCTGCTTCTAGCATAAATGCCATTGAAGCTTCAAAGCCTAAAATGCTGCCAAAAAAGTCACCAACAGCTTCCGAAAATGGGGCCCAATTCGTGCCAAATTGAAATTCCATGGGAATTCCTGAAGCTACACCAATCCCAAAATTGAGGACGTAGAGTTTCGACCAAAAACGAGCGTGGTGGTAGTAGTCAGGATTGCGAGTTTTCAGCCACATTCCTTCAACAATTACTAGATAAATCCCCATTCCGGTAGTCAGAACTGGCCACAGCATATGGAATATTGCCGTTAGCGCAAATTGCATCCGCGATAGCGCGACGGTGTTTGATAAGATATCCATTGTTATATCCTTTAGTCAGTTCAAGAGAGGTTAGTTTGAACAATTTCCAGAATTGACACTGGTTATAATGTAATGTAAAAATTTCTGATATTTTGTAGGGTTGGGAATTTTTAAGGTTTTATACAGATTTGATCGGAATGATTTAACCGCAGAGAACGCAGAGAACGCAGAGAAAGAGAAGAGAGAGATGAATGATTCTGATGAAGAGCGTATATGATATTACCGAAGGTTGGGTGGGGGCGGGTTTATGAGGTTGTGGGTTTTAGGCATTTATTGGCAGGTTTACCCGCCTCTATACTAATTTCATAAAGTAGTGCTAGATATTACCCCCCCAACCCCCCCCTTATTAAGGGGGGGCTAAGATTTCATCCATAGCACATCTTTAGAAAAATGGTATTACAATATTTATGTTCGGTGATGGAAAGATGATCTTAGCGAACCGTGACAGTATAATTCAATTCAAATGGTTTAAAATTAGCTTTGTTTTTGGCTGTTCCGCTCAATTCAAGTTCGTAAATGCCAGCTTTGGGAAATACGATATCAGCGCCCGGAATGCCTTGATATTTCTCCGCAGATATGGCTTTGAGAGGCGGCTGCATCAGGGGCTTATCCCCCTCTTTGTGCTGTTTGGGATAAACCGCTAATTGGCAGTTACACTGCTCTAGGGGGATTATTTGACCGCCCCTGCGAGTCAGGGCAAACCAAACTCTGGCGGTTTCTCCGGCGCGGGGGTTGTGGTTGGGTTCTAGGTGAAAGGTAGCGGCTACATCGCCGGAAACTTCGATTTCGTGGGCAAAAACTGAAATCGAGTTTAAGTGCGGCGCATTGGGAATTGCTGCTTCAATGAGCAATCCTAAAAAAACTAATATTCCCAAAATTTTATTTTGGTTTGACAGGCGCAACATAGAAATTCTCCAGTGATAAAATTGACCAAAATAAGCGCGATCGCACGCACAAAACTAATACTGCAACTACGGCTAAAACGGCGGTCAGCAGTTGATTGTGCAACTTCCATTCAAAGCCGCCGAGATAGTGGGAACCGATGAGGGCTGCGTGGATGGCAGACAGCAAAAAAGCGGGGACGGTTAACAGGTGAATTCGCCGCCACAGTTTGCCTAAATAATGTTGAAGGCGATGGACACTTGTTACCGCTGCAGGTACCATTAACAGCAGCGCCGTCATCCCAGCTAGGATTCCCAACTGATGCTGCGGCAACATGAAAGACACGGCATCAAAATTCCATTTCAGCGTATGATCCAACATATGAAAGGTGTGGGCAAGGGCGATCGCGATCGCACCCACACCCAAAGCGCGCCGGTAACGCAGCAGTGCCGGCAAAAACTTGCTAACGGGACGCGCCAACAGTGCTAGCATCAAGCACAGCAGCGCTGCGTGGCCTGTAAAATCGACCATTTCGTCGGTTCGCAGCAAGGTAAGAATCCCGATCGAAATTGTCACCCATCCGCCCATCCGAAACAGTTGACTTTGTTTGTGGGCGCTCAACCTGCCGGCAAAAAAACCTACTCCCAGCATGGTTGGTAGGGTTCCCAGTCCAAAAGCCAACATCGTCGCCGCACCCAAAACCGGATTTCCCGTTTGGGCTGCTTTAATCTGGGCGGCGTAGAGGAAACCGCAGGGAATTAAACCCCAAAGTAAGCCCAAAGCCACGGGCACCCACCATTTTTTTTGCGCCGAAAGCTTGTTCATGGCTTGTGCGACTCGATGGTGCGACAATGGGTGCAACAGTGGTAATCTGGGCAGCAAACCCGGTTTGATTTGGACTACTCCGAACCAAACCAGCATTGTACCTGTCAGAAGTGCGATCGCCCGCCGGAATTCGCTACCGGTACCAGCCATTTGTCCGCCAGCAATTAACGCCGAACCCAGTCCGCCAATGGCGGCACCAACCACAGCGTAGGCGGCAATTCTCCCTAAATTCAGCAGCAAATGAAAGCGGAAAGTCGCTAATTTTTCCTTGCGGGAATTGGAGAGAGAAAACGCCACTGTCAGCGGGCCGCACATTCCCGCGCAGTGACCGAAACTGCCGAGAAATCCCAAAGTGCTAATTAGCAGCAGGTCTAGCATTTTGCTGGTTTTTCCCCAAATAAGGCGATCGAGATATTGACAATATTTCTTGACCTCGTACAAATTTTGCTCTCAGTCGATCGCTTTTGTCAAAAGACAGGCTGTCAAACTTCTAATACCAATTTCATAAAGTAGCGCTAGATATTACACCCCCCAATCCCCCCGATGCTTTGGGGGACTAAGACTTCATCAGCACATCTTTAGAAAAATGTTATAACTGTACTTTTGTGATAACCGCTATATTGACTAATCACTAATCACTAGCCTTCAACTTCGCTCAGGCTAAAATGACTAACAACCAATAACCAATAACCAATAACCAATAACCAATAACCAATAACTAATAACCAATAACTAATAACCAATAACTAATAACCAATAACCAATAACCAATAACTAATAACTACTGACTACTGACTACTGACTATTTACTAATAATTATTTTTGTTCTGGATGCGCGGCCGCCGGCGAAGCTGAACCCATTTGATTGATAGCAGCAATTAGCTGATAAAGCCGCCCCAAATTCCGCTGGTTGAAATGCAAAGTCAGGCGCGGTAGATCGAAAGTTGGATCTCCTATTTCTGGAGCCAAAGCTTGACTTTTTGCGATTTTTCCGGTGACAACAATATCGCTAAAATCAGTATTTAGCCGATCGACATTTTCCTCAGAAAGCTCTGTTTTCAAGCGAATTACCAGTTGTTCGCGCACGTAGCGGCAGGAGTGATAAACTTGATAAAAACTCGCGATCGCCTCGCAAGCTACATTTACATCGTCTGTAATCGTGTAGAGACTGCGATCGTCAGCAGAAATCAAACCCCGGCCACCCAATTGTTTTTGCACAAAATTATTCCAATCAAGCCAATAATCTCCTCCGGGTCGATCGATCAATACCAAAGGAGCAGGCCCGAATTTGCCGGTTTGAGTCAAAGTCAGACACTCAAAAGCCTCGTCGAGAGTGCCAAAACCGCCCGGAAACAAAGCCAAAGCATCGCTTTCCCGCAGAAAAAATAACTTGCGAGTGAAGAAATATTTAAAATTGAGCAACTTGGAGTCGCCGGCAATGAAAGGATTGGAATCTTGCTCGAAAGGTAACTGAATGTTGAGCCCGAAAGAACGTTCAGCAGTCGCCCCCTCATTCGCCGCCTGCATGATTCCGCCGCCGCCACCAGTAATCACCATAAATCCCTGCTGGGCGATCGCCCGTGCAAAATCTCTCGCTATCAAATATTCCGGCGATTTTGGGGATACCCGCGCCGAACCAAAAATCGCGATTTTGCGAACGTGGAGGTAAGGATAAAACAGGGAGAAAGCTTTTTCCATATCTCGCAGAGACGACGAGATAATTTTCCAGTCCAGGCGATCGAGCTCCTCTCCTGCCATTTGCACTATAGTCGAGAGCGATCGTTCGATCCACTCTGAGTGCTTCAACATTGGTAGGCGATCGATCAAATCGAGCGCATCAGCTTGGAGGGACTCAAAACCTTGACTTGAAGGAACCATGAACTTTTCTGAAATGGTAACAATTTATTGCTAAAAAAATTAAGGGGCAAGCCAAATTTAGAAGTTAATAGCCACCAGCAAATTGCCCTGCTGACAACTAATAACTTTTCTACTAGCTTTGCCCCCGTTCTGAAGCTGCGGCTTTCGCTGCCCAAAAAAAAACAGTGCCACACTGCTGGCAGTTGGGCGAAACTTACTTACTTTTTGCACCATTCTCGCTTAACAGGCTGTAGGCCCTGTTAAGCCAGATATCGAATTTCTTGTGGGTGGGCAGTTTCAGCAACCCGCTCTTGAAAAACTTATGGCAATGGTGCAATATGTTGGGTTAAATGTACTTTTCCAGAGTGTTGGCCAGAGTAGTTTTCGGAACTGCCCCAACCACCATATCAACCCGCTGACCGCCCTTAAATATCATCAGCGTCGGAATGCTGCGGATACCGTATTGGCTGGCGACGTTAGGGTTTTCATCGGTATTAACTTTTACTACCTTCACTTGCCCTTCATATTGGTTGGCAATTTCCTCTACGACGGGTGCCACCATGCGACAGGGCCCGCACCAAGGAGCCCAAAAATCCACTAGAACTGGAACTTCGCTATCGAGCACTTCCTGCTTAAAGGTAGAGTCGGTTACTTGCGCGGCTGCTGACATCCCTAGCCATCCTTGTAAATACTATTTCTTGGTTAACAAGTTTAGCAAATAGTGTTACCACTTGCATGACCGATTTTAACAGAACGAAGTTTGGCAACGAATGTTGTAACGGATGTAACCGATTGAACGGATTGATGTTAAGGGCGCAAGACATTCGTGCTGGGGCGATCGAGCAAAACCGAGCATGAGAAATACTTTTTTCGCTCAAAACTGAAAAGTCATCAAATCCCGTAGCATCCCAATTACGAGGGTGGCTGCGCCTCCGGCTACCATTTTTGTGATGGTAATCCATCGGACATCAGAACAGCCCTCCCTAATCTCCCCCAAAATTGGGAGCAAACAGCCTTAACCCCTTAGCCAGTAAGCAAACAAGAGCGCCGGCACTCAAAAAGGAACCGCCCGAACAGTAGTCCGGGCGGAGTGTGGTGTGAGGAGTGAACGGAAACTTTTGTCTCCGCTTCCTCTATTGTGACATCTCCTTTTGGATAATTCCACAAAAATTCTGTAAATTTTGAGACTCTTGAACAAATTTTGTCAAGATATCCTGGAATTCGATCGGTAAATCTACTTACCCATGCCCAACTGCTGAGCTTTTTGATAGACTTTACCCTCAGTCAGCAGAGAAGGAGCAATCACAACTTCCACTTGCTGCATCTCCTTAATATTTTTCGCACCCAGAGTTCCCATGCTAGTTTTCAGAGCTCCGAGCAAGTTGTGCGTACCGTCATCTAGCAGGGCCGGCCCCCGCAAAATTTGCTCCGCAGTACCCGTAGTCCCGACACGAATCCGAGTACCCCGCGGCAAAACAGGGCTCGGAGTCGCCATCCCCCAGTGGAAGCCCCGGCCTGGAGCTTCAGCAGCCCTAGCAAAGGGCGAACCAATCATCACTCCATCGGCACCGCAAGCAATGCACTTGCAGATATCGCCGCCGGTAATTAAACCACCGTCAGCAATCACCGACACGTATTTGCCAGTTTCGCGATAGTAGTCGTCCCGCGCGGCGGCGCAGTCTGCTACCGCTGTGGCTTGAGGAACGCCGACACCCAATACGCCCCGAGACGTGCAAGCAGCTCCCGGCCCGATGCCCACGAGAATGCCTGCAGCGCCAGTTTTCATTAAATTCATGGCGACTTCGTAGGTCACGCAGTTGCCCAAAATTACGGGTATTGGCATCTCTTGACAGAACTGGGTCAAGTCTAAGGATGCGATCGACTCAGGGGAAAGAAAAGCTGTCGAAACTACAGTTGCTTGCACAAAAAATATATCCGCTCCGGCTGCGGCAACTGTTAAGCCGTATTTGCTCGCGCCGGCTGGTGTACCGCTGACAGCAGCAATCCCTCCTCCAGCTTTAATTTCTTTAATTCTGAGCTCGATTAATTCGGGCTTAATGGGTTCTGCATAGAGTTGCTGCATCAGGGAAACAAATTCGTGGTTCCCCACAGAAGCGATCCGCTCTAAAATTGGTTGGGGGTCGGCATAGCGGGTTTGAATTCCTTCTAGGTTGAGGACGCCCATTGCTCCCAATTCCGACAGCAAAATGGCCATCCGCACATCGACTACTCCATCCATTGCGCTAGCGATGATCGGGATTTCTCGATCGATCCCGCCAATCTGCCACTTGGTATCTGCCAAACTCGGATCGAGAGTGCGCTGTCCGGGTACCAGCGCGATTTCATCTATGCCGTAAGCTCGGCGAGCGCTTTTGCCCCGCCCAATTTCAATATTCACGCTGTTTCACTTCCACAATGTATTTAAATTAGATTAACAAAATCGTAGCCTGCTTGAGGGTAGCGATCGCGCGAGTGTGTTAAAAAAAGTTCGGCACTAATTCTGACTCTATGGAATCCCAGGAAATACTTTTTATCAGCAACGGCCACGGAGAAGATGCGATCAACTGTCAAATAGTCCAAGCTTTGAGAGCATCGGGCGCGGATGTTGACGTGGCTGCGATACCGATTGTAGGCGACGGGGCTGCTTACGGGCGATCGGGCGTACCAATTATCGGGCCCACAAGTCCCATGCCATCTGGCGGAGTTTTTTACATGAATCCCCTGTTTTTCCTCAAAGATGTGAGGGCGGGGCTAGTTCGTTTGACTTTACAGCAACTCAAGGCTATTAGGAAGCATTCTCCGCGCTGCGATTTGGTGGTGACGACTGGAGATATTGTCGCGGCGGGGTTCGCCCATGCCACAGGTCGGCCCTATATAATTTTTCTGTCAGCTCATTCTACTTATTACGAAGGGCTAGCCGATTTGGGTTTCCTCTTGAATTATTTGCTTTCCTCCGAGCAATGTCTAGCCATTTTCACGAGGGACGCATTGACTGCTGCGGACTTAAACCGACAGGGTTTCGAGAAAGCTATATTTGTCGGCAATCCTGTCATGGACAACCTCAGTCCTACAGGCAAAGATTTGCAGTTAAAAGCCGGAGTTAGGACGATCGCCCTTCTCCCCGGTTCTCGCCTCCCCGAAGCCAGCGACAACCTGATTTTGCTGCTGGAATTAGTCAAAGAAATTGCAGCCACTGCTTCGCAATCAGTGCAGTTTCGGACCGCATTAGTTCCGAGTCTAATGCTCGAATTAGATAATATTACAGCACAAGCCGGATGGCTGCACCGAGGAGGAAAGCTAACTTTTCCAGGAATCAAACAGCCAGGTAGCGAAGAAGCAGAAACCGTGGAAGTAATTTGTTATTCAGACGCTTTCGCCGAC
This sequence comes from Tychonema sp. LEGE 06208, assembly GCF_015207505.1. GTDB lineage: Bacteria > Cyanobacteriota > Cyanobacteriia > Cyanobacteriales > Microcoleaceae > Microcoleus. The sequence goes on from NZ_JADEWT010000010.1 coordinate 79,482, forward strand.
ATTGTGCAGCAGTCGAATTTAGTAATCGGGATGACAGGAAGTGCGATCGAACAAGCAGTAGGCTTAGGGAAACCCGTAATTACCATCCCCGGAAACGGCCCATCATTTACCTATCGGTTTGCAGAGGCTCAAAGTCGGCTTTTAGGTGGTTCCGTACAAGTTATTGGCACAGAAACAGCAACACTTGACATTATTAAAGAAGCTGCTTTAGCAGTCGAACACACATTGCAAGACAAAAAATATTTAGAAACTTGCGTTAAAAATGGCTTAGAAAGAATGGGCGCACCAGGAGGCAGCCTCAAAATTGCTAATTACATCGCAAAATATCTAAAATAAATTGTTACCACAATCCTGCACGCATAAAACCTCCACAACCCAATTTTTGTCATTTCTGCCAACTGTGACAAATGTTCTCGCCTGAGACGATTCGGCGGTTAAAACCGCGTCTGCACTTTGGTATCAATTAGCATCAGCATCATTCAATTCTCTTTTCTTTCTCAGCGTCCTCAGCGTCCTCTGCGGTTTAATCAAATCCTCTATTATTTCAGCAACTCCGAAACAGTCTTAAACGAGTAACCTTTTGACTGCAAAGTCTTGACAATTATCTCAGTTGCTGCTACGGTTTTCGAGCGATCGCCCCCGCCATCGTGCATCACCACAATCGAACCCGGTCGCACATTATTAATCACCTGATTTGCAATATCATCTACCGTGTGAGTTTCCTCATAATCTTGAGAATCCACATCCCACATAATCAATTTTTTGTGCATTTGGGAAACCAAATAAGACAAACCTATAAATCTCCGTCCCCAAGGTGGCCGAAAATTAATACTGTCCTGCTTCACCCCATTTTTCTGCAAAAGCTTGTCAGTTTTTTCGATCTCAGAAACCAAATGTGGCTGGGGTTTAAACATCATATCTTTGTGAGAGTAGGAATGGTTTCCCAACTCATTTCCCCTCGCCACAATCATTGGCACGATTTCTGGATGTTTCTCAATATTGCGACCGACTTCAAAAAAAGTTGCTTTAATTTGATAGCGGTCTAAAATATCTAAAAGCTGATTTGTATAGGGAGGATAGGGGCCGTCATCGTAGGTAAGCGCCACAACTTTCTGTTCAGTATCAGCGCGGTTGAAACCGAAATAATTGTGAAAGTTAGTAACATTGATTAACAGTGTCGCTGCGAAAAATAACGCTATTGTGAAAAGCAGAAACTTTTGTAAATTTTTACCGATTCGCATAGTTGCACGCACTCGATTTAGAATGACATCGATTAGGACTTACGCATCACAACCTGCATAAACCCGGTTTTAGGCTGTTTCTGCGGACTTTAACGAAGTATTTTCAAAAAAACCCGGTTTCTGACTGCCCGTGCGTAAGTCCTAATCGATGTCAGATTATAGCACGATCGGGGGCAGATTAGTCTTGACATTCTCCTGAATAAAAATGTTATACTCGCAGTCAGGGTTATCTACTCATCATTCGACCTTTGGGACTTTCGACAAAAAAAAGCTGTAATTCACAAGTACGAAAGCTAACTATAAATAAAATTAATTGAACAATACTCAAGTTTTTTTTCAGCAACAGTAATTCCCAACATGATTTCACTGCCAGATATCACAATTGTCAGCCAAATCTATGAAAGTGCTAATTCCCTCCTATACCGAGGCATCCTCAAATCAAATCAGCAACCTTTGATTTTGAAACTCCTCAAAGAGGATTACCCCACACCTGCCGAACTCTATCGCTATCAGCAGGAATACGAAATCACTCGCCGTCTCAACCTAGAGGAAACGATTAAAGCCTACGAACTGCGAAAATACGAGAACACACAAGTCATGTTGTTGGAGGATTTTGGAGGAGAGTCATTAAAAATTCTGCTGGAAAATCGTACCTTTTCAGTATTAGAGTTTCTCCACCTTGCCATCCAAATCACAGATGCTTTAGCCAAAATTCATCAAAAAAATGTCATTCACAAAGATATCAATCCGTCCAATATTGTCTTGAATCCTCAAACGGGACAATTAAAAATTATTGACTTTGGCTTATCTACCATCCTATCCCAAGAGAATCCCAGCCTCAAAAGTCCTAACCTTCTAGAAGGAACATTGGCTTATATATCTCCCGAACAAACAGGGAGAATGAATCGAGTAATCGACTACCGCACCGACTTTTATTCTCTGGGCGTTACTTTCTATGAACTGCTAACCAACCAGTTGCCTTTTGCATCCGTCGATGCCCTTGAATTAGTCCATTGCCATATTGCCAAACAACCGACTCCACCTCATGAAATCAATCCCGAAATTCCCTTGAATCTCTCAGAAATTGTCAGAAAGTTAATGGCAAAAATGGCAGAAGATAGATATCAGAGTGCTTGGGGAATTAAGGCAGATTTAAAAACTTGTCTCACTCAATCTATAACTGGTCAAATTAAAGCTTTTTCCTTGGGATACCAAGACATTTATCCTCAATTACAACTCCCTCAAAAACTGTACGGAAGAGAATCACAGATTGAATCATTATTGGCTGCTTTTGTTCGCGTAGCTTCGGGAGAAGAGAAACAACTAGGTGCGAGCAACCCAACGACAACTGAGTCACAAAATTGTCAGCGACAAGGACAAACTGAACTCATGCTAATTTCTGGATACTCTGGTATTGGAAAATCAGCTTTAGTTCAGGAATTGTATAAACTCATTACTCAAAAACGCGGCTACTTTATTGCAGGTAAATTTGACCAGTTGCAACGCGATATTCCCTATCAAGCTTTAGTCGCGGCCTTCCAAGAATTGGTGCGGCAACTGCTCACGGAAACTCAAGCGCAATTAGAACAGTGGCAAGAGAAGATTCGAGGCGCATTAGGCAGCAATGGACAAATTATTATTGATGTCATCCCCGAAGTTGAACTGATTATTGGCAAACAGAATCCTGTCCCAGAATTGCCACCAACAGAAGCAAAAAATCGGTTTAATTTAGCTTTTCAAAACTTGATTCAGGTCTTTTGCCAAAAAGAGCATCCTCTCGTCTTATTTCTAGACGACCTTCAATGGACAGACAGCGCTACGCTGCAATTAATCCAGTTGATAATGACCGATTTTACTACTCAATATCTGTTTGTAATCGGAGCTTATCGAGATAACGAAGTCACTGCAACTCATCCTGCAATGCTGACTTTATCTGAGATGAAAAAACAGGGAGTAGTAATTAATCATCTCTCCCTTTCACCCCTAAATTTAAACCAGGTTAATGAATTCATTGCGGATACGCTGAAAACTGAGTGCGTCCCTACGCAAAGATTAGCAGAGTTGGTTTGGAAAAAAACACAGGGAAATCCCTTTTTTATCAAAGAGTTTCTCAAGTCACTTTATACAGAGCAATTGCTAAAATTTGATACTAATGCTGGGGCTTGGGATTGGGATTTAGAGCAAATTATAACTAGGAATATTACTGATAACGTTATTGAGTTCATGGCAGATAAAATTCAAACCTTATCAGAGTCAGCACAAAAAGTTTTACGATTAGCCGCTTGTATTGGCAACAAATTTGATTTACAAACCCTTTCCATTATTAATGAAACTTCTCAAAAAGCAGCGGCAAATGAATTGTGGGATGCCATTCAATCGGGATTGATATTACCCATTGGGGATGATTACAAATTCCTGAAAACAAACCGAGAAGCGAAGGAATTAAAAATTACCTATAAATTTGCTCACGATCGCATCCAGCAAGCCGCCTATTCCCTAATTCCCCCAGACGACAAGCAAGCCGTTCACTGGAAGATTGGGCAACTTTTATTGCAAAACACTTCGCCACAGAACCTCCAACAAAAGATTTTTGATATTGTCAATCAACTCAACTTCGGTATAGAAGCAATTGACGTTCAGTTAGAAAGAGATAAACTGGCTCAATTAAATCTGATTGCTGGCAAAAAAGCGAAGGCATCAGCAGCTTGGAAACCCGCCTGCAATTACTTAATAATTGGTATAAATTGCCTGAGTGCAGATAGTTGGCTTCGTCAGTATGACTTAACTCTGGCACTGTACGTGGAAACAGTAGAAGCTGCTATCTTGAGTGGCCACGTTGAGGAAATGGAAAAATTCGCTGACCTTGTGCTTCAACAAGCTACTTCATTGCTGGACAAAGTGAAAGTCTATGAAGTCAAAATTCAAGCCTATACAGCACAAAATAAACCTCTGGAAGCTATAGATACGGCACTTTCAGTATTGAAAATGTTAGGGATTCGCTTTCCTAAAAAAACAACTAAATTAAATATTTTCCTTGAACTGTTGAAGACTAAGTTAAGTTTAGGATGGAAGCGAATCGAGGATTTAATCGACCTACCAGTGATGACTAATCCTGATAAGCTGGCAGCAATGCGTATCCTATCAACTGTCGTTTCTGCTGCCCATTTAGCCACACCTGACTTGGTGCCGATAATTGCGTTTAAACAGGTAAATTTATCCATTAAATACGGGAATACTTCTGTGTCTTCTTGTGCCTATGCTACTTACGCACTAATTCTGTCGGGAGAAACCGTAGGAGACATTGAGACAGGTTATCAGTTTGGACAACTTGCTCTCTTATTACTCGATAAGTTTAATACTAAAGAACTCAAAGCCCGAACCCTATTTATTGTTAATTACTTTGTCAACCATTGGAAAGAGCATCTTAGGGAAACTTTAAACCCTTTGCAAAAGGCTTACTCGATCGCTCTAGAAACAGGAGACTTAGAATATGCAGCTTATTCAGTTTGCGTATACTGCTACCATTCCTATGTATTGGGGAAGGAATTGGCAACAGTCGAGGGAGAGATGGCCATGTACAGTAATACCCTCAGCCAACTGAATCAAGAAACATCATATTACTACAACCAACTGACTCGACAGGTTGTATTGAACTTGATGGGACGGGCTGAAGATAAGTGCCGTTTAATCGGTGAAAGCTATGACGAAACAAAAATGTTGCCTCTGCATATAGAGGCGAATGCTCAAAATCTTTGTCGATCCCTCTATTTTTTTAAGTTAGTTCTCTGCTATATTTTTCAAGACTATCAGCAAGCTATAGAAAATGCCAAATCAGCCGAAAAATATAGCGATAGCGCTGTAGGTACTATTCCTCTCTACCATTTCTATAATTCTTTAGTTTATCTCGCTATCTATTGTGACGCACCAAAATCCGAGCAAAAACTCATCCTCCAGAAGGTGAAAGGCAACCAGAAAAAGATCAGAAAATGGGCGCATTTTGCTCCGATGACTCACCTCCATAAATTCTATCTAGTGGAGGCAGAGCGATATCGAGTTTTGGGTGAAAATGTTAGGGCGATCGACTACTACGATCGCGCCATTGCCTTAGCCAAAGAACATGACTACATCAACGAAGAGGCTTTGGCTAATGAACTCGCTGCCAAGTTTTACCTCGCTTGGGGAAAAGAGCAAGTTGCCCAAGCCTATATGACAAATGCTTACTACTGCTATTTACGTTGGGGTGCCACAGCTAAAATGACAGATTTGAAACGACAGTATCCAAAACTTTTAAAGCGTTTTACGACAGCCAATACGTCCATAGATTCGCGCAACAGCCTGTCTAATACCTCTGGCAGCACTTCAGGTGAAACCCTGGATTTGGCCGCATTGATGAAAGCATCTCAGGCGATCGCCAGTGAAATTGAGTTGGATAAACTCCTCACTACTTTGATGAGAATCCTGCTGGAAAGCTGCGGGGCACAAATTGGCTATCTAATTTTAGAGTCTCAAGGACAACTAAGAGTCGAAGCGTCAGGTGAGGCTAACTCAAATCAGGTGATGGTTTTGCAATCGACTCCCATAGAAACCTGCCTGCCTTTGTCGATTATTCAGTATGTTGAAAGGACTCAGGAAGGACTGATTGAAACCAATGTGGCCCGTGAAGGCAGGTTTACCCAAGATGCTTATATCAAAGCACACCAGCCCAAGTCTATTCTTTGCGCCCCTCTGCTCAATCAGGGGCAATTAATTGGAATTGTTTACTTGGAAAATAATTTAGCAGAGGGCGTTTTTACACCCGATCGCCTGGAAGTGATTCAACTATTATCAAGTCAGGCGGCGATCGCCCTTACCAACGCCAGACTCTATACTCAAGTACGATCGACGCAAAATCGCCTGAATAAATTCCTCAATGCTATACCTTTAGGCATCTCCGTTCACGACGCCAAAGGACAAATCATCTACACCAATCAAGTTGCACAGCAATTACTGAATATTCAAGATTTACCCAAAGCCGAAACCGAAAAATTATCACAAACCTATGGCGTTTATCGTGCAGGCACTGGGGAGATGTATCCAGTCGAACAGCTACCCCTAGTGCGATCGCTTGGCGGTGAAAAAGCTCAGGCTGATGATTTGGAACTGCATCACAGCGACGGGAGCATTTTTGTAGAAGCAACGAGTACGCCAATTTTCGATGATACGGGTAATGTAGAGTATGCGATCGCAGCCTTTCAAGATATTAGCGATCGCAAACAAGCCGAAAAAACTCTCATCGAAAATATCCGCTTAGAACAAGAAATTAGCGATCGCAAACAAACAGAAGCAGAACTCGAACAAGCAAAAGAAGCAGCCGAATCAGCCAACAAAGCTAAAAGCACTTTCCTCGCCAACATGAGCCACGAATTGCGAACTCCCCTGAACGCTATTCTAGGCTTTTCTCAACTGATGAATCAGGATACAAATCTGTTAAGTGAACAAACAGAAAACCTCAAGATTATTCATCGCAGTGGAGAGCATTTATTATCTCTAATCAATCAGATCCTTGACCTTTCCAAAGTAGAAGCCGGACGCATGACGCTATCGGAAACTAACTTTGACATTCATCAGTTCCTAGCCGATATCGAGGAGATGTTTGCGTTGCCAGCAAAATATCAAGGCTTACAATTACGATTTAAATATGCTGCTGATGTTCCTAAATATATCTACGCTGATGAAGTTAAGTTGCGACAAGTGCTGATGAATTCAATCAGTAATGCTATTAAGTTTACCTCTTCTGGAAGCGTGTCTGTAGAAGTAAAAAGTAAACAGGCAAAACCCCAAAGTGAAGCCGAAACACACATCACCAAAAACCAACAACAAACAACCATTATCTTTGAAATAAAAGATACAGGACTTGGCATCGCTGCAGACGAACTAGAGAAACTATTCAAACCCTTCGTACAAACAGCATCAGGTCAAAAAGTACAGCAAGGAACAGGATTGGGACTGACGATTAGCCGTCAATTTATCCGCTTGATGGGAGGTGAAATAACAGTGATTAGTGGTGGCAAAGCTTTCACTCCCGGAATCCCTCTGGGGGAATTATCTGATGATACGACGCCTATACCAATATCTGGTACAACATTTCAATTTGAGATTTCTGTGAGTATTGCTGATGGAAACCAAATTCAAAACCAACCCTACCATCGTCGCGTTGTTACTTTAGCACCCAACCAACCCCAATATCGTATCCTAGTAGTCGATGATAAAGATGACAATCGGCAACTGTTAATTAAACTCCTCAAACCTCTGGGTTTTAAAGTGCAAGAAGCGAGTAACGGTATTGAAGCACTTGAAATTTGGGATTCATACTCACCACACCTGATCTGGATGGATATGAGAATGCCCGTTATGGATGGTTACGAAGCAACAAGACAGATTAAAAGTACAACTAAAGGGCAAGCTACTGCTGTTATTGCTTTGACAGCTAGCGTGTGGGAAGAAGAAAAGGCAATTATTTTATCGGCTGGCTGCGATGATTTTGTGCGAAAACCCTTCCCCACAGAAGCTATCTTTGACATTATGGCTAAACATTTGGGAGTCAGTTATATTTATGAGGAGCAAGAGCTATCGTCTTCGGCTGATAATGTGAAGGGAGAACCCTTAAATTTAACAGATTTATTAGCAACCATGTCACCAATATGGATTGTAAAATTGCATGAAGCAGCTCTTGACGCGGATTCCGAATTAGTGTCTGAACTCCTTGAGGAAATTCCTGATTTCCAAGTTCTAGAACTTCAGACTCTCAGAGGTTGGCTGAATAAATTTCAGTTTGAGAATATTCTCGATTTAACTGAACCTTTGGTTGGTGAATCTTGATGCAGCAGATTGCAGTTGTATCAAGTAAATTATCGATATATCCCCCCTAACCGCCCTTAATAAGGGGGGGACAAGAGTATTCAAAGTCCCCCGACTATCCGGGGGATTTAGGGGGATCTAAACTCACCTAAAAATAGTAGCGGTTGAAACCGCCGAACGATTTTGGGGGTGACTTAATTCACTTCAATCATTGAGTTTAGGGGAGACTGTTTTAACTTGGTAAGGTCGCGGATGGTAATTGAGCAGCCGTCTCCCAATTTCACAGCAGTTACATAACAGCATTTGCCAATGTCATCGCTTTCTAGATGCACCTCTCCTGCAAGTGATTCTCCAGTCTCCACAACCTCTACTAATAAATCAAATAATTTTGGAATCAATCTATCGAGCAGTTTTTTTAGAACGGGTTCGCCCGCTAGTTCTGTGCGTTTTTTCCCTAAGAGTCTGGCAAAGACAGGGTTAACTACCAAGCAGCGAAAATCTTCAATTTCTCCACCAATATCCCCTCTCACCGCCTGCACTGCGGCTATTGCATCCAGAGAGGAGTTTAGCAAATTGGCCAGCAGGGTGCGAGATTGGTAGGCAATTTCTGCGGTTTGCTGGTGTCGCTCGATTGCTTCTTTAAGCTGGCGTTTTTGGTGCCCGATAGTGACCTGAGTTTCGAGGCGAACTAGCACTTCTTCCGGCTCAAAAGGTTTAGAGATGTAGTCAACTCCCCCTACCTTAAAAGCTTTGACTTTATCAAAAATTTGGTCAAGTGCGCTTAAGAAAATAATCGGAATTTCTGAGGTGTTTTCATCGGATTTGAGGGCTTGGCAGACTTGATAGCCGTCCATGTCTGGCATTTTAATATCCAGCAATATAGCATCGGGGGGATGATTGCGAACTGTTCTCAAGGCCATCGCACCATTGGTGACGCAGCGAACTTTATAGCCATTCTTATTGAGAATTTCTGTGAGAAAACGCAGATTTTCTGGAAGGTCATCAACAATTAAAATGTTGCCTTTGCAAGTTTCTAATTCATTGATGTCACTTCCTTGGGCCGCAGTCATCGTCATAGGTTCGCCTTTTGCATTGGCGATCGCAGTTGCAGTTGTGGTGTTTTGCTTCTCTACCAGAGAGCGAAAGTTATTCTTAGTAACTTTTTCCCCCATTACGTCTGAAAGGCGCTGCCACAGGATGGCTGCTAAATCTTTGATATGTCCTATGCTCAGGTACAAGCTGTCAGCAATGACACTATAAGTTGCGTTTTCCCAAGCAGCTTTTAAGATTTCTTTTTCAAGCAAACTTAAGGTTTTACTGGTTTTGGACTCTAAGGCTGATTCGATAAATTCTAGGGCTTCTTCAAAAGTCATATACACATCCATCTCATCGGGTAAAGTTTTTAAGTTTTGAACCCTAGCTTTGAGTTATACACCGTAGTAAGTCGGTGGGGAAATTCCTAATAGCTATTATGACAGACTTATTGACAATTACGCTCTGGGCGATCGCCCCCGATCCTCATTTTACCTTGTCGAAGCAAAAGTAGCGATCGCCCGCTTAATTCTTTTTGAGGGCGATCGGCTTAAATCCTTGTCAGCACAAGGCTTTTAAGTTGATTGTCACCCCCGTCAGCTCTTTGAGTTTGTTCGCATACATTTTTGCCCACCTCTTTCTTCACCAGTCCTGGACGCACTCCCACCAAAGAAACCGGGTTTTTTACCGAATCTGCGGGCTGCAACCTCTGTATTTTCGTAAAAAAACCCGGTTTCTGGGCCCCCATGCGTAAGCCCTATTCACATAACGATCCGAATGATCCGACTTTTCCGACTTTTCGATCCGACTTTTCCGACTTGCTTTAGGCCGATCGTCCAAACATACTATTGAATAGCATCCACCAAAAGACAGAGAAAAGTATCAGTCATGCTGTCGATCTGCTCTATCTAAAGATAGATAGTAAAACCAGGGCGTCCGACTTTTCCGACTTTACGAGCCGACTTTTCCGACTGACAGGGGCGGGGGAGGGAAGCCCTGATACAGACATGGAAAGGATGCAGCTTCAAAAAAAGAGCAACTGAATCCAATCTTTATCCGCATAAATACTGAGACCACACTCAGCTAGATGTTTGCGGGATTGGGGTGCAACGAAAAAAGCAACAGAGGAATGTTCCTTCACATCGATCTTTCACCATTTTTTAAGTCATGTCAAATTCTCAATCCGTTATTGCAACAGACATTCGGTGTTGTCCAGAAGATATAGAGAAAGCATTTTGGCAGTTATGGCAGCAGAACCGAGATGATCTTTACCGTTGCTGTCTCAGGTGGATGGGGGGGAATCCTGCTGATGCCGAAGAGGTGCTCAGTCGCGCCATGCTCAAAGCTTGGGATAAATTGCCAGACTATGCCGAAAAAATCACCAACCTCCGAGCTTGGATCACCCGCTTAACCCATAATCTATGTATAGATATACATCGAGAACGTCGCCGGAAGGCAATGCAGATCGAGGATATTGAAGAAGTAGCTGCTACAGGAAATTCAGCAGTTATTTCTGGTTTGAACTCTCCTGAAGAAGCACTTCTACATCATGAGTTGGGACAGTACATTCGCCGCGCTATTGATACTCTTCCTTCTCGATTACGCAATCCGTTTATCCTGCGTTACTGCCACCAGATTGCCTATCAAGATATTGCCCAACAACTTGCTCTCTCGCTCAATAACGTTTACAAGCGCATCCAACAGGCACGAGAAATTCTGCAAAAGCGTTTGAGCGGGTATTTGTCAGGGTTGGATGATGCTTTGTCAGATTCCTCCGAGTCGTCTCAAAAGGGGGACGTTGCCTTTAGCAGCGATGATTTTGCTGTAGGGGTAGTACCCCAGTGCCTACCCCGTCAAGATTGTGGGGCGATTCCCTACGGGATAGCTTCGCTTGACGCGGGGGAATTGCCCCTACAATCCGCTGAAACGATCGCATCCGACTCGATCGCCCCGATGACAGAGAACATTGGCGAGACAATTAATTATCAGGTAACAGCAATATGTCTAGAAACACTACATTCCGGGTGGTATCCCTCACTCAGTCCTCTGGGGTGGAGTTGAATGCTTACCTGGTTGGAGACTCCAAGCCAACCAGACAAGAGCAGAAGCTGAAAACATTAAGTGAGTACGTGCACCAGTATCCATCTGGGTGGAAGAAGCGGTTGGAATTGGCGAATTTGCTGTATGCAATGGGTCGTATTGAGCAGGCGGTTGAGGAATATCGCCAAGCGATCGATCGGCAGCAACCACCATCGATCGGCGTGCGGTTGCAATGGGGGAAACTTTTGCAGCTTATGGGACAAGAGGTTGAGGCCGTAGCGGTTTATGAAAGTGCCTTGGCCAATGCACGCAATGAGGCGACTCGGCAGCATATCAGCGGATCGATCGCACTCTGTAGAGGTGACACTCCGGCAGCGATACTGGCTTTTGAGTCGGCGGCTTCCCTAGAACCAAATAATGCGGCTCACTGGCTGGCCTTGGGGCAGGTGCAAAGGGGCAGAGGGGATGCGGTTGCAGCTTTGCGAGCCTTTGATACGGTTTTGTCACTGAACCCGGATGATGTTGTAGCGCTGATTGACAGCTACGACGCTAGTCAGGCGGTGGGGAATGTGCGCCAAGCGCAGCGCAGGTTGAGCAAAGCGCTAGAGGTGGCTCCGGGTGATTTTGGGGTACTCAAACGACTGGCGGATACTCGTTGCCGGATGAGATTGGTATCCGGTGAGGAGGGGAAGCAGACTAAACAGATGATTGGTTCTGTGCTGCAACTGGCTCCTGATGCGGCGGATGCCCGCGAGTTGCTGGCATATTATCACCTTTTCCGGGGCGAGTCGGCTAATGGGGTTGGGGTGTTGGAACGGTTTACTGAGGAACACCCAAATCATCCTAGGGGTTGGTATTCCTATGGGCGTTACTTGTTCCATACGGGGGAATATCAGAAGGCGGCTGAGGCAATGCTGAAGGCTTATCGTCTGTATCCCCAGGATTGTGAAATTTATCGGGCGTTGTGTGAGATGTTGCCTGCTGCGGAGATGACTTCTTCCC